>JBJMWE010000426.1:0-15691 GCA_045810285.1 Vitreoscilla sp. | reverse complement strand
GCCCCAGCACAGCGCGATCTCCACCGCCTCGGGGTAGGTGACGCTGGGCTCGTCGGCGCCGCGCTTGGCGATCTTCAACCAGAGCCCATCGGACTTCGCGTGGTTCTTCTTCAGCCACGCCTCGAAGGCCTTGGCGTTCCTGAACAGCGTGGGATCATCGACAACCATCCCCATAGTGTGCCGTAGGGCGGGTTAGCCGCAGGCGTAACCCGCCGTTCGCCCCGTTCGCCGGCACCCAGGCCCGCCCTTCACTGCCCCGCGCTGGTTCCCACGCCGCCGTCAATGCACGTTCACGACATCCCGATGCAACGGCGCCAGCCGCGCCAGCAACCGGTTCTGCGCCGCGAACGGCACGCCCTGCGCGTCCATGGCCGATTGCAGCACCTCCACCAGCGCGTTGAAGTCGCTCCTGGCGACGTCGATGTCCTGGTGCGCCTGCTTCATCGACAGGCCCGTGTAGACGCAGCCGCCGCCCGAGATGCGGCAGAGCAGCTCGCCCAGCATCTGCCGGAGGTGATCCTGGTTGGCGCGCTTGAAGAACTCGCCCAGGCGCGCGTCGGCGGCCAGGCGCGGCACGAAGTCGCCGACGATGCGGTCGATGCCGGCCTGGCCCCCGAGGTCGCGGAACAGCGCGTCGTCGGCGGGCGCGGGGATGGTGGCGTTCGCAGGCGCGTTCTGCTGCGCCTGCGCGGGCGCCGGCGCGAACGCGGCGGCCAGCGCGGCGAGGAGCAGGGGAGCGAATCGGGTCATGGGGATCCTTCAGAACGCGAGCTGCGCGGACAGGTAGCCGCCGTCCTGCCGCTTGGTCGCGACGGCCGGCACGATGCGGCCCAGCTGCACGACCGCCGCGGTCAGCGAGAAGTTGGGGCAGGGCGCCCAGGCGGCGAACACGTCCCACCAGTCGTCCTCCTTCAGGCCGGCGCCCAGCACGGACGGGTCGAGGTTGTCGGGCTTGCGCCGGTACTCCGCGCCGAACGCGAGCCGGCGGTTGGCCAGCCAGGCGACCGAGAACTCGGGCTCGAGCCGGTACGACTTCTGCGCGGTGCCGCCGTAGCCCAGCAGCCCGTTCTGGTTGGCCTTGGTCGCGCGCAGCGTGGCGTTGACGAGCACGCCCTGCGCGAGCAACAGCTTGGTCGCGCTGACGTAGACGTCGATGCCGTCGACGTGCGCGCCGAGGGCCTGCAACGTCGGCTTCAGCGCGCCGGCGTCCGTGCGCTTGACCTCGACGCCCGCGGCGACCTGCGGGAGCCAGGAGTCCGCGTCGAGGATCGCGTCGCCCAGCAGCCGCAGCTTCGCGCCGACCACGTCCATCTTCAGGTGCAGCCCGGGGAGCCCGAGTGCGCGACCCGTGGCGCCGGTGTCGAAGTCCTGGTGCGCGAACGAGAGCTCGGCGCGGTCGTCCCACGCCAGCAGCGCGCCGGCCACCTTCATCGAATAGTTGCGCGTGGACACGTAGGACGCCGTCGCCGTCGCGCCCCACTGGCCCTCGGTGGCGTTGCTGCCGATCACGGCCCATGGCGTCAGGCCGCCGCCGGCGGCGCCGTCGATGCTGGTGACGCCGCCGGTCAGCGCCAGCTTGTCGGTGTCCGCATGCGCGCGCAGCGGCGCGAGGGCGCACGCGGCGGCGACCAGCAGTGCGCCGGACGCGCCCAGCCGGCGCGCGTGGTCGGGACGGGATACGGCGTGGGGCATGCGGGCTCCGTGCGGATCAGGAATGGCGGCGGCGCTTGGGCGGCGTGAAGTTGAGCGTGGCCTCGAAGGCGACGTTCGCGCCGCTCACCTGCTTTTGCGCGACGGGCTGGTCGACCAGCTGCTCCGGGCTCCAGGTGCGCAGGTCGGCGGCGCCGTCGGGCACGTCGGCGATCGTGGCGCTGCCGCTGGCGTCGGTCACCGCCACCCACGGGGTGCTCGCGACGTACACGTGGCCGCGCATGGAGCCGTGCAGGTGGCAGCCAAGCACGAGCACGCCGGCCTTGTCGAACGTGACGTCGGCGCTGGCCACCTTGTCGCCGCTGGCGCCGGCCAGGCGCATCTCGAAGTTCTTCGCCGGCGGGAGGTTGCCCAGCGGGCCGGCGGGCTCCGAGCGGATGTGGTGGTCGTACGGATCCTGGTTGGAGAAGCGCACCGTCGTGCCCACCGGCACCGCGGTGATGGCCGGCACGAAGTGGATGTCGCGCTGCACGATGACCACCGGCGTCCACGGCGGGCGCGGCGCGCCGGGGCGTGCCGGCGTCAGCTGAACGACGATGTTGGCCGCGGGCTGGCCGTCGGCGCCATGCACGGTGACGGTGACGTTGGCGGCGCGCGCGGGCAGCGCGAGCGCCAGCAGCAGGGCGCCGGCGACGGCGAAGGTCGGGAAGGGGCGGGTCATGAAGAACCTTTACGGACGACGCGGGGCGGCGGATGCACCTGGATGCCGATCATTCGGGGCGCGGTGGCGATCGTCCAGCGCCCCTGCGTGAACGATTTCTCGTTTCGGACGCGAACCGGGGGCCGACGCCTATGATCGCCGCATGACCGATCTCCTCGATCCGTTGCTCGACGCCAGCTTCAAGGGCTTTCCCCACGGCGTGGCGCCGCTGCGGCGGTCGCAGGTCGGCGCCCAGGGCTGGAACGTGCTCGCGGGCGACCTCCCGCTGCCGCTGGCGGTGATCCGGCGCGACGCGCTGGCGCACAACGTCGGCTGGATGCAGCGCTTCGCCGACGCCGCCGGCGTGGGCCTGGCGCCGCACGGCAAGACGACGATGTCGCCGCAGCTGTTCCAGCGCCAGCTCGACGCCGGCGCGTGGGGCCTGACGTTCGCCACCGTCACGCAGATGCAGGCCGGCCTCGCCGCGGGCGTGCGCAACGTCCTCATCGCCAACCAGGTGCTCGATGCGGCGGATCTGGGCGCCATCGCCGCGCTGCACGAATCGCACCCCGGCGTGCGCGTCGTCTTCCTGCTGGATTCCGTCGCGCAGCTCGAGTTGATCGAGGACGTGTCGACCGACCGGCCGTTCGAGGTGCTGCTGGAAGTGGGCGTCGCGGGCGGGCGCTCGGGCGTGCGCTCGCACGCGGACGCGCTCGCGCTCGCACGCCGCGCGCACGCGAGCGCCGCGGTGGTGCTGGCGGGCATCGAGTGCTACGAGGGGCTGGGCAGCATGGTGGGCGGCGAGGGCGACCACTCCGCCGTCGCGGACCTGATGGCGCGCGCCGACCGCCTCGCGCGCGACTGCGACGCGCAGGGGCTGTTCGACGCCGACGAGGTGATCGTGTCGGCCGGCGGCTCGGCCGTGTTCGACCTCGTCGTGCCGGGCCTGCGCGTCGAGCTGGCGCGCCCGGTGCGCGGCCTGCTGCGCTCGGGCTGCTACGTCACTCATGACCAGGGCCACTACACGCGCCTCGTGCACGCGGTCAACCGGCGCCTGGGCTGCGACGACGCGCAGGGCCTGCGCGCCGCGCTCGAGGTGTGGGCGCTCGTGCAGTCGCTGCCCGAACCGGGCCTGGCGATCCTGGCGGTGGGCAAGCGCGACATCTCGTTCGACCTCGGCATGCCGCTGCCGCTGGCCGCCGTCGCGCGCGCGCGCCGCGAGCGCGTGCCGGCGCCCGCGGGCTGGGCCATCGCCAAGCTGAACGACCAGCACGCCTACCTGAAGATGGACACGCCCACCGGCGGCCTGCAGGTCGGCGACCGCGTCTGCCTCGGCCTCTCGCACCCCTGCACCACCTTCGACAAGTGGCGCTGGATGCCCATCGTCGACGAGGCGTACGGCGTCGTCGACGCGATCGTCACCTGCTTCTGAGCGGCCGGCGTCACGCGGCTTGCGCGAAGCCATGCCGTGCCCGCGCGCGGCTGGGCAGCCGGAGGCGGACACCGCACAATCGCGGCCACGATCCATTCAACGAGGGGGAGCCATGCTGATCTCGGTGGTCAATCGCAGCACGAAGGTGTCGGATGCGGAGCTGCAGGCGGCGGTGCGTGCCATCAATCGCCAGCTGGAGGAGGATTTCTACCCGCACTGGCAGTTCGGCGCCCGCCTGCGCGTGGACAGCGCGGGCCGCGTGCCGCGCTCGCGCGAACGCCGGGTCGACCTGCCCGAGCTGCCCGGGCGCCGCGGCGACGCGGTCATCTACCTCGTCGACCATCCGACGATCACGCAGGCCGAGGGCTACCACGACAGCAACAACCTGGATGTGCCGTTCGGCTTCGTGTTCCTCGACGCCTGCGGCGAGGAGGCCGACTGTTGGACCGTGGCGTTGTCGCACGAGGCCATCGAGCTGGTGGGCGATCCGCTGAGCAACCTGCTGGTGCAGGGGCCGCACCCGCAGGATCGGCGCCACCTCGTCTTCCACCAGTACGAGCTGTGCGACGCCGTCTCGGGCGAGTACTACGAGATCGAGGGCGTGAAGGTGCAGAACTTCGTGCTGCCCGGATGGTTCTCGCGCAAGGCCGTCAAGGGCGCGCGCAACGATTTCCTCGGGCGCTCGCGTTCGGGCACGTCGTTGCGGCCGTTCTCCGTGGCCCCCGGCGGCTACCTGCTGTTCTGGGACGACCGCAAGCCCGTGGGCAAGAAGTGGACGCCGTTCTACGACCTGCGCGACGGCATGGCCGAGCGCAAGGTGCAGGAGAAACTGGCCAACAAGCTGAGCCGGATGGCGCGCCGCGAGCGCGGCAAGTGACCGGCGAGCGCTGTCGCGCGCGGACGCGCGCGACAGCGCTCGCCGGTCATCCTGCGCGCAGTCGCAGGATCCACGTGGACCAGGCCGCCGACCGGACCGGCCGCGCGCCCTCGTGCGGACGCACGGGACAGCGCTCGCCGGTCATCCTGCGCGCAGTCGCGCCCTCGTGCGGACGCGTGCGACGGCTTTCGCCGGTCATCCTGCGCGCAGTCGCAGGATCCACGTGGACCAGGCCGCCGACCGGACTGGCCGCGCCCTCGTTCAGCGCATCACCATCTTCCACGCCACGAACAGCAGCACGAACGCGATCGCGGTGCGCAGCGGGCCGACCGGCGCACGCGTGCTGACCCAGGAGCCCGCGAGCACGCCCGGGATCGAGCCGGCCAGCAGGTTGAGCATCAGCACGAGGTCGACGCTCCCGAGGGCCAGGTGGCCCAGGCCGGCGATCAGCGTCAGCGGGATCGCATGCGCGAGGTCGGTGCCCACCAGCTTGCCCGCGGACAGCCGCAGCGGGTACAGGTACACGAGCATCGCGGTGCCGAGGGCGCCGGCGCCCACGGACGTGAGCGTCACCATCACGCCCAGCAGCACGCCGCAGCCCATCGTCAGCCAGGGTTGCAGCGCCTTGAAGCGCGCGCCGTCGCCGAGCCGGAAACGCGTGCCCAGCGAATGGATCTGCTCCTTGAACAGGATGCCCAGGGCCGTGACGACCAGCGCGACGCCCAGCGTCGATGTCATGAGGCCGCTGCGCAGCTGCGCGATGTGCGCGAAGTGCATCCAGGCCAGCGTGAGCGCCGCAGCCGGCAGGCTGCCGAGCGCGAGCCGGCGCACCACCTGCCAGTCGACGGTGCCCGCCTTGTGGTGGACGGCGGTGCCGAAGCTCTTGGTGATGGAAGCGTAGAGCAGGTCGGTGCCGACGGCCGTGGTCGGGGCGACGCCGAACATCATCACCAGCAACGGCGTCATCAACGCGCCGCCTCCCACGCCGGTGACGCCGACGATGGCGCCCACCAGCAGGCCGGCGATGGCATGCATGAGATCGAAGGTCAAGACGGGACCTGCAGGGAACGGGAGTGACGGGATGCCGCCTCGGCGCGCGGGCGGGAGCAAGGAAACTGCGGCGTGTGACGGCACGCGCGAAATGCAGGTCCAGCCAACATTTTCCGGCTTGATGGCGATGGCCGTTATGCGAAAACCGAGGATCCATAGCCGCCGAGCTCCGAATCGTTCCCCGCCCGGGTTGCGCCGGCTTAAAGTCGGCTCCAACCCCGACCTCCGCCTGGATCCGGCCATGACGCTTCCCATCGATTTCCCCCACATCTCCCGTCCCCACCTGCTGCAACTGCTGCGCGACGCGCCCAAGGCGGAGCTGCACATCCACATCGAGGGCTCGCTGGAGCCCGAATTGATCTTCGAGCTGGCCAGGCGCAACGGCGTGGCGCTGCCGTACGCCAGCGTCGACGCGCTGCGCCAGGCCTACGCGTTCACGAACCTGCAGAGCTTCCTGGACGTGTACTACGCGGGCGCCAGCGTCCTGATCACCGAGGACGATTTCGACGCGATGGCCTGGGCGTACTTCCGCCGCGCCGCGCGCGACAACGTCGTCCACGCGGAGATCTTCTTCGACCCGCAGACCCATACCGCCCGCGGCATCGACCTGGGCGTCGTCATCCGCGGCCTGGATCGCGCAGCAAGGCGGGCCGAGGCCGAACTGGGCCTCAGCGTGCGCCTGATCCTGTGCTTCCTGCGCCACCTGAGCGAGGACGACGCGCTCGCCACGCTGGAAGCGGCCATGCCGTACCGGGACAGATTCGTCGGCGTGGGGCTGGATTCCAGCGAGCTGGGCCACCCGCCGGAGAAGTTCGAACGTGTCTTCGCCCGCGCCCGGGACGCCGGCCTGCACCGGGTGGCGCATGCCGGCGAGGAGGGGCCCCCGGACTACATCCGTGCGGCGCTGGACGTGCTGGAAGTCGAACGCATCGACCATGGCGTGCGCTGCATCGAGGATCCCGCCCTGGTGGCGCGGCTGGCGCGCGAGCGCATGCCGTTGACGGTCTGCCCGCTGTCCAACGTCAAGTTGCGCGTGTTCGACGGGCTGGGCGAGCACAACATCCCGGCGCTGCTCGCCGCCGGGCTGTGCGTCACCATCAACTCCGACGATCCTGCTTACTTCGGTGGCTATGTGAACGACAACTTCGTTCAATTGTTCGAATCCCTGCCGCAACTGACGGCGCGCGACGCCTACACATTGTTGCGCAACAGCTTCGATGCCGCGTTCGTCGACGACGAGGACAAGGGTCTGTGGACGGAAGAACTCGATTCAGTGTTCGCGGCGCACGAACCCTGAACGACCGCGACGACGGCATCGCATTCCAGCCCAACATCCGCGCGTCTCGCCGGAAACAAGGGCTGTCATCCTGCGCGCAGTCGCAGGATCCACGCTCGCCGCAACGCTTCGCCCGGAACCCCTTACCAGCCCTCCGGGCGCACGAACGCCGGATTGCGGATCGACGTGACGATGTGGTCGCGCCACGCGCCGTCGATGTAGAGGTAGTGCGGCGCGAGGCCTTCCTTGTGGAAGCCGGCGCGCTCGAGCACGCGTGCGCTGCGCTGGTTCTCGGGCCGGTAGTTGGCCTGCACGCGGTGCAGGTTCACGCGCGGCGAGAACACCTCCGAGAGGCCGGCGGCGATCGCCTCCGACATCAGCCCCTGGCCCACGTGCGCCTCGTCGAGCGCATAACCCAGCATCGCGCTCTGGAACGCGCCGCGCGAGACCTGGCTGAAGTGCACGCTGCCGATCACCTCGACATCCGACGACGGCAGGCGCGCGCCGCCGCAGCGCGTGGCGTCGACCAGCCACCAGCGGTAGGCGGTGTCGTTGTTGAACGCGGTGATGCCGTTGGCCACGCGCGCGGCCTGGGCATCGAGCGTGTAGAACACGTCGCCGGTGGGCGGATCCCAGCGCGCGAAATGCTGGCGGTTGCGCTGGTGGAACTCCAGCACGGCGGGGGCGATGTCGGGGTCGCCGGCGACCAGGCGCAGGCGCGCGGTCGAGATCTCGTAGCGGGCGAGGGGGGCGATACCCAGCATGGACAAGGCGTCGGGTGCGACGTCGCAAAGGACTGCATCGTACCTGCGCCGGCCCGGGGCGCGCTGGCCTTCAGGCGGTCGCCGCGACCGCCGCGATGTCGTCGGCCAGCGCACGCGCATCCGGCCCGAACGCGTAGGCGTCCATGCCCAGGTGACCGCCGGCCACGCTCGCGTGCAGGCGGACCGCTGCGTCCGCCTCGCCGCCCGCGCCCGCCGCGATGAACCAGGGCAGCAGGTGCTCGTCGGTCGGATGCATGGCGACGGCGTGGGGCGCCAGCGTGCGGTAGTTGCGCAGCGCGTCCCAGTCGCGCGCGGCCGAGCGCTGCGCGAACCAGGCGCGGAATTCGGCACTGGCGGGGATCTCGGCCACCGGTTCGGCGCGTGGCAAGCCCAGGCGCAGGTTGTGCGTGATGGAGCCGGTGCCGACGATCCACACGCCTTCGTCGGCGAGCGGACGCAGCGCCGCGCCGAGCCTGGACAGCTGCGCGGGTGTCCAGTCCGGCGGGAAGGCGACGGGCAGCACCGGGACGTCGGCGCGCGGCCGGATGTCGCGCAGCGGGACCCAGATGCCGTGGTCGAGGCCGCCCGCGTCGGCGTGCTCCACCTCGATGCCGTCCCACTGCAGCAACTGCTCGACGTGCGGCGCGAGGCAGGGGGCGCCCGCGACGTCGTAGCGCAGTTCGTACAGGGCGCGCGGGAAGCCGCCGAAGTCGTGTACCGCCTCGTGGCGCGCGGCCGCGAGCGTGACGACGCGCCGCGCGAGCGTGTGCGCGGACAGGGCCACGATGGCGGCCGGCGCGGCGCCCCCGCCCACGACGCGGGCGTCGATGGCCTGGCCCAGCCGGCGCCAGAACGTGCCGGCGGGGCCGGAGTCCAGCGCCGTCATCGGCGAGCCGTGCGAGAGGAAGACGGGTGGATAGCGGGTGTCCATGGCGTCATTGAAGCACCGCGGCCGCGCGGCGGCGTTCGAAGCGATTGGCGATGGCATTCAACGGCGTTGACGGGTCGCCCGGTGCATCGCCCGGCCGGAATCGCCCCTTTCGCGCGCGGCGCCGTCCGCGGCTTCGGTGTACCGTTGCGGCCATGACGAATGCGCGCGCCTCGACCCTTCCCGCGAACCGGCCCCAGGCCTCCGTCTGGCGCCTGGCCGGCCGCCAGGTCTGGCGCGACTTCATCGCGGGCGAGCTCAAGCTGCTGCTGTGGGCCGTGGTGCTGGCCGTGGGCGCGCTGGCGGCGGTGGGCTTCTTCGCCGACCGCATGCGCGCGGGCCTGGTACGCGACGCCGCGCAGCTGCTGGGCGGCGATGCCGTCGTGCTGGGCGACAAGCCGCTGGCGCCGGCGTTCATGCAGGAGGCCCGGCGGCGCGGCTTCGTCGTCGGGCAGGCCGCCAACTTCCCGAGCATGGCGCGCGCCGGCGCGGCGCAGGGCGGGGCGGCCAAGCTGGCGGCGGTCAAGGCCGTCGACGCGTCCTACCCGTTGCGCGGCCGGATCGCCGTGCGCTTCGGACAGGCGGCGCCGGTGCAGTCGCTGCGCCAGGCCCCCGCGCAGGGCACCGCCTGGATCGACCCGGCGCTGGCCAGCGCGCTGCAGCTGAAGGTGGGCGACCCGCTGGAGCTGGGCGACGCCACGCTGCGCATCGCCGGGCTGATCGCCATCGAACCCGATCGCGGCACCGGCTTTTCCGCGCTGGCGCCGCGCGTGATGCTCAACGTGGCCGACCTGCCGGCCACGGGCCTGGTGCAGCCGTCCAGCCGCATCACCTGGCGGCTGGCGGTGGGCGCGCCCAACGGCGACGAGAAGGCGGCCGACGACTTCGCCACGTGGGCCAAGGGCAAGATCAAGTCCGAGGGCATCCGCGGCATGCGCGTCGAGAACCTGGCCTCGGGCCGGCCCGAGATGACGCAGACGGTCGACCGCGCCCAGCAGTTCCTGAGCCTGGTGGCGCTGCTCACGGCGCTGCTGTCGGCGGTGGCGGTGGCCGTGGCCGCGCGCGATTTCGCGCAGCGCCACCTGGACGACTGCGCGATGCTGCGTGTGCTCGGCGAGACACAGGGCCGCATCGCGGCCGTGCACGCCATCGAGTTCTGCGGGTTGGGGCTGTTCGCCAGCCTCCTCGGCCTGGCGCTCGGCTTCCTGCTGCACCTGGGTTTCGTCGCACTGCTCACCAGTTGGCTGCCCAACGGCCTGCCCTGGCCGGGGCCCCTGCCGGCGCTGCTGGGCGTGGGGGTGGGCCTGATCCTGCTGCTGGGTTTCGGCCTGCCGCCGGTGTTGCAGCTGGCGCGGGTGCCGCCGCTGCGCGTGCTGCGGCGCGACGTCGGAACGCCCAAGGCGGCCAGCATCGGCGTGCTGGCGGGCGCCTTCCTGGGCTTCGCGGCGCTGATGGTGATCGCGGCGCGCGACGTCAAGCTGGGCCTGATCAGCGTCGGCGGGTTCGCGGGGGCCGCGCTGGTGTTCGCGCTCGTGGGCTGGCTCGCGGTGCGGGCGCTGCGCCGCTTCGTCCCCGAGGCGCGCGCCCCGCGCTGGCTGGTGCTGGCCACGCGCGCCATCGCCGCGCGCCCGGCCTTCGCGGTGCTGCAGGTGGCCTCCATGGCCATCGGGCTGATGGCGCTGTGGGTGCTGGTGCTGCTGCGTACCGATCTCATCGACAGCTGGCGCGCGGCCACGCCGCCCGACGCGCCCAACCGCTTCGTCGTCAACATCCAGCCCGACCAGGCCGAGGCGTACCGCGACATGCTCAAGTCCGCCGGCGTGCGCGGCGACGACTGGTTCCCGATGATCCGCGGCCGCCTCGTCAGCATCGACGGCGAGCCGGTGGCCAAGCGCTACAAGCCCGACTCCGACGCGTCCAACATGATCCAGCGCGAGCTCAACCTGAGCCATTCCGCGCAGTTGCAGGACAAGGTCAAGATCGTCGCCGGCAGGTGGGTGCCGGACGAGGCGGACGGGTTGAGCGTCGAGGAGGGCCTCGCGACGACGCTGGGCCTCAAGCTCGGGGACACGATGGCGTTCGACGTCGGCGGGCAGATGGTCTCGGGGCGCATCACCACCCTGCGCAAGGTCGACTGGGGCTCGATGCGGGTCAACTTCTTCGTGATGTTCCCGCGTGCCAGCATGGGCGACCTGCCGCTGAGCTACATCAGCGCGTTCAAGGCGCCGGCCGCGGCGGCCTTCGACAACCGGCTGGCGGCCCAATTTCCCAACGTGACGGCGATCGACGTGTCGGCCACCATCGCCCAGGTGCAGGGCGTGCTCGACCAGGTCATCCATGCGGTGGAGCTGCTGTTCGCGTTCGCGCTGGTCGCGGGCCTGGTGGTGCTGGTGGCCACGGTGTCGGCCACGCGCGAGGCGCGGGCGCGCGAGTTCGCGGTGATGCGCGCGGTGGGGGCGTCCAGCGCGCTGCTGGGCCGCGTGCAGCAGGTCGAGCTTGCGGGCATCGGGGCGCTGGCCGGCCTGCTTGCCGCCACTGCGGCAGTGGCCGTGGGCTGGAGCCTGGCCACCTGGGTGTTCGAGTTCCACTGGAACCCGCCGTGGTGGGTGCCGGTGGCCGGCGCCGTCAGCGGTGGGGTGCTGGCGCTCGGGGCCGGCTGGTGGAGCCTGCACGAGGTGCTGGCGCGGCCCGTGATGGAGACCCTGCGGCGGGCGTCGCAGGAATGAGCGCGCGTCGGCACGCCGATTGATGCGATGACCCCATGATCCGGATCGGTCTCATCTCGGACACCCACGGCCTGCTGCGGCCCGAGGCGGTCGATGCCCTGCGCGGCAGCGATTTCATCGTCCACGCCGGGGACATCGGCGAGAACGTGCTGGAGCCGCTGTCCACCCTCGCGCCGGTGACCGCCGTGCGCGGCAACAACGACCGCGCGGCCTGGGCCCAGCGCATCCACGAGACGGAGCAGCTGCGCTTCGGCGAGGTCACGCTGCACGTGCTGCACGACCTGGCCGATCTCGCGATCGATCCGAGCACCGCGGATGTCGACGTGGTGGTCACGGGCCACTCGCACCGCCCGAAGATCGAGCGGCGCGGCGGCGTCCTCTACGTCAACCCGGGCAGCGCCGGGCCGGTGCGCTTCCGCCTGCCGGTGTCGGTGGCGTTGATGCAGGTGTCGGGCCGCGACGTGAACGTGCGCATCGTGGAGCTGGAATCCTTGCGCACCGCTTGAAGTCCGACAACCAGGGGATCGACGTCATGACCGTCCGCATCGTCCGCCTCGGTACGCCGCGCCACCCGCACGAGGGCACGCGCATCGGCACCGTGCGCCGTCCGCCGCGCGGGGTGCCGAAGGCGGCGTTCGCCTCGGGTGACTGGTACGACGTCTGGTACCCGAACCTGTCGCCCACGCCCGAGCTCGTCAAGCGCGCGCTGGCCTCGCAGGCCGACCTGAGCGCCGCCGGCGAGAAGGAATGGGCCGCGTTCACGCGCGGCTACAAGGCCGAGATGAAGCAGCCCGAGAACGCCCGCACGATCGAGCTGCTCGCGGCGCTGTCGCAGCATGCCAATTTCTCCGTCGGCTGCTACTGCGAGAACGAGGCACGGTGCCACCGTTCCATCCTGCGCGAGCTGCTGCAGGAAGGCGGCGCACGGATCGTGGATTGAATCCTCAGAAGAGGTCAGTACCTTGGACCGGCCGAGGGTCCGTCCGTCACGGCAGGCGCGGCCCGATGCCCGGCCGGCGCTGCCGCTCGGATGCGACGAGGAAGTTCGAGGGAGCGCGGAAACCGGCATTGCCGGGCGCGTCGCGGCCAGCCCCTCGGGGGCAGCGACCAGGGGGAGCGTGGGGCCTCAATTCTCCGGGCCGACCCACTCGATGTTCGCCCCCAGCGACACCAGGTTCTCCACGAACCGCGGATGCGCGCGCCGGATCGGCGTGCCGTTGTAGATCGTCGACTTGCCGTCGATGCTCGACGCCAGCATCAGCAGCGCGATCGCCACGCGGATGATGTAGGGGCTGTCCACCTCCGCGCCCACCAGCCTCTTGCCGCCGAAGGTGATGACGCGGTGCGGGTCGGACTGGAACGCATGGGCGCCGAATTTAGACAGCTCCGACGTCCAGCCGAGGGCGCCGTCGTACACCTTGTTCCAGAACATCATCTGGCCCTCGGCGCGCACGCCCAGCGCGATGAAGATGGGCAGCAGGTCGACCGGGAAGTAGGGCCACGGCGCGGCCTCGATCTTCTGCAGCATGTTGCGCGTGAACGGCTCGCGCACCTTCAGTCCGTTCGGCACGTACGCGCGCGACCAGCCGCCCTCGTGGGTGATCTCCACGCCCAGCTTGGCGAAGCTGCGATCGAGCAGCGGGAAGAACTGCGGCGCGCTGTTCCTCACCTCGACGTTGCCGCCCGTGATGGCACCGAGTGCCAGGAAGGTGACGACCTCGTGGAAGTCCTCCACGAAGGTGAAGTCGACGCCGTGCAGTTCCTCGACGCCGGTGACGGTCAGCCGCGAGGTGCCGATGCCGTCGACTTGCGCGCCCATGCGCTGCATGAAGTCGCAGAACTCCTGCACGTGCGGCTCGGATGCGGCGTTGGTGAGCTCGGACACGCCGTCGGCCAGCGCGGCGCACAGCACGAAGTTCTCGGTGGTGGTGACCGAGGCGTAGTCCAGCCAGCGGCGATGCGCGTGCAGCGGGCGGCGCGCACGCACGATCAGCGCGCCCGCACCGCGCTCGACCTGTGCGCCGAAGCCCTCGAACACCTCGACGTGCGGATCGATCTCGCGCACGCCCAGCGTGCAGCCCTGCACGTCGTTCTCGATGCGCGCGCTGCCGAAGCGTGCCAGCAGCGGCGGCACCAGCATCACGGACGAGCGCATCTCCTCGGGCAGCTTGTGCACCGCCGGGTCGAAGTTCGTGTGCTCGTGGTGGATGCGCAGCACGCCGTCCTTGAGCTCGCCTTCGACATGGCTGCCCAGCTCGCGGAACACGGCGAGGATCTTGCGGACGTCGGTGATGTCGGGCACGCCGCGCAGCGTCACCGGCTCGCGCGTCAGCAACGTGGCCGACAGGATCGGCAGCACCGCGTTCTTGTTCGCGGAGGGCGTGATGCGGCCGCTGAGGGGGCGGCCGCCATGGACGATGAGATCGGGCACGTGAACTCTCTTTGAGGCTCGTTGGAAACGTGGCGCCATCGTAGGGCCGCGCGCGGCCGCGCGGCGTGAGACTTTCTTCCGCGCGGCACGCGAAGGCGCTCCCGTCGGGGGGCAATCGGGGTGCACGGCCGCCTCGGGACAAACCATGAGATCGCCGACAATGCCGGCCTCGACCCGACCAGCCGTTCCGCTCCCATGCCGCACCTCGTCCTCCTCGGCGATTCCATCTTCGACAACGCCGCCTACACCGACGGCGGCCCCGACGTCGTCACCCAGCTGCGCGGCCTGCTGCCCGAAGGCTGGCGCGCGACATTGGCGGCAGTCGACGGCGCGCAGTCGGCGGACGTCGCGGCGCAGGTGGCGGGCGTCGACGCGTCGGCGACGCACCTGGTGCTGAGCGTGGGCGGCAACGACGCGCTGATGGCCTCGGGCCTGCTGGACGAGCCCGTCTACTCGAGCGCCGACGCGCTACGCCTGGTCGCCGCGACGGTGCGCGAGTTCGAGGTGCGCTACCGCGACGCCGTCGCCGCATGCCTCGCCCGCCGCCTGCCACTCGCGGTCTGCACCATCTACCACGGCAACTTCCCCGACCCGGACTACCGCGAACGCGCCGTCGTCGCCCTGACCGCGCTCAACGACGCCATCGTGCGCACCGCCTGCGCGCACGGCCTGGACGTGATCGACCTGCGGGCCATCTGCGACCTGCCCCAGGACTACGCCAACCCGATCGAACCCTCGTCCATCGGCGGCGCCAAGATCGCCCGCGCGATCGCGGGCGTCGCCACCGGCACGGCTACACCGGCGGCGCGCCTGTTCGGCGCCTGATCAAGCGGCCGGTGTCAGGTCTTGAATCGTGCAGTGAAAGTGCACGATTCAAGACCTGACACCGTGCGGAGCCGAGTTCGGGAACGACAAGGCCGCCCGCAGGCGGCCTCGTCAAGGGACAGCCGAAGACTCAGGCAGCCGCTTCGATCAGCCCCATGTCCGAAGCGCTCATCAGGCCCTCGATGTCCATCAGGATCAGCATGCGCTCGCCGACGTTGGCGATGCCCGTGATGAAGGAGATGTCGACGCCGGAGTTCATCAGCGGGGCCGGCTTGATCATGTCGCCGCCGAGCTCGCAGACGTCCGACACCGAGTCGACGACCGCGCCGATCACGCGGCCCTTGACGTTCAGGACGATCACCACCGTGAAGGCGTTGAAATCGGCGCCGCAGCCCAGCTTCAGGCGCAGGTCGACGATCGGCACGATCACGCCGCGCAGGTTGACGACGCCGCGCAGGAACTCGGGCGTGTTGGCGATGCGGGTCGGCTGCTCGTAGGAGCGGATCTCCTGCACGCGCAGGATGTCGATGCCGTACTCCTCGCCGCCCAGGCGGAAGGTCAGGAACTCGCCCTTGGCGCCGCTGCCGGCCTTGCCGTTGCGCTCGGCGTCGCGCGCGATGTGGGTGGCTTCCTTGGTCATGTCCATGGCGGATCCTCTGGAGTGTCTCGGGTGTTTCGGTAAGGGAAGGCGGAGGGCGTCTTGTTCCGTTATCGGCCGCGGCCGGTCGGAATGAAGTGACTTTTTGCGCCGTTTGGAACGGGCCTCGCGGGGAGGCGGGCGAAAAAAAGGGCGCCTCGTCGCGCCCTCTCGCTCCCGTGGGGGATCAGAACGATTCCCAGTCGTCGCTGGCGCCCGATGCGGCGGCCGGGGCGGCGACAGGGGCCGGTGCGGCGACCGGCGCCGGCGCGGCCTTGGGCGCGGCCGGCCTGGCGGCGGCCATCGGCTTGTGCGCCGGCTTGTGCGCCGGCTTGAACGTGGCGGCCTTGGCGATGGCCTTGGCGGCGACCGGCTGCGAGGCCGGGGCCGGGGCG
>JBJMWE010000425.1:0-13758 GCA_045810285.1 Vitreoscilla sp. | reverse complement strand
CTGCGCCGCTTCGCGCGCGACGGCGGGCGCGGCCGGCTGCGGCCGCGGCGCCATCGGCCGTGCGCCCACGCGCAGCGGCTCGGGCGCGGCGGTGGGCACGCCCGGCGGGAGATCCGACACGCTCGGGCTGCGCAGCAGCGGCAGGCGCAGCCGCCACGCGATCTCGGGGAAGCGCTGGCTGTCGACGACGACGAAGTTGCCCGTCTCGCCGTTGTTGTAGCGGCCCGGCGCGAGCCGGTAGGCGCGCTCCGCGCGGCCGATGCCTTCCATCAGTTCATCGACGCCCTGCATCACGCCGTCGACGTCCATGGCCGAGCCGTTCGCCCGCACGTCGAACTGGCGCTCGCGGCCTTCGTAGGTGTACTCCACGCGCCAGACAGCACCGTCGTCCTGCCGCACCAGGCTCTGGCGCAGCAGCGCGAGCTTGGCCTCCGGCATCAGCGAGGCGACGAGGCCGCCGAACAGCACGTCATGCGAGGGCGTGCTGCCGTCGTCATGCAGGTTGTACGAGACGAGGCGCTCGCCGAACAACGCCTCGATGATGTCGGTGGCCGCGCCGAGTGCGGTGACGGGATCGGTGATCCAGCCGTCGAGCGCCTCGAGCGCCTGCGGCGTGAGCGGCCGTTCGAAGCCGGCGTCGCGCAGCATCAGCGCGATGCGCGGCGTGCTGGCCTTGCGCTGCTGCCACTCGAACAGCAGGCCTTCCCACGGATGCAGCGCCAACATGGTCGGCTTCTGGCGGCAGCCGTAGCGCACCAGCGCCCACGAGACGTAGTCGGCCGGCTCGCTGCCGAAGTTCTCCTGCAGCACCGCACGCAGCGCCGCGACCACCTGCGAGTCGGTAGGGCCGGACTCGCGCCGGGCCTTGCCATCGGGCTCCTGGTACAGCCGCAACATGAACGCCATGACGGCGGTCCAGATGACGTGCGCCTCGTCGGCACGCGACACGAACGCCCGTACGGCGTCGAGCCCGGCAAGCCGCAAAAGCGGTCGCGTCCCGGGCTTGAAATCTTCGCTCATCCTCACAGTATGCAGTGCCCCGAGGCACTCAGTCCAAACTTCAAGCGCAACCAACGCCGCTTGTTCGCCACGCGCGAGGGCGGGAACGGGCGGTGGCAGCAGGGCGACGAAGCGTTCATCTACGGGTAAATCGGGAGTCGCCGCGACCCGGCACGCGAGGAGCCCGCAGCCCCGTTCGAGCACGCAGGCGCGCTTCGACGCGACCACGGCGCATAGCCATTGGATCGGCCGCGTGCTCGACGCCACCGCAGCGCGCGCCGTCGCAATGCTCGACCGACGCACTCCTGCGCCGGGTCTGCTGACGCATGCGCATGCGTCATCCGCGCGATCTGCCCGCGCACGATCGAGTTCGACGGCACGCAGCGGCCGCGCGTCGCGCGCGAGTTTGAAAGCGCTTTCCGGCGCGGCAATCGGCGTTGCGACCGATATGCTCGACCTCGCGGGCGGCGGCGCCGCATTCGCCCCAAAAGGGCAGGGGAAACACCACCGTAGCGCACGTTGACGCTCGACAGCAGCATCGACTATCATATGAAAGCGCTTTCAGCTCATATGCCGATCGGGCATCCCGGGAGGCGCGCGGCCCTCGACGCTCGCGCCGGGCCGCTCACACCGCCTGAACGGAACCCCGATGAACCACCGCGACACCCTTCTTGCGCGCGCCGCCCTGGCCAGCGCCCTGGTCTTCTCGCTCGCCGCCTGCGGTGGCGACGACGGCGGCAGCACGGCCCCGCCGCCGCCCGCACCGGCCCCGGTGCCCGCCGCACGCAAGCTGCCCAGCGACTACGCCACGCGCAAGGCCGTGGCCTACTCGCCGTTCCGCTCCGGCAACCGCGACACGGAGACGATCACGGCCGACGAGGTGCTGCAGGACCTGCAACTGCTCAAGCAGGCGAACTTCGGCCTCATCCGCCTGTTCGACAGCTCGGATGCCGTCGCCAAGCTGACGCTGAAGGTGATCAAGGACAACAACCTCGACATCAAGGTGCACCTGGGCGCCTACGTCATCGCGGGCAACGACGCCTTCAACACCGCCGAGATCGCGCGCGCCATCCAGCTGGCCACCGACTACCCCGGCATCGTCGAGGCCGTCAGCGTCGGCAACGAGACGATGGTGAACTGGTCGTTCAACAAGTTCACGCCGGCGCAGATCGAGGCGTTCCTCGCCACCGTGCGCGCGGGCATCACGCAACCGGTGACCACCGACGACAACTGGGCCCTGTGGGCCGCCGCGCCGGACGACCTGCTCAAGGCCGTCGACTTCGTCGCGCTGCACACCTACTCGCTGCTGGACACCGTGAGCGCCCCTGGCCAGTGGGACTGGCAGCAGGCGGGCGTGCCCGCCGACCAGCGCGCCGCCGCGATGATGGACGCCTCCATCGCCAAGGCCAAGTCCGACTACGCCGCGGCGCGCACCCACCTCGACGGCCTGGGCTACACGACGATGCCCATCGTCATCGGCGAGACGGGCTGGAAGGCCACGCCGACGGGCGGCGAGACCCAGCGTGCACATCCGGTCAACCAGAAGATGTACGTCGACCGCCTCGCCGCGTGGAAGGCGGCCGCGACGGGCGCCCCGCTCAACATCGTCTACTTCGAGGCCTTCGACGAGCCATGGAAGGGCGGCGACGACGGCTGGGGCCTGTTCAACGTCGCCCGCCAGGCGCGCTATGTCGTCCAGGGCCTGGTACCGCCGTCGGGATGGGAGGCCGGCGCGTACACGGATGCCGACGCGCTGCACTACGTCGCGCCGGTGGTCACGGGCCCGGTGACGGCCAGCCGCTACACGCTGTATTCGGAACAGGTCGACGCGGGCGAGGCATTCCCCTCGGCGCCGCTGACCTGGGACGCGTGGCAGAACGGCCAGACCTCCAACGAGGCCGAGGACGCCACCACCGCCGCCGAAGGCGGCAAGAGCATCAGGATCACGCCCACGCCGCTCGACTGGGGCTGGGGCATGACGCTGAACTTCCGCAACGGCTCGGAGAACCTCACCAACTTCCAGGCCGCGGGCACGCTGAACTTCAGCATCAAGACCACCTACGCCGGCAAGATCGAAGTGGGCTTCCTCACCGGGACGGCCGGCAACTCGAGCCTGTACGACGTCTACATCCCGCTCGCCTCGGGACAGTACGGCTACGTCAACGACGGCAACTGGCACGACGTGCACATTCCCATCGCCGACATCACGCCGCACGGCGCGATGGCCTTCGGCATGACCGACCCGACCAGGGCCAGGCTCGACCTGTCGACGGTGACCAACCCGTTCGTGATCAACGACACCTACGGGGTGACCGGCAACACCGCCGGCAGCACGACGCCGATCTCGGTGGACAACATCTACTGGTCGAACTCGCCGAGCAGCGCGCCGGCGACGCTCACGTTCTCGTCCGGCTTCGCCGACGGCGGCCGCACCGTCGAAGGCGGCGCCTACGGCGGCTACAGCGGCAGCGACATCGACAACTGGAACTGCGGCGCGCCTGCGCAGTGCGGCAACGGCGGCACCACCACGTCGACGGCCACCGCCGACCAGACCGGCTTCTATCACTACTACCAGACGCTGACGCCGGCCACCGGCGAATACGTCGGCATCTTCCTGCAGGCCCCGGGCCTGGCCACGGGCATCAGCGGCAGCGCCGACACCCCGGGGTTGCAACTGGCCGACCAGACGACGATGCGCTTCACGTTCGGCATGAACCCCGAATGGTGGGCCAGCCCGACGAAGAACGTCGGCGTCCTGCTCACGCTCGGCAAGTCCTACGCCGGCAGCTGCAACATCAAGCTGGTGTCGATCTTCACGCCCACGGCGCAGGCCGCCACGGCCTACTCCCTGCCGCTGGCCTCGTTCTCGTTCAACAAGGACTGCGGCTCGGGCCTGACGGTGGCGCAGGCGCTCGCCCAGCAGCCGATCGCGCAGATCGACTTCCAGGGCGACGGCGGCAGCGCCGCGATCGCGGTCGGCGGCACGTCCACGGGCGCCAACCTGAGCGTGGCCACCACGGGCACCCCGCCGCTCTATCCGACGACGCTGGTCGTCGACGGCGGGGTGACCTTCCAATAGGCGTGGGACTGCGCGCTGTCCTGCAACCGGCCCTTGCCACGGCAGCGCGCATCGGGCGCCGGCGCTCCCCGGAATCGGGGACATGCCGCATGGCGAACCCCGGTGCATCGCGGACAATGGTCGGATCACGATCAACGTGACCGGAAGCGCCGCACTCCGACGGCGCAACCCGGGTCACGCAAATGCACAGCGCATGCAGCGCTCAGGGAGGGAACCCATGACTTCATCGAAGATGTCGCGCGCCAGCGCGGCAATGCTGGCCTGCGCGCTGGCCGGTTGCGGCGGCGGCGGCGGCTCCAGCAACCCGGCCGACGGCGTCCAGGTGACGCTGGATCACAGCGCCATCTCGTCGATCGCGGTCGATGACTCGCCCTGGACGACCGACATCGTCAACATCGGAATATCGGGCGGCAGCGGCGAGTACTTCGTCGCCGCCGCCTCGGACGGCGACGGCTTCGAGCTCGAGCTCGATGTCCTTTCCGACACCCAGGCCCGCGCCACCGCACGCGCCATCCCCGGCCTGCCCGCCGGCATGTCCCACACGGGTCACTTCACCTACAAGCTGTGCACCGATTCCGCGTGTTCGCACGTGGCCTGGAGCCGCACGCTGCCGTACACCATCACGCGCTATCGCGTGGACACCACCCCCGTCGCGATGGCAGGCACGGAAGGGGTGGCCGCCACGCCCATGACCCTGGCCGTGGTCCCGGCCGACACCGCTCACCAGCTCACCTTCACCTCGTCCGACACGAGCTTCCTCACGACGGACCACACGGATCCCGCCAAGCTGGTGCTCGGCTTCCCGACGTTGCACGCCAGCGCCGGCGTGCTCAGCGCCAACGTGGCGATCGGCACGACGCCGGCGAACCAGCCGACCACGCTCCTGGCGCAGCTCCCGGTCGCCATCACCGTCCACAGCGACCTGATCGCCCCCGCCATCGCCCCGATCGTCGTCACGGCCGGCACCACGGTGCAAGACCTGGGCGGCACGGCGGCGGTGAGCTTCCTGATACCGCAAAGCCGCACCTGGAGCGCCAGCAGCGACAAGCCGTGGCTCGTGCTCGACGCCGCATCGGGCACCGGTGCCGGCACTATCCAGTACCACGTCGACACCGCCAAGCTGCAAGGCATCGCCAACTGGACCGACGACGTCGCCACGCTCTCGATCGCCTCCCCGGGGCTGAGCACGGTGTCGGTGCCAGTCACGCTGTCCCTGCACCTGCCGGAGCTGAGCGTCGTCACTCCTGGCGCGGTGCTCGCGGGACAAGCCTCGTCGATCCGGGTCACGGGCCGCGGGCTGTCGCAGGTCCCGAGCCTGACCAGCGCCACGGTCGGCGGCGTGCACGCGACCGGCGGCAGCATCCTGTCTGACACCGCGGCGACACTGCAACTGCCCGCGCTGCCGGCCGGTGCCACCCACGTGTCGGTCCCGAATGCGCTGTCCCTGGCCACCGCGGCCGCGCCATTCGACGTCGAGGCCCCCGGCACCTTCGCCACGGCAGCCGTTCCGGGCAGCGGGATGAACCGCTCGATCGCCTACGACGCCACCCGACATGCGATCTACGCCACCAACATGGGCGTCGATCAGTACGCAGGCACCGGCTCGCTCGTCCGCTACCAGCTGGTGGGCGCCACCTGGCAAGTGACGACGCTGCCCGTCGCCGGCGTCGGCTTCCTCGCGCTGGCGCCCGACCGGGGCACGGTCTACGTCGCATCCAGCACCGGCCTGCTGGCCGTCGATCCCGACACGATGCAACTGCGTTCGACCATCGCGTTCCCGGACCAGTCGTCCGCCTCGCCCGGGTTCTATTTCGACCAGCCGATGCCCGTCACGAGCGACCAGCGCCTGTGGCTCACCTCCTACTTCTACGGCCTGCTCAGCTACTACGACCTGCGCACCGGCAGCTTCGGCACGGCCAGCGTACCGTCCGCGCCGGACGATCCATGGGGCATGTACGAGCCGAACGTGTCTGCGCCGGCCGGTGGCGACAACCTCTTTGTCGCGAGCTGCACCTGCGCCTCCCCCACCGGGCCGAGCTACTGGTATGACGCCACGTCGGCCCAGTTCCAGCACTCGCCCGCCATGCCCAAGCTCAACCAGGCGTCGTTCGACGCGGCGGGCACCCTGATGCTGCAGGACAGCTTCGCGCTGTATCGCACCGACACCTGGTCGCTCGTCGGCCATCCCACCATCACCAACGGCAACCAGGGCTTCACCGGTTACGGCGGCATCCTCTCGAGCGATGGCCGGCGCCTGTACCGCGAAGTGGCGGCCGGCAGCTACAGCACGTCAGCGATCGACCACATCGAGGTCTTCGATACCCACGCGACCGTGCCCGGCACCACCGACCTGGTGAGCCTGGGCACCATCGCGTTGCCGAACAAGGCGACGAGTTGCATCGCCACGCAGGCGTACTTCTGCGACGCCAGCGGTCGCCTGGCCACGGACCCGGCCGGCACGACCCTGTTCTGGGTCGGCGAGCAAGGCCTGGTGGTGGTGCCGATCCCGTCGGCGATCTCGGGCATCTCGAGCGCGCCGCGCGCGCACGCTGCGGCCACTGGCCGTCTGGCCGGCCGCGCCGCGGCGGACGTTCGCCGCTGAAGAGATCCCGCGCCGAGGCTCGCGCCGCGCCCAGATCCACCCGCCCGGCCCATCGGGCGCGCCTCAGCGCCCGATGCCTGGGCGCGCCTGGCGATACGCGAGCGCCATCACCCCGATGAAGGCGGCATTCAGGAAGGCCGGCGGCACGAGCGCGAACCACCCCAATGGGGTCAGCGAGGGCACCGCGGCGATGTAGGACAGGTCGGTGAGCAGGTCGGACGCGCGCAGCCCGGCGACGACGACCAGCCAGACCGGCTGCGTGCGCCAGCGCAGCAAGGCGATCGCCTGCACCACCGCGAAGGCCGCCCACTGGCCGGCCGCGCGTCGCAGGAGCGCCGTCTCGAGACCGGCGGTCGTCGCGTGATGGAACAGCCGGAACCAGACGTCCGGCGCCAGCCAGGCCAGCGCGAAGATCGTCGCGTCCTCGACCAGCGCGCCGCACAGGAACAGCAGCACCAAGGCCTTGAGCGGTTGCGTCAGCATGGGTTCCTCCCCGAATCGTCGCGCCGCCAGCCTACGCGCCTGACGACCGCCGGCCATCCCGAAAGTCGCTTGCAGGGGCGCACGTCCCTGCCACGTGCCCGCCGCTCCTGCCGCAGCCGGGGCTAGCGGCAGCGGCTTACCATCCCGTCCATGAGTTCCGCTTCCCCCACGACGACCGTGAAGGTCTGCATCCTCGACAACGACCACCTCGATCCTGGCGTCGCCGACCGCTACGTCAGCTACGGCGCCATGACCGAGACGATGTTCACCGCCGCCGGCGTTCCCTGGCGGTTCGAGCGCTTCGACACCATGCTGGGCCGCTACCCCGATTCCTTCGACGACTACGACGTGGTGCTGCTCACTGGCAGCAAGGCCGATTCGTTCTCCGACGAACCCTGGGTGCAGGAACTGCGCCGGCGCGTCACCGGGCTGCTGCAGCAACGCAAGAAGCTGCTGGGCATCTGCTTCGGCCACCAGCTGATCGCGCACTGCCTGGGCGCCCAGGTGGGCCGCGCGCCCAACGGCTGGGGCATGGGTCGCATGGCCTACGACTGGCTCGGCCCGACGCCCCTGAAGCCCGCGGCGCCCGACGCGTCGTTCAACCTGCTGGCCTCGCATCAGGACCAGGTGCTGACCCTGCCCACCGGCGCCACCCTGCTCGCCCGCAGCGACTTCTGCCCCATCGCCGCCTACGCGATCGACGACCACGTCTTCTGCGTGCAGCCGCACCCCGAATTCGTCGAAGCCTACAGCGCGTACCTGCTGGACAAGCGGCGCGACCGCGTCGGCGAGGAACGCTACGCCACCGCGCGCGCCGAGCTGTCGCTGCCCCATGACGGGCTGGCGGTCGCGCGGTTCATGCAGCGGTTCGTCGAAGGGCCGCGCACCTGAGCATGCAGGCGGCCGCGCGCGCGTGACGCGCGGCCATCGCGATAGCGCACCCCGCCCCTGGCTCGTCATCCTGCGCGCAGTCGCAGGATTCGTTCACGAAATGTCCGACGCCGTGGACTGGCCTGTGTGCACAATCCAGGAAGCCCAGCGTCAGGCGGCTTGGCCGATGGCGATGAACGAGACAGCACCTCGACGTGGCGGTCACGCTTGCATTCAGGGAGAAATCAGAACAGTCTCTGCCTGCCGAAGACGACAAAGCATCTGGAGATTCGAGGGATCGTCCTATGAGTGCCGAATCGAATCGCGTGCCGCTTTCCGATGTCCGGGATCTGATCCACATCGGGAGTCCGCTGCCATTCAAAGTGCTCGACAAGATGGAGCGCTTGCTACTGAACGAAGGTCAGGTCATCCAGGACGAGGGGCAGTTCGAGGCGCTGACCGAACGTGGCGCATGGGCCGAGCGCGCTCTCGTGGAAGCCCAGCGCAAGGCCCGTGCCGCGGCGGCCTCACCGCCCGTCGTGGTCAAGCTGTCGCTGTTCGATCGCTGGGAGCGCCTGCTCTGGCAGTTCGACAAGCTCGCTCGAGGCCTCGCCCGACGCGAATTGCCTGGCACGTCCCTGGAAGCCTTTCAGGAAACGGTGCGGACGCTCCTGGATCGGGACGCGGACATCGCGCTGTTCCTCTGCACCCGCCAGGAGGACCATCGGTATGCCCTGTATCCGCTGCGGCATGCGATCCATTGCGCGGTCGTGGCCATGCTGACGGCGCAGCAGCTCGAATGGACGGACGCGCGCGTTCGCTCGCTCGGATGCGCCGCGCTGGCCATGAACCTGAGCATTCTCGACTTGCAGGCAACCCTGGCTGAACAGCCCGACCCTCCGAGCAAGAAGCAGCTGGAGCAGATTCGCGCTCATCCTGCCGCAGCCGTTTCGTTGCTGCGTGATCTGGCGTTCACCGATGAGGCCGCGCTGGCGATCGTCGCCGACCACCACGAACGCGATGGCGGAGGCGGCTACCCCAGCGGCAAGTCCGACGTCACCGAAGATGCGCGCATTCTCCGGGCCATCGACGTCTACATGGCCAAGATCAGCCCGCGCGCAAACCGCCCCGGGATCCTGCCCCACGACGCCGTCCGACAGCTCTTCCAGTCGAGTCCTCGCGACCCTCTTTCAATGGCCGTCATCAAGACGCTCGGCGTCCACCCCCCTGGAAGCATCGTCGCGCTGCATTCAGGCGAAGTCGCCGTCGTCGTTCGCAGACCCGCGGCCGGTCCTCATCCGGTGGTCGCAACGCTGAGCGACCGGCATGGGCGTCCCTCCGGAGAGACCCATCGCCGGAACTCCGCGGAGGCGGCATTCGGGATCGCTTCCGCGCTGCCCCCCTCCAAGGAATTCGCGCGTGTGACGCCCGAACGGGTCTACGGCCTCGTGGACGAGTGACGCGTCGTCGTCTCCGTGCTCCGTCGCGACCGTTGTTACCTGCAAGACCTCGTCGCACGACGAGAACCTTGTGGGTGTGAATATTAAGCTGGACTGTATTCCTTTGCGAAACAACGCTCGTCCAGCTTTTTTCCCTCCAGCCCGCACGTCCTAATCCGCTAAGAAGGCCGGACTTCCCCTACCGCGAAGCAGGAATACTCCGGACTTCCTCCACCGAGGCGAATCGCCGCCGGGAGGTCGGGTTGACGTCGAACCGTAAGCGCCTAACCTACGAGTCCTGCGTCGCCCGTCCTGGACTCGGCGGCGCCCACCGAGGTTGCTCTCCGACAGCTGCTGATCCGTTGATCAAGCTTGAACCGCAGCCACACACTCCAAAGGTGCGTGATGAGCGCGGACGAACTTGACCCTCGAGAGAATCACATCCTCCAAACAATCGGCTTCAACCATCCGTTGCTGCAGCTGATGCCCTATCCGTCGGATGCCCCACGCAAGCTGCAAGACCTGCAGACTCTGGTGTGCCGAGCCGCCGACGAAGGGAACGCCTAGCTGATCTGCAGAACGCCGTCAGTCGAAATTACCAACGAGAATCTTGGCAACCCACGACGACATCGGAAGAGCACGATCGGAGCGCACATGTTCGGATTGATCGACCAAAACAGAGGCCTTCTATTTGCATCCATCGATCTGTCTCAGCTGTTGCAGCAGCGGGCTCGAGACATGACGTTGGAGATTGAAGGGTTTAGCCAAGACAGAATCTTGAGCTCGCCTGCTGCCGATCTAGTCGACTACTTGGTCGACAAGTACGGGCTGGATCCACTGCGCCTGCTTCGGGAGGACTGGTACTCCGAACAGAAGGAGATTCAGATCGACGTCAGCCAAGATCCGCGTCGAGCAATCATGGACAACGGGCGACCGGCGCTCGTGCGTGGTGAACGGATCGAAGTGCACGTACCATTTGAGGGGCACAGAGACCAGTACAGTTCTCTCAAGCATCGATAGCGCGACACATGCACACCCGAACTTCAAACGCTCAGTGACTTGGCCACACGCGAGCGGGTTCCGGTACATGCTCCACAGCAACGGCGACAAAAATCGCGAGTTGATTCTCACCGTCTTGGTATTTCACATTCCCAGCTGATGAAGCGATCGAATGCCTACCGCATCAGAACAGGCGCAGGGGACTCTCGAACCCGGCTGAACCAGGTGCCCAGTCGCGCGCGGTAGTCCAAGGCAAAGATAGCGTAACAGATGGAGCGAGCCGGCAAAAGGGGAGCGCCGAGGGGGGCCGAAGGCAGTCTCAAGTGTGTGCGCCCAGGCACACCTTCCTAGAAGCGCTCGCGAGGCAAATCATCTTCGACGATCAAGAGCTCAAGTCTTCCCCGAGCGAGCACATCAAGTACGTGCAGGTCACCCGCCATTCAGTGTCAGTCAAAGCTCACGTGAACGCGATGGGCGACTGATGCCGATGTTCGCAGGACGTGATACCACCATGCAAGCCTTTGCCCTCGCAGCGCATGCGTGTCCGACTCGGCTCGCAGCGTCTCCGCAGTCAGCTGCCTGGGCGTTGCACGTCACCGCTGCGGTGGGCAGTTAAAACGAAATTCGCAATCAAAACCCGACATCAATGCACATCGCCGATCGTCCCTGGTCCAAATGCTCGTAAAAAGTACGACGGCGCTCCAACTGGCGATTGTGTGAGAGGTGCCACCCTGCTAAATTCGCCGAAGGGAGACGCAACGGCCAATGGTGTACGTAGACGACGCCAACATACAAAAGCACGGTTATTCGTGGTTTCACCTCATGGGTGACTCCATCGAGGAACTCCATGCGTTTGCCGTCACGCTCAGATTGCCCGCCCGCGCGTTCCACCGCGGAGCACGTCATCCCCACTACGACGTCACTGACCGACAGCGGCTTCGCGCTTTGAGACAGGGCGCCAGAGCAATTTCAACGAGAGACGCCGTCCTCATCGCGCGCAGGCTCGTCGAGTCGCCGCCGAGAACTGCAAGCGATTCCCCACAGCTCGTGCTCTTTGCATAGAACGGCAAGGCACCGTGTACGTCACAGCTGATTCTTTGGACGACCTCCTGTTCAAGGTGTATGGCCTGATTCTGCGACGCGGCAAGCATATCGAGCCCAGCAAGGGCCCGGCATCGGAGATCACCGGCGCACTCTTAAAGCTCTCGGCCCCAAGAGTTCGTCTCAGTCGCACCGAGTCAAGAGGGAATCTGTTCAGTTGCATCGGCGAGCTCCTTTGGATTCTGGCTGGCACGAACAGGCTTGACTTCATCCAGTACTACCTGAAGGACTACGACCAGTTCTCTGACGACAAGAAGACCATCTTCGGGGCATACGGCCCTCGGATCTTTGGTCAGAGCCCTGACAACCAGGTCGCACGCGTCATCGAACTGCTTAGGGCCAAGCCAGACTCTCGCCAGGCTGTCATCCAGTTGTTCGATCGCACCGACACGATCGAAGTCCACAAGGACGTGCCATGCACGTGTACGTTGCAACTGCTGCTTCGCGACCGTCGGCTGCATATGATCGCTTCGATGCGATCCAACGACGCGTGGCTGGGGTTACCCCATGATGTGTTCACGTTCACAATGCTCCAAGAGCTCATGGCGCGATCGTTAGGTGTTGAACTGGGCGAATACAAACACTCTGTCGGCAGCTTGCACATCTACGATGAGCATGCAGAAAAGGCGACGACCTTCCTCGACGAAGGCTGGCAGCCCCACAGGACGATGAGCCCGATGCCTAAGGGCGACCCTTGGGAAGCCGTAAAGCGTCTCGTCGCGCTTGAACGCAGGGTGCGACAGGGCAAGGCAGACGATGAAGATCCGCGCCAGTCGATGGATCCGTATTGGGCTGACCTAGTGACACTCTTAATGATCTACAAGGCTAGCCGTCCGCCCAACAATCGCAATGAAGTCGCACGATTGCGGCGTCGACTCAGCGACGACGTCTACACCATGTACATAAACAAGCGCAACAAGCTCATGCCGTCCACCGACAACGACCAGCGCCTATTGTTCGATGGCAAGTCACCTCAAAACAAGGAGACGACATGAATGCTCTGGAAAAGGAACGTCGGGTACAGGAACTCGAGGACCAACTAATGGCGTTTCATCGTGAGACGATGCCACTGACCGGTATCGTCCCCGTTGAAAATCGCCTGTCGTTCGCTTGGCAACTCATCGACAGCATCCAACGCGTCGAGTATGTCGCCACGATTCGATCGCGGCCCATCTCGCCCGCGCGCGTCAATCCTGCCAGCGTCCTGTTCGATCCGCTCAAGGCAGCGATCCTTCTCGCCGACGACGACCCGGAAGAGGCCTTCTGGCTGATTTTCCTGGCAACGCACTGCGGACGGAATCTGCGCACGGAATGGCTCCTCGCTCGAGAGCTCTATGGCATCGCGGAAGCCGACCGGTGGACTTGGCAGCGCGTCTCTGCGAACCCGGCGGCCTATGGCACATGGCTCCACCGAGTTCGCGCAACGTTCCAAGGGAAGTTTGGGAACCATCGAAAGTACGAGTCGCTGAAGCCGGGGCACAAGGGAACTGCGGCTGTGATTCGCAGCTACGTTGACTGGATTCAGCGCTCAGGCTCGCACCAGGCACTGATAGCCAACGCAATCGCACAGGCAAATGGCGACGCTCGGCTGGCGTTTGGCATCCTGTACCGACAGATGGGTACTGTCATCCGTTTCGGCCGCACCGGACGGTTCGACTACCTGACCATGCTCGCCAAAGTGGGCCTGGCGGACATTGACGCAGACTCGACCTACATGAACGACGCCACGGGCCCGAAGCGAGGCGCGAGACTTCTATTCGATGGCCAGATCGACTCACGGACGAATGCCCCCGCACTAGAAGCGAAGGTCGCCGCCCTGGAGCAGCACCTCGGAGTCGGTATGCAGGTGATGGAGGACTCGATGTGCAACTGGCAGAAAAGCCCAAACGAGTTCCTGCCGTTCCGCGGCTGACTAGCTCTCCGCCCAGGCGTAGCGCTTCTTCAATCGATTCAACCTCTCGCGGCCAAGCAACCCGCGGTGTTGGAGCTGGCCAACCACAATGCCAGGCGATATCGACAAGTCGCGAGCGAACCGCATTATGACCTTGTGGTCATGGGGGAGCGCCTTCAGCGCCGCCTCGTGTTGCGGCGGAATCAAGAACTCAGCCGCAAACCGGTTGGCTTCGGCCTCTTCCTTCTCATCCATCGCACGCTTGGTCGACCACTCCATAAACAGGCGATCCTCG
>JBJMWE010000424.1:0-35901 GCA_045810285.1 Vitreoscilla sp. | reverse complement strand
GTCACCCACGCTCAGGCCGGCGCCGTCGACGTAGACCGGGAAGAACACCTTGGAGCCGCGCGACAGGTCCTTGATGTCGCAGTTGCCGCCGTGCTCGCGCGGCGGCACGGTTCGCGCGCCCTCCGCGGCGGCCCGGTCGCGCGCCGCGCCCATCATCTTGCCCATGTGCGCGGTGCCGGGCGACGGCGGGTTGGCGAGGCCGGGCACGCGCGTGGGATCCGTCTCGATGAGCGCGGCCTCGCGGGCGTTCCAGGTCTCGAGCATGGCCTTGTCGGGCAGGCAGCCGATCAGGCCTGGATGGATCAGGCCGGCGTACTGCACGCCGGGCACGTGGCGCGAACTGGTGAACATGCCGTGGAAGTCCCAGATCGACTTCTGGGCCTGCGGGAAGTGCTCGGTCAGGAATCCGCCGCCGTTCTTCTTGCTGAAAAAGCCGTTGAAGCCCCAGAGGCTGTCCTGCTTGGCGCCGATGTCCAGCAGCTCCACGACGAGCAGGTCGCCCGGCTCCGCGCCCTTGACGCCCACCGGGCCGGACAGGTAGTGCACGGTCGACAGGTCGATGTCGCGCACGTCGTCGGCACTGTCGTCGTTCTTGATGTAGCCGCCGGTCCAGTCGAAGGTCTCCAGGATGAAGTCGTCGCCGGGGTTGACCCAGCAGGCCATCGGGATGTCCGGGTGCCAGCGGTTGTGGATGTTCTCGTTGTCGGTCGGCGACTTCGTCAGGTCGACCTTGATCAGCGTGTCGGTCATGAAACGTCTCCAGCGGTTCGGGGTGGGATGAAGCGGTTTGACGAGGGCAGCTAGACGGACAGGAACTGCCGCACGCGCTCCACGTCGGTGTCCGCGCGCGAGGTCTCGTGCACCAGGCGGCCGCCCTCGATCACGAAGATGCGGTCGGCCACGTCCATCGCGAAGCTGAGCACCTGCTCGGAGACGACGATCGTGATCTCGCGCAGCTTGCGGATCTCGTTGAGCGCCTTGGCGATGTCCTTGATGATGGAGGGCTGGATACCTTCGGTGGGCTCGTCCAGCAGCAGCACCTTGGGTTCGGTCACGAGTGCGCGGGCGATGGCCAGCTGTTGCTGCTGCCCGCCGGACAGGTTGCCGCCCTTTCGCCGCCGCATGTCGAACAGCACCGGGAACAGCGCGTAGATGTCGTCGGGGATGCGGCGCGTCCTGGAGTTCTCGAGGCCCGTCTGGATGTTCTCCTCCACCGTGAGCGTCGGGAAGATCATGCGGCCCTGCGGCACGTAGGCGATGCCCTTGGCCACGCGGCGGAAGCTCTCGTCCTTCGAGACTTCGTCGCCATCGACGCGGACGCTGCCGCTGCGCGCCGGCAGCACGCCCATGAGGCTCTTGAACAGCGTCGTCTTGCCCATGCCGTTGCGGCCCATGATGGCGACGGTCTCGTTCCTGCGCCCGTCGAACGACACGCCGTGCAGCGCCTCGCTCTGGCCGTAGGCGACGAACAGGTCGGTGACTGAGAGCATCCGGGTTCTCCTAGTGGCCGTGATAGACGTCGACGACCTTGGGGTCGGCCTGCACCCGCTCCATCGGCCCTTCGGCCAGGATCTTTCCCTGGTGCATCACGGTCACCTTGTGCGCGATGCGCTTGACGAAGTCCATGTCGTGCTCGATCACGATCACCGAGCGGTTGCGGCAGATGCGTTGCAGCAGTTCGCCCGTCTGCTCGCGCTCGCGCGCGCTCATGCCCGCGATCGGCTCGTCCAGCAGCAGCAGCTCGGGCTCCTGCATCAGCAGCATGCCGATCTCCAGCCACTGTTTCTGGCCGTGGCTCAGCAGGCCGGCCTCGAGGTCGAGGCGGTCGCCCAGGAAGATGTCCTCGGCCACCAGCCTGACGCGGTCGCGTACCTGGTCGTCGCACTTGAACGCGAGCGCGCCCATCACGGAGCGGCCCTTGGGGAACGACACCTCCAGGTTCTGGAACACGGTGAGGTTCTCGTAGATCGACGGCGTCTGGAACTTGCGTCCGATGCCCAGCCGCACGCGCTTGAACTCGGCCATTCGCGTGAGCTCGGTGTTCTTGAACTTGATGCTGCCGGAACCGGCCTTGGTCTTGCCGCAGATCAGGTCCAGCAGCGTGGTCTTGCCCGCGCCGTTCGGGCCGATGATCACGCGCAGCTCGTTGCGATCGACGTAGAGCGTCAGCATGTCGATGGCCTTGAAGCCGTCGAAGGAAACGGTCAGGTCCTCGATGGCGAGCGCGAAGTCGGTGTTGCTCATGGCAGTGGCGTGTGGAAGGAATAGGTCAGACCGCTTCCGAACGCGGGAAGCTGCCCGAGTTCGCCTCCAGGCGGACGGCCCGCAGGGCGGCCGGCTCGGATTCGGTGCGAGCGACGGCCGGCGCGGGCGTCGGCGCGCGCTCGCGGTTGCGCCAGGCGACCCAGCGCGGCACCACCTGGCTCTCCCACAAGCCGGCCAGGCCCATCGGGAACGCCATCGTCACGCCGATGAACAGCGCCGCCATCAGGAACAGCCACAAGTCGGGAAAGCTCTCCGAGAAGAACGTCTTGCCGGCGTTGACCAGAAGCGTCCCGTAGACCGCTCCGACCAGGCTCATGCGACCGCCCACGGCCGCGAAGATCACCATCTCCACCGAGGGCACGATGCCCACGAAGCTGGGCGACATGAAGCCCACCTGCAGCGAGAACAGCGCCCCGCCGATGCCCGCCAGCGCGGCCGCCAGGCAGAAGGTGAAGACCCGGAAGTTGGACACGTCGTAGCCCGAGAAGCGAACCCGGTCTTCCTTGTCGCGCATGGCCAGCAGCAGCGTGCCGGCCTTGCCGGTCTGGACCCAGCGGCACAGCACGATGCTGGCGATCAGCAGCGCCACGCACAGGTAGTACAGAAGCAGCTTGGCGTGGTCGCTGCGCGTGTCCCAGCCCAGCACCGTCTTCAGGTCCGTCATGCCGTTGACGCCTCCGGTGTAGCCTTGCTGCCCGATGATGAGCACGGTGACGATGAGCGCCACGGCCTGCGTGATGATGGCGAAGTACACGCCGCCGACGCGCCGCTTGAACATCGCGAAGCTGACGATCCAGGCCAGCAGCGTCGGCAGCGCCACCACCGCGAACAACGCGAACGGCAGGTGCCTGAATGGCACCCAGAACGCGGGCAGCGCCGTGATCTGGTTCCAGTCCATGAAGTCGGGGATGCCCGGGGTCGACTGGATATGCGTGGTGACCGGGTCGGACGCCTCGAGCTTGAGGAACATCGCCATCGCGTAGCCGCCCAGGCCGAAGAACACGCCCTGCCCCAGGCTCAGGATGCCGCCGTAGCCCCAGATCATCACCAGGCCCACCGCCACGAACGCGTAGGTGAGGTACTTGCCGACCAGGTTGAGCCGGAAGATGTCGAGGGACAGCGGCAGCACGACGGACAGCAGCAGGGTCAGCACCAGCAGGCTGCCGAGCTGGTAGCGCTTGATGAAGGTCTGGAAGGCGTTCATGGGAAGCGGGCCCGGGGTTGTGGCGGCGCCGTTCAACGGCGCACCTTGCTGGCGAACAGGCCCTGCGGGCGCAGCATCAGGATCAGCACGATCATCGACAGCGTCAGCACCTTGGCCATCGATCCCGCGAGGAAGAACTCCGTGATCGATTGCGTCTGTGCGATGCCGAACGCCGACACCACCGTCCCGAGCAGGCTGGCGGCGCCGCCGAAGGTCACCACGAGGAACGAGTCGACGATGTAGAGCTGTCCCGAGGTGGGCCCCGTGGAGCCGATGGTCGTGAAGGCGGCGCCCGCCATGCCCGCGATGCCGCAGCCGATGGCGAAGGTCAGCCGATCGGTCTTCTTCGTGTCGATGCCGGTCGCGTTGGCCATCACGCGGTTGCTGACGGTGGCGCGCACGCGCAGGCCCCAGCGGCTCCTGTTCAGCGCGATCAGCACGCAGGCCGTGACCACCGTCGTCAGCGCCAGCACGAACAGCCCGTTGATCGGGATGTCCAGGCCGGGCGATGGCGACCACGAGCCGAGCAGCCAGTCGGGCAGCGTCGGGCTGACCTCCTTGGGCCCGATGAAGGTGCGGAAGGCCTGCTGCATCGCCAGGCTCACGCCCCAGGTGGCGAGCAGCGTGTCGAGCGGCCGCTTGTACAGGTGGCGGATCAGCAGCCATTCGACCATCCAGCCGCCGGCGAATGCGAAGCCGAAGGCCAGCAGGATGGCGACCGGAAAATAGATCGGCACCAGCGCCGGCGCATAGGCGCTGGTCAGGTGCGAGCCAAGGTAGATCGTGTAGGCGCCCACCGTCATGAACTCGCCGTGCGCCATGTTGATGACGCCCATCTGGCCGAAGATGATCGCCAGGCCCAGGCCCATCAGCAGCAGCACCGCGAACAGGCTGAGGCCGGCGAAGCCCTGCATCAGGCCGATGTTCATCATGTCTGAAAAGCTCATGCGCGCGGCTCCGGTGGGATCGAGGGCGTGGGTCGACGGGCTTACTGGTAGCCCTTGGGGAAGGGATCCGGCCTGATCAGGTCGGGCGAGGCCGAGACGATCTTGAAGCTGCTGTCCGGCTGCCCCTGCGCGATCAGCGACTTGCTCCACAGGTGGTGGTTCGCATCCACCTTGACGTAGCCCTCGGGCGCGTCCTTCAGCTCGATGCCCGGCGACGCCGCGACCACCTTGTCGACGTCGAAGCTCCTGGCGCGCTCGACGCCCGCCTTCCAGATCCATGGGCCGAGGTAGGCCGCCTGCGTCACGTCGCCGATCACGGCGTCCTTGCCGTACTTGCCCTTGAACGCGGTGACGAACTTGCGGTTCGCGTCCGAGGGAATCGACTGGAAGTACTTCATCGACGAGTAGAAGCCGGCGAAGTTCTCGCCGCCCACCCCGGTCATCTCGTCCTCGGTCACGGCCAGCGTCACCAGCAGCTGCTTGTCGCCGGTGATGCCGGCGGCCTTGAGCGCCTTGTAGAACGCGACGTTGGAGCCGCCCACCACCGCGGCGAAGATGCAGTCGGGCTTCTGCAGCTTGATCTTGTTCATCAGCGAGCCGAAACTCGTGCTGCCCAGCGGGTAGTACTCCTCGCCGACGACCTTGCCGTGCTGGAAGTTCTCGATGTGCTTGCGCGCGATCTTCATCGACGTGCGCGGCCAGATGTAGTCCGAGCCGATCAGGAAGAAGGTCCCGGCCTTCTTCTCGTTCCTGGCCCAGTCCAGGCTGTACAGGATCTGCTGCGTGGCCTCCTGCCCCGTGTAGAAGACGTTCTTCGACTGCTCCAGCCCTTCATAGAAGGTCGGGTAGTACAGCAGGCCGTTCTCCTTCTCGAAGATGGGCAGCACGGCCTTGCGCGAGGCGGAAGTCCAGCAGCCGAAGACGGCGGCGCAGTGATCGTTGATCAGCAGCTTCTTGGATTTCTCGGCAAAGGTCGGCCAGTCGGAGGCGCCGTCTTCCTTGATCACCTTGATCTTGCGACCGAGCACGCCGCCCATCGCGTTGATCTGGTCGATGGCGAGCTGTTCGGCCTGGATGGACCCGGTCTCGGAGATGGCCATGGTGCCGGTGGACGAGTGCAGCTGGCCCACGGTGACCTCGGTGTCGGTCACCGCCAGCCTGGTCGTGTTGACCGAGGCCGTGGCCTGGCCGAAGGCCAGCCCGGAGACCCCGACCAGCGGCAGCGCGGCGGCTCCCTGCAACAGACGGCGGCGGCTTGAATCGGGCGAAGTCGGATCGTTGTCGCGGGACATGGGTGGGGCTCTCCAGGCGGGTTTGGGCAAGCGGGGGCCGGGCGTCGCTGCCTCGGTCTGGTGCGGCGTCGGCGTCGGGCTGGATGCATGTTGGAAGCGATGGTGCGTGCGGCAAATACGTCAATCGACGTAGCGCCCGGGCAGGCGTGGACGGACCGCCGCGGCTCGCATCGCGGAGTCGGCGGTGCGCTTCTTGCTTCAGTGCGTCCACCTGCCAGGAGTTCGCTCACCGTGCTGACGCCGCCTCCCAAGCCTCGCCCGCAGAAGATCTTTCGCATCCGGCGCGACTACAACTCGTGGGTCGCCAACGAGTCGATGGAGGACTACGCGCTGCGCTACACGCCGCGCAGCTTTCGCAAGTGGAGCGAGTTCCGCGTGGCCAACACCGCCTTCGGCGCCACGTCCTTCCTGGCGCTCGAGGCCATCGGCGGCGCCATCGCGCTGAGCTATGGCTTCACCAACGCCCTGTGGGCGATCCTGGTGGTGGGGCTGATCACCTTCCTGACGGGGCTGCCGATCAGCTACTACGCGGCCAGGTACGGCCTCGACATGGACCTGCTGACCCGCGGTGCCGGCTTCGGCTACCTCGGCTCGACCATCACCTCGCTGGTCTACGCCAGCTTCACCTTCATCTTCTTCGCGCTGGAGGCGGCGATCCTGGCGCTGGCCTTGCAGATGTACTTCGGCTGGCCGCTGCCCGCGTGCTACCTGGTGGCGTCGCTGGGCGTGGTGCCGCTTGCCATGCATGGGGTCACGCTGATCCAGCGCCTGCAGTGGTGGACGCAGCCGCTCTGGCTGGTGCTGTTCGTGCTGCCCTTCGTCTGCGTGGCGATCCGCCAGCCCGAAACCTACGCGCAGTTCACCACCCTGGTCGGCGGCATCTCGCACAGCAGCGGCTTCGATGCGGCGATGTTCGGCGCGGCCACCGCGGTCGCGTTCCCGCTGGTGGTGCAGATCGGCGAGCAGGTCGACTACCTGCGTTTCGTGCCCGAGAAGACGGCCTTGAACCGCCGGCGCTGGTGGGCCGCGGTGCTGGTGGCGGGGCCAGGCTGGATCGTGCCCGGCATGCTGAAGATGGCCGGCGGCGCCTTCCTGGCGTTCCTGGCCCTGCAGCACGAGATCCCGGTGGCGCGCGCCGGCGAGCCCACGCAGATGTACCTGGCCGGCTATGGCTACGTGTTCTCGTCGCCGGCACTGGTGCTGGGGGCGACGACGCTGTTCGTGCTGGTGTCGCAGATCAAGATCAACGTCACCAACGCCTACGCCGGCTCGCTGGCCTGGTCCAACTTCTTCGCGCGGCTGACGCACAGCCACCCGGGCCGCGTGGTGTGGCTGGTCTTCAACGTGCTCATCGCCGTGCTGCTGATGACGCTGGGCGTGTTCGACGCGCTCGAGGGCGTGCTCGGGCTGTACGGCAACGTGGCGATCGCCTGGGTGGGCGCGCTGGTCGCCGACCTCGTGGTCAACAAGCCGCTGGGCTGGAGTCCGCGCCACATCGAGTTCAAGCGCGCCCATCTGTATGACGTCAACCCGGTCGGCCCGGGCGCCATGCTGGTCGCCACGACACTGGGCATGGCCGCCTACACCGGCGCCATGGGCGAACTGGCCAAGGCCTTCGCGCCCTTCATCGCGCTGTTCACGTCGATGGTTGTCTCGCCCCTGGTGGCATGGTGGACGCGCGGCCGCTACTACGTCGCCCGGCCGCACCTGGCGCCGTGGGGGCCAGGTGAACCGGTGAAGTGCTCGGTCTGCGACAACGCCTTCGAGTCGGAGGACATGGCGCAGTGCCCGGCCTACGACGCGCCCATCTGCTCGCTGTGCTGCACGCTCGAGTCACGCTGCCACGATCGCTGCAAGACCGACGCGCGCATCAGCGAGCAGGTCCACCTGGCGGTCGCCGCCCTGCTGCCCGGCTCGCTCGCACGGCGCTTCAATTTCCGCGTTGCCCACTACCTGGTCGTCGCGCTTTCGCTCGTGACGCTATTCGCCCTCATCCTGGGCGCCGTCTACGCGCGGCAGGGTCCGCTGAGCGGCGCGCCCGACTCGCTGCGCGTCCCGCTGCTCAAGGTGTTCGCCCTGCTCTCGCTGGTCGCGGCGGTCGGTGCCTGGTGGATGGTGCTGGGCCGCGAGAGCCGGCTCATGGCCGAGGACGAATCGATGCGGCACAACGAACTGCTGCTGCGCGAGATCGACGCCCACAAGCGCACCGACGACGCGCTGCAGGCCGCCAAGGACCTGGCAGAGGCGGCCAACCTGGCCAAGACGCGCTACGTGACCGGCATGACCCACGAGCTGCGCACGCCCCTCAACGGCATCCTGGGCTACGCCCAGATCCTGCTCAAGGACGACCGCATACAAGGCTCGCACCGCACCGCGGTCGACACCATCCACCACAGCGGCGAGCACCTGCACGGCCTGATCGACGGCCTGCTGGACCTGGCGCGCATCGAGGCCGGCAAGCTGCGGCTGGACATCGCGCCGCTGCCCGTGCGCGACTTCCTCGATGACGTTGTGCGCATGGTCGCGCCGCAAGCCGCCGCCAAGGGCCTGCGCTTCGAACTGCGCATGCTGGGCCGCATCCCCACCTTCGTGCGCGCCGACGCGCGTCGGCTGCGCCAGATCCTCATCAACCTGCTGGCCAACGCCGTGCGCTTCACAGACACCGGCAGCGTGACGCTGTTGCTCGACCACACGCGCGAGGTCGCCTGCTTCCACGTCATCGACACCGGCATCGGCATCGCGCCCCAGGACCTGGTGCGCATCTTCCTGCCCTTCGAGCGCGGCAGCGCCGGACGCCGCACGGGCGACCCGGGCACCGGCCTGGGCCTGACCATCACGCACCTGCTGACCGAGCTGATGGGCGGCGAGATCACGGTGGAGAGCACGCCCGGCGCCGGCAGCAGCTTCAAGGTTCGCCTGTACCTGAGCGAGACCGCCGAGCCGGGCCATGCGCGCCTGCCGCGCCACCGGCCGGTCAGCGGCTACATCGGCGCGCGCCGCTGCCTGCTGGTGGTGGACGACCAGCCGACGCAGCGGCAGATGCTGGCCGGCATGCTGCTGCCGCTCGGCTTTCGCATCCGCGAAGCGGCGAGCGGACGCGAATGCCTGGAAAGCATGCTGGAGACGCGCCCCGACGCGGTGCTGCTCGACCTCTCGATGGACGACATGGACGGCTGGGAGACGGCGCGCCGCATCCGCCAGCACGGCATCGCCGACGTGCCCATCATCATCGTCTCGGCCGACGCCTTCGAGAACCTGGGCGACAAGATCGCCGCGGCAGGGTGCCAGGGTTTCGTCGACAAGCCGGTGATCGAATCGGAGCTGCTGGCCGTGCTGCAACGCCATCTGGAACTCGAGTGGGTGGCCGAACTCGCGGTGCCGAGCTGGACTTCGGCCAACGCGCCCGCCGCGCCCAGCCCCGACGCCGGCGCCCGCCTGGCGCTGGAACACGCGCAGACCTTGTTGCGCCTGGCACGGCTGGGGCACGCCCAGGGCCTGCAGCGGGCGCTCGACGCGATCGCCGCCGAGACCCCGAGCCACCAGCAGCGCGTCGCCAGCCTGCGCGAGCACGTGTCCCGCTTCGCCTGGAACGACCTGATCTCGGACCTGGCGCGCGAGCTCGCCCAGACCGGCGAGGAGGCGGCCCGATGATTCCCGCCCGGCCCGAAGCGCCCAGCGGAGACGTCGTCCTCATCGTCGACGACGTGCCGCGCTCGGTCGGCGCGCTGTGCATCGACCTCGAGGCGCAGGGCTACACGGTCCTCGTGGCGTCCGACGGCGAATCGGCCCTCGCACGGCTCGAGCTCGTGACACCCGACGCCATCTTGCTCGACGCCCTGATGCCGGGCCTGGACGGCTTCGAGACCTGTCGCCGGTTGAAGGCGCATTCGGCCTGGTCGCACATCCCGGTGATCTTCATGACCGGGCTCTCCGAGACCGACCACATCGTCAAGGGATTCGAGGCGGGCGGGGTCGACTACGTCGTCAAGCCGGCCCGGACACCCGAAGTGCTGGCGCGCCTGGCGACGCATGTCCGCAACTCGCGCGCCGTGCGCCAGGCGCGCGAGGCGATCGACGTCGGTGGTCACGGCGTGCTGATGGTCGACGCCCGTCAACGCATGGCATGGCGCTCGCCGCGCGCGCAGGTCTGGCTGGCCGAGTTCTTCCCGCAGCAGCCCGACGATGCCTGCCTGGCTTGGCTGGATACGGCGACGCAGGCGCCCGAAGGCGTGTGCTCTCGCACGCTGGGCGGCCGCACGCTCACCGCGCGCCGGCTGGGCGGCGTCGGGCTGGGCGAAGTGATGTGGCTGCTGGACCTGGGCGCGCCGCACGTCGCGCCGTCGCGCCTCTCGACCGCTTCGCTGACGCCGCGCGAGACCGAGGTGCTGTCGTGGGTGGCCAAGGGCAAGACGAACCGCGACGTGGCGGAGATCCTGCGGATGAGCCCGCGCACCGTCAACAAGCACCTGGAGCACGTGTTCGAGAAGCTGGGCGTGGAGACGCGCGCCGCGGCTGCGGCACTGGCCAGCCGCGAGCTCGGTTGAGGCGCCGGTCCGCCATCGCCGGGCTCAGAACCAGATCTCGACCTGGGCGCCGTACGAAGTGCCGGAGGTCGTGCCGGCCTGCAGGCCGTTGGCGATATCGGCCGCCGCGGCCCGGTTGTAGATGGCGTGCGTCACGTAGAGTCGCAGTTCCGGTCTCTTCCAGAAGTCCGGCCCGGTGGCGAGCGCCGGGCCGATCGTGAGCTTGGTCAGGTGCTCGCTGGCGGCGCCGTCCGGGCGCCGTTGCGAATAGCCGATCTCGGTCAGGAATTTCAGGTTGCTCGTGATGGCGTAGGCGCCGCGCCCACCGACCGAGATCGACCGGACCGCCGTGCTCTGCGTCTCGTCGTGCTGGTACAACGCGATGGCCTGGCCGCCCAGCGCGCCGATCTGCCACGAGGGACTCTCGACGATCCGATAGCTCCTGGCGGCCGAATCGGCCGTCAGCGTGCCGGTGCCGCCCGGGATGGACGGGTCGAAGCGCTGGTCGAGTCCGAGCGAGCCCTGGCTGTACTGCACCCACAGGTGGTTGCCGCCGCCGAAGAAATCCTTCTGCACGTGCTCGACGCTGATGCCCTCGCCGGAGGTGCCCTTGACCCCGCCCTGCGAGTCGCCGTGCGAGTACGACGCGATCACGCGCAGCGCGCCGCCGGGGTTGACCGCGATTTCATAGAAGTCGGCGTGCAGGCGCCCGCCGCCGTTGCTGCCGTTGGGCAGGCCGTCGTGCACGTTGACGCTGTCGCTCTTGTAGCCGGCGAAGGCGAATTTCGCGCCGCCGCCCAGGCTGACGTTGGAGAAGCCGGCGCCGACGCCGCTCATGTTGGTGAAGAAGGTGTTGACGATGTGGACGTCGAGGCGGTCACGCCGCTTGCCCATCCAGAACAGCACCTGGGGCGCGAAGTCCACGCCCTTCATCTCGACATACGCCTGCTCGATGCCGTGGTTGTCGTTCAGGTTGGCGCTCTGGCCGGTCTCGGTCGCGGTGCTGTAGAACGTCGTCATCAGCACGGCGTTGAAGTCCACGCCGCCGTACTTCATGGCCTGCGCCAGCTGGAACTCGCCGTAGAAGTCGCACTCGTTGCCGAGGCGGTAGTTCAGGCCCGGGCCGTTCAGGCCATAGCATTGGCGCGACTCGCCGTGGACGGTGGTGGCGCCCGGCCCGCCGCGGAAGTAGCCGCTCCAGTCGACCGCTCCCGCCGGCGCGACGCACGCGACGAGGAGCGAGAACGCCACAAGGCGGAGCGCGCGGGGACGCGCATTGGAATGCGAGGTCATGGCCTGTCCTTCAGTGGGTGTTCGGATTCGGGGGCGATGTCACGACGCGAGCAGCGCGCGCAGCGCCTCGTCCAGCACGCGGATGTCGACCGGACTGGTGCCCGGGCCGCCCGCGAAGTGGCCCCAGTCGGTCTCGATCACCTGGAGCGTGGCGTTGGGCATGTGCCTGACCTCGAACTCGTTGTCCTCGGGCGGGAAGTACAGGTCGGTCGAGGCAGGCATCACGATCGCCCGCGCCTTGATGGCGCCCAGCGCCTCGACGAAATCGCCGTTGAAGAGCTCGTTGTCGCTGATGTCGCCGTGCTGCCAGGTCCACAGCATCGTGAGCAGGTTGTTGGCATCGCGCTGCAGGAACAAGCCTTCCCAGAATCCGACGAGGAAGTCCTCCAGCGAGGCGTAGCCCATGGCCTCGAGGTCCATCCGGTGGCGATAGAAGGCCTGCGAGAAGCCCCAGCCGGCGTAGACCCGCCCGAACGCGCGCAGGCCGCGCTCGGGCGGCGAGGTGTACCAGCCTTCCTTGAATTGCGCGTCGGCCAGCAGCGCCGCCTTCGCCCCTTCCAGGAAGACGAAGTTGTGGCGCGAGCACTTGGCCGAGCCCATGAACGGGAGGATGCGTTCGACCATGTCGGGGTACATCGCGCCCCAGTGGTAGGTCTGCAGCGCCCCCATCGACCAGCCCGTGACCAGCTTGATCTTCTCGATGCCGAACAGCTCCGTCACCAGGCGGTGCTGCGCCTTGACGTTGTCGTAGGCGGTGATCTCCGGAAAGCGCGAGGCGTTGTACGGCGCGGGGGTGTTGCTGGGCGAGGTCGACAGCCCGTTGCCCAGCATGTTGGGCACGATGATGAAGTACTTGCGCGGATCGAGCGCCAGCTCCTCGCTGATCAGCCACTCGTTCTCGTAGTGCCGGCCCGAATACCAGGTCGGGTAGACGACGACGTTGTCGCGGGCCGCGTTGAGCGTGCCGTAGGTCTTGTAGGCGAGCTTGACGTCGCGCAGCGTCTTCTTGCACTGGAGGACGACGTCGCCCAGCTCGAAGAATTGATAGTCTTGCATGAGTGCTCCTGCTGTTTCGAGGGGTTGGTCCGGGGTCATGCCAGCGCCACCAGGTGGTGGGCCGCGTTCTGGGCCCAGCTGCATCGCACGCGTTGGCCGACGGCGACGGGATCGCGGAAGAAGACGTCTTCCTCGACGTAGACCACGCAGGTGGGCGCCGCGGGGTCGTCGGTCTCCAGGCCGACCTTCATGTAGGTTCCCTGGTATTCGAGCTGGCACACGCGGCCACGCAGGGAATTGGCGACCAGGGGAGCGGCGTCGCTGTCCGGCGCGACGTCCATGCGGTCGCGCCGCACGGCGAACGACACCGCGTCGCCGAGATGGGGTGTCGCGGAACCGCGCGGCAGCACGTAGTGCGCACCGTGCTCGCCGGCGACGGTCAGGCTGACCGCGTCGATTCCCCGCACCTGGCCGCGGAGCACGTTCTGCCCGCCGATGAATGCGGCCACGTATTCGGTGCGCGGCCTGGCGTAGATCTCGCGCGGCGCGGCCGATTGCGCGATGCGGCCCTTGTCCATCACCACCACCTGGTCGGCCACCGCGATGGCCTCGAGCTGCGTGTGCGTGACGTGGACGAAGGTGATGCCCAGCTCGCGCTGCATCGCCCGCAGCTCGCCGCGCATCTGCAGGCGCAGGAACTCGTCGAGCGCCGACAGCGGTTCGTCGAGCAGCAGCACGCTGGGCCGCATGACGATGGCGCGAGCCAGCGCGACGCGCTGCTGCTGGCCGCCGGACAGCTGCCCGGGCAGGCGGTCGGCGAGCGCGCCCAGTTGCACCTGCTCGACGACGCGGTCCGCCTCGCGCAGTCGCGCGCGCCGGTCCACGCCGCGCACGCGCAGCGCGAAGGCCACGTTGTCGCGCACGGACAGGTGCGGGAACAGCGCGTAGTTCTGGAACATCATCGCCGTCCCGCGCTCGCGCGGGGAGCGGCCGGCCACGTCGCGCCCGTCGATGCGGATGGCGCCCCCGCTCTGGCCCTCGTGGCCGGCGATCATGCGCAGGATGGTGGTCTTGCCGCAGCCGCTGGGGCCCAGGAGGCAGCAATAGCTGCCGGGCTCGATGCGCAGGTCGATGCGGTCGACGGCCAGCGTGCCGTCCGCGTAGCGCTTGGTCAGCCCCTCCAGGGCGATGCCGCCCGTGGGCGTTGCCGCGCAGGCGATCGTCGATGCGGTGTTCATGGGAATCAGCCGAGGTTCAAAGAGAGGCCGCCGACGCGCGGCGGCGCTGGATGACGGCCACCGCGCCCATCGCGGCGCCGATGAAGACGAACGAGATCGCCGTCGTCACCGTGCCCAGCGCATAGATGGTGGGCGAGGTCACGTTCTGGGTCATGCTCCAGATCTCGATGGGCATCGTGTTGAGCGAGCCGGTGGTCTGCAGCGTGCGTGCGAATTCGTCGTAGGACAGCGTGAAGCCGAACAAGGCGATCGCGATGATTCCCGGCGCCAGGATGGGCAGCACCACCAGGCGAAGCGTCTGGGCCGGGCTGGCGCCCAGGTCGCGCGCCGCTTCCTCGTAGCTGCCGTCGAAGCGGCCCAGCACCGCGAAGGTGATCAGCACGCCGAACGGCAAGGTCCAGGAGAGCTGGGCGCCGAGCGCGGAGCTGAACCAGTGCGCCGGCCAGCCGAACAGGCTGAACATCAGGCCGATGCCGATGCCCAGGATGTAGCCCGGCGCGGTGAGGCTGACGATCACGGCATGGAAGACGGCGGTGCTGCCAGGCACCTGCCGCCTGAAGCCCAGGCCGGCTGCCAGCGAGAAGACGACCGTGACGCACATGACGACCAGCGCCAGCGGGATCGAGCGCCGGACGGCGCCGGCGATGTCGCCGCTGCGTCCGTCCCACAGCTGCTCGAACCAGTGCAGGCCGAGGCCGCGCATCGGAAACGACAGCGCCCCCTGCTCGCCCTGGAACGACAACACGTACATGCACACCATCGGGCCGTACAGGAACAGGACGTAGGCGCCGAAGAAGGCGGCCAGTGCGTAGAAGGTCCAGGGGCGGGTCGTCGATTCGGACATGGCTCACCTCGCCTTGACGAGTTCACGCCGCACGTCGACGACGCGGGTCAGCACCGCGATCAATGCGGACAGGATCAGCAGCAGGATCACGGCCGACGCGGCGGCGGGCGGAAACAGCAGGGTCGAGACGTTGTCGTACATGGCCGAGACCACCGAGGCCGAGCTGCCGCCGCTCATGACCTTGACCACGTAGAAGTCGCCCATCACCAGCGTGACGACGAAGATCGATCCCATGACGATGCCCGAGCGGGTCAAGGGCAGCACGACCAGACACAGCGTCCGCAGGCGACTCGCTCCGGCGTCGCGCGCCGCCTCGAAGAGATTGCGGTCGATGCGGCTCATCGAGTTGAAGACCGGGACGATCATGAAGATCGTGAACAGGTGCACGTAGGCCAGCACCACGGAGAAGTCGGAGAACATCAGCGCGCGCAGCGGCATCTGGATCAGCCCCAGCTTCATCAGCAACTGGTTGATCACGCCCTGCTCCGCCAGCACCGGCATCCACGAGATCATGCGGATCACGTTCGAGGTCCAGAACGGCACCGTGCAGACCAGGAACAGGCCGATCGCGACGCTGCGGTTGCGCACGTGGAACACCAGGAAGAACGCGACGAAGAAGCCGATCAGCAGCGAGGCCGCCCAGGTCAGCAAGGCGTACTTGGCCATCTTCAGGTAGAGCGAGATCGTCAGGCCCGATGTCAGCACAGACTGGTAGTTCTCCAGCGTGAAGGCGGGAATGGTGTCGAAGCCGTCCGACCGGAAGAAGCTGACGACGACGACCACCACCAGCGGCAGCGCGACGAACAGCAGCAGGACCAACGCCAGCGGCGCGAGCTGCAGATAGGACTTGGTGCGGGCAAGCATGGTCGGCGTGGGATCAGGCGTGGGGCTGCCTGCCGCGGCACTCGGGGAGCGCGCGGCATGGGCAGGAGTCGGGGATCGGCCAGGCGCTCGGCCCGGCCGGCGGCTTCAGGCGCGCTTCACGCGGCCTTGAACTCGTTCCAGCGCCGCACCATGTACTGGTTCTCGTCCATCACGGTGTTCCAGCACGCGATGTTGGAGAAGCGCTGCGCGAGCGAACCCCCGTCGCGGACCGAGCCCGGCCGGGCGATCGGTTGGCCGTGGTCGCTCTTGATCACGTCGGCCGCCGGCTTGCCGAGGTACCAGTAGTCGAACTCGGTTGCGGTCATCTGCCGCTTGGCGGTGCCCGGCACCGGGCTGTAGTAGCCGTGCCGCGCAACATACGCGCCCTGCCACCCCGCGTAGTACCAGTTGAGGTATTCATAGGCGGCCTCGAGCTTCTTGCCGCTCAGGTGCTTCATGAGGCCCATGCCGTTGCACCAGCCGCGATAGCCTTCCTTGCCGGTGGGCTTGATCGCCACCGGTGCATAGACGCAGGGAATGCCCTTTTCCAGCACCGCGGTGACGGCCGGCGACCACATCGACTGGATGAACACCTCGCCGCTGGCCATCAGTTCGACCGACTGCTCGAAGGTGCTCCACGACGCGCGGAAGTGGCCCTTCTTCTTGAGCTCGATCAGCGCATTGATCGTGATGTCGATCTCCTTGCGCGTCATGTTGCCCTTGTTTCCGTAGACCAGGTCGCCGCGCGATTCGAGTGCCTGCGCCGCGTCCATGATGCCGATGTTGGGGATGTCCAGGATCGCGGCACGGCCGGCGAACTGCGGGTCGATCAGGTCCTTCCATTCGGTGACCTCGCGACCGACCTTGTCGGGCCGGTAGCCCAGCGAATCGGCGTTGAAGACCTGCGGCAGGAAGGTGAGCCAGCGCTGCCGCCCTTCGACGATCTTCCTGGCCTCCGGGCCGTCGGTGTACATCACCTCGTAGGGCGAGATGCCCTGCCGCGAGACCTTGCGGCCCTCGTAGACGCCGGTCGTGAAGATCGGCAGGATGCCGTCGAACTCCTTGATCTGCTTCGAATCGATGCCTTGGAGCAGGCCGCGCGCCATCGCGACCTTGACCTGCCAGCCTTCCATGTCGGCGATGTCGACGCTGTCGGGCTGTGTCACGAAGCGGGTGATGGAAGCCGAGGTGTCCAGGTTCTGCATCTCGATCTTGAAGCCCAGATCCTTCGAGGCCTGCTCGCCGATCTCGCGCTGCACGGCATACGACACGCCGATGTGGCGCAGCGTGATGCCCTGGAAATCGCGCTTCATGATCTGCGGGAATCCGGCGATGGGAACGCCCGCGAGGACGCTGCCAGCCACGGCGCCGGCGGTCGCCTTGAGCAGGCTTCGCCGGCTGCTGCCGGTCGCGTCCACGGGCTGGTCGAGATCGTCGTTCATTGCATTGCTCCGGGGTGTTTGGGGACTGGCGGCAGGAGGGCTGCCGATGGAAACCAGTTTGGTGGCACAACCCCGGCGCGCCAATACGCGAGACAGCGGATACGCGCAATCACGCAGCCGCGGTCGGCGCTATCCGCGCGCGGGCGCCGCGTCGTGCACCATCGACGCCGCGGCCGTGCGGGTGCCGACGTTGAGCTTCTCGAACACGTGCTGCAGGTGCTTGTCGACCGTCCGCGCGCTCAGGCCCAGGATCTCGCCGACGTCGCGATTGATCTTGCCGCAGGCCACCCAATAGAGCACTTCGGCCTCGCGCGTGGTCAAGCCGAAGCGGGCGCTGAGCGTCGCGGGCTCGGGGACGCTGGAGCGCCGGCGCACCAGCAGCGTCGTTCCCGCCTCGTCGCCGGCCAGGCGCGAGATGGTCAGGCGCCGACCTTCGATCAGGACCGCCAGCACCTCGCTGCCGCCGCCGCCCAGCCAGTCGATCGCCGATTGCGGAAGACGGGCGTCCGGTGTCAGCCAGTCGCGCAGCCACTCGTGCGCGGCGGGCGATTGCCAGCGAACGCGGCCACCGTCGTCGATGGACAACATGGCGTGGCCGGTGGCGTCCACGGCACGCCGCGCGCTCGTCATCTGGCGTGCATTGCGCAGGTGCGCTTCGATGCGCGCCAGCACCTCGGGCGTATTGAGCGGCTTGGTCAGGTAGTCGATGCCGCCGGCCTGGAAGCCGTGCAGGATGTGATCGGTGTCGCTGAGCCCGGTCATGAAGATCACCGGAACGTGCGCACTGGACGCGTTCTCCTTGAGTCGGCGGCAGGTCTCGAAGCCATCGAGGCCGGGCATCACCGCATCGAGCAGGATCACGTCCGGCGTCATCAGCAGCACCCGGTCCAGCGCGCTCTGTCCGTCGGTCGCGACGAGCACGCGATAGCCGGCGCTGTCCAGCGCCTCGTGCAGCATCGCCAGGTTCTCGGGCGCGTCGTCGACGACAAGCACGACGCCCGGCCCGCGGGCGTCGTCCACCCGTGGCGGCCGCGCTGTCATGCGCCCGCCTCGGCCAGCAGCCGTGCGAAGCCGGTCAGGTCGAAGCGCTGCACGCACGCACGCAGCACGGCGGTCAGCGGGGCGTATCCGGCGTCCAGGCCGTCGAGTTCATCGAGCTTCTCGAGGATGCCGCGAACGTAACCCAGCTCCCCGAGCTCCCGCAGCAAGGTGCGCGTTCCGGCCGGCAGGCTGAGCGGGACTGCCGCCGCGGTCGTTGCGCCGGCCGGTGCCCGCCCCGGTTGATCGGCCTCGGTCCACACCAGGTCCAGCTTGGCGCGGACCCGCTCGAGCAGGTCGTCGATGCGCAAGGGCTTGATCAGGATGTCGTCGCGATCGACACCGACGTCGTTGTGCAGTTCGCCGACGAAGGCGTTGGCGGAGACGATGAGGATGGGGGCCATCGAGATCCGGTTGGCGCGCAGCAGTCGGGCGGTCTCCCAGCCATCGATGCCCGGCATGTCGATGTCCAGCAGGACCAGGTCGGGCAGGAAGCGGCTCGCCTCCTGAAGCGCCTCGATGCCGGTGGCGACCTGGAGCACCGTGAAGCCGATGGGCTCCAGCACGTCGCACAGCAGTTGCCGGTCGACCATCGCATCGTCCACCACCAGCACGCGCCGCGGCGGGCCCAGGTAGCCTGTCACGCGCTGCGGCGCCGGCAGGTCGACCGGACCGCTGGACACGGCCACCGAGGGCAGGAACAGGCGCACCGTGAAACACGATCCGCGGCCGACGGTGCTGCGCACGGTGAGCTCGCCGCCCATCAATCCGGTCAGCACCTTGGAGATGGTCAGGCCGAGGCCGACGCCGGGTTGGACGTAGCTCGGATCCTCCGCGCGCTCGAAGGGCAGGAAGACCCGTTCGAGGTCGGCCTCGGCAATGCCAGGCCCCGTATCCTCGATCTCGAAAGTCGCGGTCTCGGAGGCATAGCGGATGCGGAAGCCCACCTGGCCACGCACCGTGTACTTGACCGCGTTTCCCAGCAGGTTGATCAGCAGCTGCGCCAGCCGCTTGCGGTCGCCGCGCACCGCCGGCGGCAGCGGCGGCGATGGCTCGTAGACGAACGCGATGCCCTTGTTGCGGGTCTCGAGCTGGAAGATGTCGGCCAGCTGCGCGAGGAAGTCCTCGAAGCGGATCTCCGACTGCACCAGCGTCAGGCGGCCCGCCTCGATGCGCGCGATGTCGAGCAGGCCGTCGATCAGCGAGACGACGTGGCCGCCGCTGCGGCGGATCACCTCCAGCGCGGCGCGGCGGGCCGGCGGCAAGCCGAGGTCGCGCTCCATGATCTGGGCGTAGCCCAGCATGCTGTTGAGCGGCGTGCGCAGCTCGTGGCTGATGGTGGTGATGAAGCGCGTCTTGGCCTGGTTGGCCCGCTCGGCCACCTGCCGGGCCGCCTGCAAGGCCTCGTCGGTGGCTTCGTGGGCGCGGATCTCCTCGCGCAGCAGCAAGGCCTGCCGGTTGGATTCGTCCTGCGCGACGCGGCGGCTGTCGGCGGTCAGCAGCAGCCAGCACGAGCCGATCGCCACCACCAGCAGCACCAGGGCGCAGGCGATCTTGATCTGCATCAGGTGCGCCAGCGCCGGCGCCCCCGGCGCCAGCTCGCGCAGGATGTGGGCCTCCTGCGCGACGATGAACGAGAGGATCGCGCCGAGCACCAGGGCCAGGCCGAACAGGCACAGCAGATAGTGCATGCGCCGGCTCAGCGCCACCTTCATCAGGCGCGGGGCGACGAGCCGCACCGCCTCGCTGAAGCTGTAGCCCATGCCCAGGCGTGGCTTGCAGGCGTCCTTGCAGCGTGCGTCGAGCGAGCAGCACAGCGAGCAGATGTTGCAGCCGTAGGCCGGGCAATGCGCCATGTCCTCGACCTCGTACGATTTCTCGCAGACGCCGCAGACGCGCGATTCGCCGGCCGGAAACGGCGCCGGCGTACGGGCGATGTAGTAGTGGCCCTCCGTCAGCCAGGCCATGAACGGCGCGCAGCAGAACGCCACCGCGAAGCCGATGCCGGTGCTGAAAGCCTGCGCCATGGGCCCGAACGCCCCGACGAAGGCGCTCAGCGCCAGCAGCGTGCCCAGGCCCATCGACACGAAGCCGACCGGGTTCACGTCATGCAGGTACGCACGCCGGAACTCGATGCCCGACGGGCTCCAGCCCAGCGGCTTGTTGATCACCAGGTCCGCCACGAGGGCGCCGATCCAGGAGACGGCGAAGTTGGCGTAGAAGCCCAGCATGCCTTCGAGCACGTCGAAGATGCCCACCTTGATCAGGGCCACGCCGATCAGCACGTTGAACACCAGCCAGACCAGCCGGCCGGGATGCGCGTGCGTCAGGCGCGCGAAGAAGTTCGACCAGGCCAGCGAGCCGGCATAGGCGTTGTTGACGTTGATCTTGATCTGCGAGACGGTCACGAACAGGCAGGTCAGCAGCAGGATTCCCGCGGGGTCGTGCAAGACCTGGGCGAAGCCGACCAGGTACATCTGCGTCGGCTTGACCGCATCCGACGGCGCCATGCCCTGGCGCACCGCCAGGTAGGCCAGCACCGCGCCGCCCAGCATCTTGGCGCCGCCGACCAGGATCCAGCCCGGGCCGGCCGCGATCACGGCCGCCCACCAGCGCCACTCGCGGCCCGGCCGCGGCGGGGGCATGAAGCGCAGCGAGTCCACCTGCTGGCCGATCTGCGCCACCATCGACGCGACCACGGTGCCGCCTGCGCCAAGCATCAGCCAGTCGAAGTGGCCGTCGTTGATGCCGTACGAGGCGTGCATCAGCCCGTGCACCTGCTCGGGCCAGCGCAGCACCAGCGCCGCGTACGGCAGCACCAGCAGCGCCAGCCACAGCGGCTGCGTCCAGGCCTGCAGGCGGCTGATCACGGTGATGCCGTACATCACCAGCGGGATGACGACCACCGAGCAGATCAGGTAGCCCAGCCACAGGGGGATGCCCAGCCCGAGCTCCAGCGCCGACGCCATGATCGAGGCCTCGAGCGAGAAGAAGATGAAGGTGAACGAGGCGTAGACCAGCGAGCTGAACGTCGACCCCAGGTAGCCGAAGCCCGAGCCGCGCGTGAGCAGGTCGATGTCGACCGCGTGCCGCGCGGCATAGATGCTGACGGGGATGCCCGTCGCGAAGATGAAGATCGCGACCAGGACGATCGCCCAGAAGGCATTGAAGAACCCGTGATCCAGCGCGACCGACGCCCCGATGGCCTCGAGCGCCAGGAACGAGGTCGCGCCGAGCGCCGTGTTGGCGACCCGGAACCCGCTCCACTTGCGAAAGCTGCGCGGGGTATAGCGCAGCGCGTAGTCCTCGATCGTCTCGTCGGCCACCCAGGCGTTGTACTCGCGCCGGATCGGCACGATGCGCTGGGTCGGCGGAGCCGGTGCGGCGGTGGTCGAGGCGTCGGACATGGGGACGGCGAGTGCCATGACTCTGCACCCGTCGCCCGATCGAGGCCATACGTCAGATGGCGTAGAAGCCGCTCGGTCCGCACCGGCTCGGACGCGCCAGTCGACTCCAGGCGGCGTATCGCTTCGAGCCGAACCCTGGCCAGAAGGCGCGCGAGCGACAGCTTCGAAGCTGCCAAGGGGCGCAAGTCCGGCGTCGGCCCGGGCCTTTTCGGTACCCTGCTTCTGCACCTCAGGCTTCTCGGACTTGCGGGCTCCGCTCGGATTGCAGCCAGGCGCAGCAAGGTCGGATCAGAGCCGGACGGCCTGGCCGCTGCGCCAGGACTCGCTCGCGGCGTCGGCCAGCTTCTGGGCGGCCACGCCGTCGGCGATCGTGGTGCGGAAGGCGCCGCCTGCCTGCAAGGTCTCGAAGAAGTGTGCCAGCTCGAGCCGATACGCCTCACGGTATCGCTGCAGGAAGAAGTGTTCGGGCTTGTCGGCGTGCACGCCCGTGGCGTCCGACTGCACGACCTCGCTGGGCCGATGGTTGCCGCATTGCAGCATGCCGGCGGAGCCGAGCACCTCGAAGCGCTGGTCGTAGCCGTAGGCGGCGCGGCGGCTGGCGTTGATCTGCGCGAGTCGGCCTTGGCGCGTGCGCAGCGTGACGACGGCGCTGTCGATGTCGCCCACGGTGGCGATCTCGGGGTCGACCAGGCACGACCCGGTGGCAGCGAGCCACTCCGCATCGTCGCCATCGGCGCACAGGATCCAGCGGAAGATGTCGAAGTCGTGGATCAGCATGTCGCGGAAGATGCCGCCCGAGCCCTTGAGGTACTGCGCCGGCGGGGCGCCCGGGTCGCGGCTGGTCACCACCAGCATCTCGGGCTTGCCGACGTCACCGCGTGCCAGGCGCTCCTTCGCCTCGTTGAACGTCGGGTCGAAGCGGCGCTGGAAGCCCATCATGCAGGCGACGCCGGCGTCGCGCACCGCGTCCGCGCAGGCCTGCGCGCGCGCGACGGACAGGTCGATCGGCTTTTCGCAGAAGATGTGCTTGCCCGCCTGCGCCGCGCGCGTGATCAGATCGCTGTGCGCATCGGTCGGCGCGGCGATGGCGACGACGTCGATGCTCGCGTCGGCGAACACGGCCTCGGGGGTCGAGACCGCGGCGCCGAGCTGCGCCGCGAGCTGTGCGGCCGAATCGCCCACCGGGTCGCAGACGAACTTGAGTGCCACGCCCGGCAGCGCGGCGAGGTTGGCGGCGTGGATGCGGCCGATGCGGCCGGCGCCGAAGACAGCAACGTTCTTCATTGGAAACTCCGATCAGGGAAGCGGGACGGGAAGACGGTCATTTCACCGGCATGTCGAGCTCGAGCCGGTACGCGAGCGCGATGAACAGGCTCTGCACCAGCGCCATCGTGTTGGTCAGCGAGCGGAATCCGAACGTGCTGCTCTCGGAGACCAGCAGCGTCACGGTGGCGTCGGCGGCCAGCGGACTCATGCGGCTGTCGGTCAGCGCGATCAGCCTGGCGCCGCGTTCGCAGGCCAGGCGGGCGGCCAGCAGCGTCTCGTCCGCGTAGGGGGCGTAGCTGATGGCAACCATCACATCGCCTTCGCGCAGGCCGCGCAACTGGCCTTCATGCATCGCACCGACGCCGGTGACGAGGTGGATCGGACGTTCCGTGTGCTGCAGTGCGTACGTGAGGTAGCTCGCCGCGGGAAACGAGCGCCGCGCGCCGGCCACCCAGATCGAGGGCGCATGCGCGAGCAGGTCGACCGCCGCATCGAGCGCCGACCCGCGCACGCCGCGCTCCAGCTCGCGCATGCCGGCGATCGCGCCGCCGATGAACTCGCAAGCGATGTCGGCGCTCGACAGCCGGCCGTGCGCATGATCGATGACGTCGCGGATGCGCGCCTGGTAGTTGTGATCGGGCGCGAGCCGGTGCGAGAGGCCGTCGCGGAAGATCTTCTGCAACTCGGTATAGCCCGAGAACCCGAAGTGCTTGGCGAAGCGGACCACGGCCGACGGCTGCACGCCGCTGCGTGCCGCGACGTCCTGGATCCTGTCCAGGCCCAGGTGGTCGCGATGCTGTTCCACGTAGCGGGCGATCAGCTTGAGCTGGCGGCTGAGGCCGCCGAATTCGGCGCTGATGCGTTCGAGCAGCGCGTCGACCGCGGGCGAGTGGCTCGCCGGCGGCGCCTCGGTCGACGGCACGGGCGGAGTCATCCCCGGCGGGGCGGTCTTCTTGCTGGCTGGGGCGCGCGGCATCGGTGCGGTGACGGATTGATTGAAACGGGAGCGGGCGATGATAGGCGGCCGGTCGCGGGAAACAGAAAAAGGATTTCCAGTCTTGCGATGCGTCGAACCCTCTGCTTCGAATCGTCGTCGCGAGGTCAGACGGATTCGGCCTGGCCGCTGTGCAGCGACCGCGTGATGGCCAGGCCGATGCGCGTCGCCTCCGTCGCATCCGACAACGCCATCGGCAGCGGCTGCCCACCGCGGCACGCCGACACGAAGGCCTGCAGTTCGCGCTCGAACGCCGTGCCGAAGCGTTCGAAGAAATCGGCCACCGCCTGCCGGTGCATGCCCGCAGCGTCGCTCGTCACGAGCCGGTCGCGCTCGCCGCCGTGCCCCACCTGAAGCTGGCCCGCGGTGCCGATGATCTCGGTCTGCGTGTCGTGGCCGTGCGCGAAGGTCCGCGACGCATACAGCACCGCCCGCTGGCCCCCTTCGAACTCGACGATCGCCATCCCGTTGTCGACGTCGCCCAGCGTGCGCAGGCCCTCGTGGAGCGCGATCGTGCCGCTGGCGAAGACGCGGGTCGCGCGCGGCCTGCCGAGCAGCCAGCGCGCCAGGTCGATGTCGTGCACGCTGCAATCCATGAAGATCCCGCCGGAGGTGGGCGCAAAGCGCACGAAGAAACCGTCGGGGTCGTTGCGATCGCAGGTCTGCGAGCGCACGACGAAGGGGCGGCCGATCGCGCCGGCCTCGATGTCGGCCGCGGCGCGAGCGTAGCTCGGGTCGAAGCGGCGCACGAAGCCGACCATGGCGACGAGCCCCGGATGGCGGCGGGCGACGTCTTCCACGCGCAGGCAGTCGTCGACGTCGAGCGCCAGCGGCTTCTCGACGAAGACGTGACGGTCGGCCTCGAGGGCCGCGATCGCCTGGTCGGCGTGCAGCGACGTCGGCGTGACCAGGACGACCGCATCGAGCTGCGGGTCGCGCACGAAGGCGCCGAAATCCTCGTGCAACGTCTGGACGCCGAGCTGCTCGCGCGCCCACGCCAGCTCGGCGGTGATCGGGCTGCAGGCGCTGACGAGCCGGACGCCGCGCGTTCGGAAGGCCAATTGCTCCGCGTGCCGCTTGCCAAGGCGGCCGAGACCCGCGATGCCGACCTTCAGCGACCTGTCCGTCGACTCAGCCATCGTGGTTCGCTCCTGCCCTCTGGGCCTTTGACGCCATGGAATGCTGCGAATGATAGGGTCCTCGGACGCCATATGGAAATCTTTTTCTAAGTAGTTGCGATAATGGAAGTGCATTTCCATGGCGCCCAGAATGCGTCACGTCCCGGCCTGAGGGCTTTGGTCCGCCGTGCGGCGCTGCCCCGAGACGAACCCACAACAAGGAGACACGATCCATGAACTCATTGAGCAAGCGTTCGATCCTGAAGGCCCTGGCGGTGGCGGCGGTGCTGGCGCTGAGCGCCGGCGCGGCCGCGGCCGCCGGCAAGTACGTGCTGATCAGCCACGCCCCGGATTCCGACTCGTGGTGGAACACCATCAAGAACGCCATCAAGCAGGCCGGCGAGGACTTCGACGTCACGGTCGACTATCGCAATCCGCCCAGCGGCGACCTCGCCGACATGTCGCGCCTGATCGAGCAGGCGGCTGCGCAGAACTACGACGGCGTCGTCACGTCGATCGCCGACTACAACGTGCTCAAGGGCTCGATCAAGAAGGTCACCGACAAGAAGATCGCGCTGATCACGATCAACTCCGGCACCACCAGGCAGAGCGAGGAACTCGGCGCGATCATGCACGTCGGCCAGCCCGAGTTCGAGGCGGGCAAGGGCGCCGGCGAGCGCGCGAAGGCCGCGGGCATCTCCAGCTTCCTGTGCGTGAACCATTACGCGACGAACCCGGCCTCGTTCGAACGCTGCCGCGGCTTCGCCGAGGCCATCGGGGCCGACTTCAAGAAGTCCACCCTGGATGCCGGCGACGACCCCAGCGGCGTCGAGGCCAAGGTGTCGGCCTGGCTGCGCCAGAACCCGAAGACGCAGGCGGTGCTGGCCCTCGGCCCGCTCTCCGCCAGCCCGTCGCTGAAGGCGATCGACAAGGCTGGCCTGAAGGGCAAGATCTGGTTCGCCACGTTCGACCTGAGCGACGACATCGCGCGCGGCATCAAGGACGGCTCGGTGCAGTTCGCGATCGACCAGCAACCCTACCTGCAGGGCTACATCCCGATCGCGGTGATGGCCACGATGAAGCAACTGCACACGACCGACGTGAAGAAGGTCGAGGCGGCGATCCAGGCGAATCCTAAGGTCAAGGCGCGCTTCGAGGAGTACGGGCTGGCGCCGGTCTACGGCGCGCGCCACATCCTGTCCGGTCCCGGCTTCGTGACCAAGGACAACATCGGCAAGGTCGAGAAGTACGCCGGGCAGTATCGGTAAGCCGCAGGCGGCCAGCGATGATGACCACCACGCCCTCGACCACGGTCGCGCCCGACAAGGCGGCCGCGCCCATCGCGCCATCCGACGAACGCGTCCGCAGCCTCGGACTCTGGCGCCGGCTGCTCGGCCGGCCCGAGTCGGGCGCGCTGTCGGGCACGGTGCTGGTCTTCATCGTGTTCGCCTTCGCGGCCGGCGGCTCCGGCATGTTCTCCGCCGAAGGCATCGTCAACTGGGGCACGGTCGCCGCTTTCCTGGGGGTGATCGCCGTCGGCGCGGCGCTGCTGATGGTGGCCGGCGAGTTCGACCTGTCGATCGGCTCGATGATCGGCTTCGGCGGCATGCTCCTGGCGGTGCCCTGCCTCTATTGGGGCTGGCCGGTCTGGCTGGCGGTGCTGTTCGCGATCGCGGTCGCCTGCGCCCTGGGCGCGCTCAACGGCTGGCTGGTGGTGCGCACGGGTCTGCCGAGCTTCATCGTCACGCTGGCCTTCTATTTCGTGCTGCGCGGCCTGAGTCTCGCACTGTCGGTGATGATGACCGGCAAGACCATCCTCTCCAGCAATGGCCCCAACATCCTGGCCGACATGATCGCGGCCGACCCGCTGGTGCACGCGCTCTTCCAGGGCCATGTGCTGGCGGGCCTGTTCGACGCGCTGGCCCACGCGGGCGTGATCGCCGCGCGCGACGACGGCACCGCATTGGCGATCGGCGTCCCCAAGGTCGTCGTCTGGTGGCTGGTGCTGACGGCCGCGGGGGCCTTCATGCTGGCGAGGATGCGCGTGGGCAACTGGATCCTGGCCGTCGGCGGCGATCCGAACGCCGCCAAGAACGTGGGCATCCCCGTCGGCCGCGTCAAGATCGGCCTGTTCATGCTGACCGCGTTCTGCGCGGTGCTGTTCGCGATCCTGCAGGTGGCCGACGCCGGCTCCGCGGCGGCCGACCGCGGACTGCAGAAGGAGTTCGAGGCCATCATCGCCGCGGTGATCGGGGGCTGCCTGCTCACGGGCGGCTATGGCTCGGTGATCGGCGCGTCGCTCGGGGCGCTGATCTTCGGCATCGTGCAGATCGGCATCGGCTACACGAGCATCGACAACAACTGGTATCGCGTCTTCCTGGGCGGCATGCTGCTGGTGGCCGTGCTGTTCAACAACTTCGTCCGCCGGCGCGTCGCGCTGGGCCGGCGCTGAGACGCAGGAGCCCGCATGTCCGAACTGATCCTGCAGCTCGAAAACGTCTCGAAGTACTTCGGCCCGGTGATCGCGCTGTCCGGCGTGACCCTGCAGCTGGCGCGCGGCGAGGTGCACTGCCTGCTGGGCGACAACGGCGCCGGCAAGAGCACGCTGATCAAGATGCTCGCGGGCGTCTTCTCGCCGGACGAGGGCGAGTACCTCGTCGACGGCAAGCCGGTGCGCTTCCGCTCGCCGCGCGAGGCGCTCGACGCCGGCATCGCCACCGTCTACCAGGATCTCGCGCTGGTGCCGCTGATGAGCGTGGCGCGCAACTTCTTCATGGGCCGCGAGCCCAGGCGCCGCCTGTTCGGCGCATTGCCCGTGATGGACCACGCGCTCGCCGAACGCACCGCCGCGGAACGCCTGGCCGAGATGGGCATCCGGGTGCGCGACGCCGGCCAGCTGGTGGGCAACATGTCCGGCGGCGAGAAGCAGTGCCTGGCCATCGCGCGCGCCATTCACTTCGGCGCGCGCGTGCTGATCCTGGACGAACCCACCGCGGCCCTGGGCGTCAAGCAGAGCGTCAACGTGCTCAAGCTGATCGCCCGCGCACGGGCGCGCGGGATTTCCGTCATATTCATCACGCACAACGTCAACCACGCCTATCCGATCGGCGACCGCTTCACGCTGCTCAATCGCGGCAAGTCGATGGGCACGCACGCCAAGCCGGGCGTCTCGAAGGAAGCCGTGCTGGACATGATGGCGGGCGGCGCCGAGATGAAGACGCTGATGCACGACCTCGACGGCGTGACCATCTGACGACGACCTCACCATCATGACCTTCCTGGACATTCCCGCCGGCCGCCGCTTCGATCTCGCCTGCCTCGGCCGCCTCGCCGTCGACCTCTATGCGCAGCAGGTCGGCTCGCGGCTCGAAGACGTCGCCAGCTTCGCCAAGTATCTCGGCGGCAGCTCCGCCAACATCGCCTTCGGCGCGGCGCGGCTGGGAACGCGCGCCGCCATGATCTCGCGCGTGGGCGACGAGCAGATGGGCCGCTTCCTCGTCGAGTCGCTGCAGCGCGAAGGCTGCGACACGACGATGGTTCAGGTCGACCCGGAGCGCCTGACCGCGCTGGCCATCCTCGGCCTGAAGGACCGCGACACCTTCCCGCTGCTGTTCTACCGCGAGAACTGCGCCGACATGGCGATCGCGGCCGACGCCATCGACGAGGGCTTCATCGCCGACTGCCGTGCGCTGCTGATCACCGGCACGCACCTGTCGCAACCCGGCGTGCGCGCCGCGTCCACGCGCGCGCGCGACCAAGCCGCCCGCCAACGCACCCTGCGCGTGCTCGACATCGACTATCGCCCCGTGCTGTGGGGCCTCACCAGGCGCGGCGACGGCCAGACGCGTTTCGTGCCCGACGCCCGCGTCACCGCCAGCCTGCAGGAGATGCTGCCGCGCTTCGACCTGCTGATCGGCACCGAGGAGGAGTTCGCCATCGCCGGCGGCGTGCCGGGCGACCTGCTCGCCTCCCTGCGCAAGGTGCGCGAGATCACGCCGGCCGCGATGGTCGTCAAGCTGGGTCCGCTCGGCTGCTGCCTCATCGACGGCGCGGTGCCCGCGCGCCTCGAGGACGCCCCCACCGCCGCCGGCGAGCGCGTCGAGGTGCTCAACGTGCTGGGCGCGGGTGACGCCTTCGCGGCCGGGCTGATGACGGGCCTGCTGCGCGGAGAGGACTTCGCCAGCGCCGCGCGCCTGGCCAACGCATGCGGCGCGATCGTCGTCTCGCGTCATGCGTGCGCGCCCGCGATGCCCACGCCTGCGGAACTCGCGCATTGGTTCAGCGGCCGGCGCGACGCCGACGTCGCCGCCGATGCGACCCTCGCGCACCTGCATCGCGTGACCGCCCCCCGCGCGCGCTGGGACGAACTCAACGTGATGGCGTTCGACCATCGCAGCCAGTTCTTCGAACTCGCACGCGCCGCGGGGGCGCCCGAGGCGCGGCTGCCTGCGCTCAAGAAGCTGCTGGTGCGCGCGGCCGAGCGCGTCGAGGCCACGCGCGGACTGAGCGGCAGCATCGGCGTGCTCGTCGACGACCGCTATGGCGAGGACGCCCTGCACGCCGCCACCGGCCGCGGCTGGTGGGTGGGCCGGCCGGTGGAGCTGCCGGGATCGCGCCCGCTGCGCTTCGACGGCGGACCGTCGCTGGGCACGCGGCTGGTGCAATGGCCGCGCGAGCAGGTCGTCAAGTGCCTTGTCCTCTATCACCCGGACGACGCGGTCGACCTGCGGCTGCAGCAGGAGTCCCGCCTGCAGGAGGTGTGGGCGGCGACGCGCGACTCCGGCCACGAGTTGCTGCTGGAGGTGATCCCGCCGCGCGACGGCGGGGGCGCGGCGCAGGGCGACGCCGCCGTCCTGCGCGCCGTGCAGCGTCTCTACACGATCGGCATGAAGCCGGAGTGGTGGAAGCTCGCGCCGATGCAGGCGGCCGGCTGGAGCGAGCTCGCGGCCCTGGTCGCGGCGCGCGATCCGCATTGCCGCGGCGCCGTCATCCTGGGGTTGAACCAGCCGCTCGCCGACCTGGTCAAGGGCTTCGCCGCCGCAACGCATCCCATCGTCAAGGGCTTCATGGTCGGCCGCTCGCTATGGGCGGAACCCGCCCGCGACTGGTTGCGCGGCGCCACCGACGACGACGCGTTCGTCGCCGTCGTGGCCTCGAACTTCGAGACGCTGGTGGATGCGTGGCGGGCTTCGCGCTCGCCGGCGGCTCCGGCGCCCTGCCTCGTCAACGACACCACGCAGCCCGTGCTGCGTCCGGCCTGAAAGCCTTGCCGATGAAGACGATCCGACTCACCCTGGCGCAGGCCATCGTGCGCCATCTCGCCGCGCTGCGCGTCGAACTCGATGACGGCAGCGTCGTGCCCTATTGCGGCGGCGTGTTCGCCATCTTCGGGCACGGCAACGTCGCCGGCCTGGGCGAGGCGCTGCACGCATCGCGCGCGAGCCTGCCCACCTGGCGCGCGCACAACGAGCAGGCGATGGCGCATGCGGCGATCGCATACGCGAAGGCGAACATGCGCCGCCGCATGCTGGCGGTGACGACCAGCATCGGCCCCGGCGCCACGAACCTGGTGACCGCCGCGGCGCTGGCGCACGTCAACCGACTGCCGGTGCTGCTGCTGCCCGGCGACGTCTTCGCCTCGCGCGCCCCCGACCCCGTGCTGCAGCAACTCGAGGACTTCCACCACGGCGACCTCAGCGCCAACGACAGCCTGCGCCCGGTCACGCGCTTCTTCGACCGCATCATGCGGCCCGAGCAGATCCTGACCGCGTTGCCGCACGCCATCCGCGTGATGACCGACCCGGCTCTGTGCGGCCCGGTGTGCCTGGCCTTGCCGCAGGACGTGCAGGCCGAGGCCTTCGACTGCCCCGCAAGCTTCCTCGAGCCGGCGACGCTGCACCTGCGCCGCCCTGCGCCGGACGCCGCCGAACTCGACCGCGCGACCGCCCTGCTCCGCGCCGCGCGCCGGCCGCTGATCGTCGCCGGCGGCGGCGTCCTCTACAGCGAAGCGAGCCGCGCGCTGGCGGAGTTCGCGAAGACGCACGGCGTGCCCGTCGCCGAGACGCAGGCGGGCAAGGGAAGCCTGGCGTGGGACCATGCCCTGAACCTGGGCGCGATCGGCGTCACCGGCTCGCCGGCGGCCAACGGTTGCGCGCGCGAGGCCGACCTCGTGCTGGCGATCGGCACGCGCCTGCAGGACTTCACCACCGGCTCGCACACGCTGTTCACGCAGGCCCGCCTGCTGAGCCTGAACGTGCAGCCGGCGGACGCGCACAAGTGGCACGGCGACGCGCTCGTCTGCGACGCACGGGTCGGCTTGGCCGCGCTCTCGTCCGCCGCGCGCGACTGGCGCGCCGACACTGCCTGGACGACGCAGGCGCAGTGCGCCGCCGCCGCATGGAACGAGCGCGTCACCGCCCTGACGACCGCGCCCGCCGCGGACGTCCTGCCGTACGACGCCGACGTGATCGGCACCGTGCGCGACTCGGCACCCGACTCGCCCGCCGGCGACATCGTCGTGTGTGCGGCTGGCACGCTGCCGGCCGAGCTGCACAAGCTGTGGCGCGCATCGGCGCCCGGCAACTACCACGTCGAATACGGCTACTCCTGCATGGGCTACGAGATCGCCGGCGGCCTGGGCGCGAAGATCGCGCGGCCTGATCGCGAAGTCATCGTGATCGTCGGCGACGGCTCCTACCTGATGATGAATTCGGAGATCGCCACCTCGGTGATGCTGGGCCGCAAGCTGATCGTGGTCGTGCTGGACAACCGCGGCTACGGCTGCATCCAGCGCCTGCAGGCCGCATGCGGCGGCGCGAGCTTCAACAACCTGCTGGACGACTGCGTCGCCGAGGGCGGCACCGACGTCCGCATCGACTTCGCCGCCCACGCCGCCGCGCTGGGCGCCGACAGCGTCCATGTGCCCGGCGTCGCGGCGCTGCGCACGGCCCTGGCGCGCGCCCGCGCGGCGACGAAGACGCAGGTGATCGTGATCGAGACGACCCACACCCGCACCACCGACGACGGCGGCTGCTGGTGGGAAGTGGCCGTGCCGCAGGCCTCCGATCGTCCTGCGGTCGACGCCGCCGCCGAAGCCACGCGCGAAGCCAAGCGCGCCCAGCGCCCCTGACCCCCCAAACCACCGAAGACGACCCATGACCTGGAACATCCGCATCGGCATCAATCCGATCTCCTGGAGCAACGACGACCTGCCCGAGCTCGGCGGCGACACGCCGCTCGAGACCGCGCTGCGCGAGGGCGCGGAGATCGGCTACCAGGGCTTCGAACTGGGCAACAAGTTCCCGAAGGAGCCGGCGGCGCTGACAGCCAAGCTGGCCGAATACGGCGTCGCCTGCGTCAGCGGCTGGTACTCCGGCCGGCTGGCGGAAGGCACGCTGGACGACGAGATCCAGGCCTGCCGCGAGCACATGGCCAAGCTGCAGTTCAACGGCTGCAAGGTCGTCGTGTACGGCGAGGTGGCCGGCTCGATCCAGGGCCGCATCGACACGCCGCTCGCCAAGCGTCCGCGCTTCGCCGACGACGCCGCGTGGACGGCGTATGCCAGGCGCCTGGACGCCTTCGGCGCGCACCTCAAGGCCACCTACGGCCTGACACTGGCCTACCACCACCACATGGGCGCCTACGTCGAATCGCCCGAGGACATCGACCGCCTGATGGCGCTCACCGGCCGCGACGTCGGCCTGCTGTTCGACACCGGCCACGCGTACTACGGCGGCGCGACCGACGTCGCCGCCGTGCTGCGCCGCCACCTGCCGCGCGTGGTGCACGTGCATTGCAAGGACGTCCGCGAGCAGGTCGTGCGCAGCGCGCGCAACGACGGCTGGAGCTTCCTGACCGGCGTGATCAACGGCACGTTCACCGTCCCCGGCGACGGCGTGATCGACTTCGACGCCGTGCTGGCGCTCCTGAACGGCGCCGGCTACGAGGGCTGGCTGGTGGTGGAAGCCGAACAGGATCCTGCCGTCGCGCCCAGCTACGCGTACGCCAGGAAGGGCTATGAGACGCTGCGGCGCATCGTCGACCGGATCGACGGCCAGCTCGCGCGAGGAACCGCGCGATGACCAGCAAGCTGCTGCTGAAAGCCCATCGCGAGGGGCGCGAGATCATCTCCGTCACGCCGGAGCAGGCCGGCTGGAAGCACGTCGGCTTCCGCGCACTGCGCCTGGCGGCGGGAGAGTCCGAAGCGCTTGCGACGGGCGAGCGCGAGCTGTGCATCGTCGTGCTGGCCGGAACCGTGGATGTCGGCGTCCAGGGCGCCTTCCATGTCGGACTCGGCACGCGCGCCAGCGTCTTCGACGACGCCGCGCCGGCGGCCCTCTACGTTCCCAGGGACCGCGACGTGACGATCGTCGCCAGGGACGCCGCCGAAGTGGCGCTGTGCAGCGCGCCCGCCGACGACACGGCGCGCAAGGTGCGGCGCATCGACCCGGCCACCATGCGCCGGAGCGTGCGCGGACGCGGCACGAACACGCGCTACATCTGCGACATCCTGCCGCACGACGATCCGACCGCGGCGCACCTGCTGGTGGTGGAGGTCCGCACGCCGGCCAGCCACTCTTCCAGCTACCCGCCGCACAAGCACGACATCGAGACGCCGCCGACGGAGACCCAGCTCGAGGAGACCTACTACCACCGCGTCAACCCGCCCCAGGGTTTCGCCTTCCAGCGCGTCTACACGGACGACCGCAGCCTGGACGAGGCCTGCGCGGTCGAGAACCACGACCTGGTGCTGGTTCCACGCGGCTACCACCCCGTCGTCGCGCCCCACGGCTACGAGCTGTACTACCTGAACGTGATGGCCGGACCGCGGCGGCTCTGGGTCTTTCGCAACGATCCGATGCACGAGTGGATGCTGGCGCCGCAGGCGACGTGATCGAGCTGGGCGGAAGTCCGGGGACCTTGGGTCGATGGGCGCGCCCGTATGACCGCTGATCCGGTCCGCGAACTCATGCTCTCGACCCACAGCGGTCGTTCGTTGGTTCGACCCGGTCACCCCAAAACCTGACTTTCGTCCCTGGCGGAACGGGACATGAATGTCATCGAGAACAGACGTTGAACGAAACGAACCGATATTTGACGGCCCTGAGCGTGCAGCCTCGCTGCCTTGCTCTTTCGAGACTTGGCGATAAAACACGCTACATCCGTCGCCGGATACCTCGACGTCACCTTCGCGAGTTGCGGCGGCAAGACCCGACCCCGCTATTCGGAGGCGCCGCCACTCCACGCTGGGCTACAGCTCGCCGACTCAGTTCCTCGCGGACTGGCTCAGCAAGCAGGCCAATCAGCAACCGAAGGCGGCATAAGCGCGGCCGGTTGGAAGCCGAAAAGCGATGGGCACCTCAGATGCTCGAGCCGGACTAGACGCCATGAGACAACGATGGCCAAGAAAAAAGCCCAAGTCCTTGATCGGACCGGGCTTTTTGGGATCCTCTGGTACTGCTCGAGACCAGCTAGAACAAGTGAATGGTGGGCCGGGGTCACACACATTTCGCGCCAGGGCGCATGGATGCTGGCGATGTGGCTTTAGCGCTGGCTGAATTACCCCGAAAGTTACCCCGATGATGCGTGCCGCCGGTTTGTTCGCCTGCATGTATCGTCTGGGTCCCGGCAGGTAGACTGCTTCGAACCGGGAGGAGTAGCGACGGCCGCCAGGGATTGCGTGAACGACTCGGCGTACGGTGCGCCGCAACATGTGGGGAGAGGCTTCTATGGCCACCATGCTTAGAGGTATTGGCCATTTCAAAATGCCTAAATACCTCTATAGATATCTGCAGCATGAGGAGTATGCGAAGGCTTTCGTTGCGGGAGAAATATGGCTCTCGACGTTTGACCACATTCGGAACTGCGATGCGACTCGCGCTGATGCCCACGATGGAACGTCTGAGTACACCGCTGAGTGGCGTGGCACTGGAGATCCGACATCGGAGGCAGTAATCCAGCGGAGACTCGCGCAAGGCGGAATTAGGTTTAAAGGTGGACTCGCTGGGCACGTGGTCACCGCAAACGTCATGCACTCGCGTCACCGGAGCGCATACGTGTTGTGCACGACGTCGATCGGCAACAACGCGAAGATGCGTAGCCAGTTCGGTCAGTTCTGCGTGCAAATCCATGAACCCGGAGCGTTCATGGTCAGCCTCGTCGCTGCGATAGAGCTCGTCGTGCCGTGGCAGCACTATGTGGCTGGTGCTGTGCAATACGAAGGCCGCAAATTTGCCAATGCCGATGAATCTCCCGGCGCACTTGGATTTGCGAGTGTGCCTTCGTTGAAGCACGAGCGCGAATTCAGACTCATCTATCAGCCCGAAAATCAAGACGACATCAAGCCAATTGCGGTGACAGTACCAGCAGCCCGATCGCTGTGCGAACTGATTTAGTTTGCCAAAAGTGGCATCGCATCGAATACGTAACGTTCCCGTAGATCGTCGAGGTGTTGGTCGAGTTGGCGTCTGACAGTGCCGTGACGCCCGCCGCGCCCGTCTGATAGACGGTCATCGTCTTCGGATCTATTCGGGGTCAGGTCTTGCTCGTATTCGGGGTCAGGTCTTGCTCCCGCAAATCAATCGCGCGCGAGTTGCGGCGGCAAGACCTGATAAACATCTACCCGCAAGGCCGGCCTCCGGTTCACGGGACTATCGTTTGGATTGCAACTCAACCGATAGAGCCCACGAAGGAGGCCGACCATGGAACTGTACGCGGGGATCGATTTGCACTCCAACAACGCGTCGTGAGCGTGCTCGACGAGCAGGATCGTACGGTGTTGGCCTAGCGGCTGCCGAACGATCTGGCGTCGATCGTCGACGTACTGAAGTCATGCGCGGGCACGCTGCGCGGTGTGGCCGTAGAGTCGACCTACAACTGGTACTGGCCCGTGGATGGCCTTGAAGGCGAACTTGGCGGTCATGCAGTGCCTGGACGTCCAGGTCAACGCCGTGGAGCGCACCGTGCTGGCCAAGGCCAAGCTGCGCAAGGTCTACCAGGCGCTCACGACGGTCAGCGGCATCGGCCAAGTGCTGGCGATGACCATTGCGCTCGAGACAGGAGACATCGCCCGCTTCGACGGCCCGGGCAACTTCGCCTCGTATGCGCGCACGGTGGACAGCCGGCGCGAGTCCAACGGCAAGAAGAAGGGCCAAGGCAACGCCAAGTGCGG
>JBJMWE010000423.1:0-8788 GCA_045810285.1 Vitreoscilla sp. | reverse complement strand
CGTCCTCCACCTCGGACAACACCGCCGAGGGATCGAGCGTCATCGCTTGGCCCGGCGCCGGCGCGGCCACGCGCCGGCCGCCCGGCGTCGGAATCATGATCGTGGCCTCCGAATCGTCCGGCGGCGGCGGGGCCGGCTGGCCCGGATAGGGAGGTTGGGTCATGGCAGGAACGCTCAGGGCTTCAAGGCCCAGAGCTCGAGTTGGAGGCCGGGGAAGTCGCCCGCGATGTGCAGGGCGATCACCTTGGTGACATCGAGCTGCTTCCACAGGTCGCCGCTGCGATCGAGCTGGAAGTAGGTGTAGCCGGCGTAGTAGGGCATGCGCGGCGGTGCCATCGGCAAGGGTTCGACGGCGATGGCCGGCAGGTGCAGGCGGACGAGGTCGCGGATCTTGTCGGGCGGCCCGATCTTGACCTGCGACGGAAAGCGGCTGCGCACGAACTCGCCGGGCTTGTCGGCGTTGACGGCGAGCACGAACTGCGCGTTGCGCAGCAGGTCGGCGTCGGGGACCATGCCCGTGTACAGGCCGGCCGCGCGCTCCTGCAGCGGGATCGGCACCGCGTTGGGATTGATGACCTCGGTGAGCAGCTCACGGATGTCGAACATCAGCGGCTCGAAGGTGTTTTTCAGGTCTTCGTGGCGATAGACCGCCTGGACGCGCGCCCGGCGCTTGCGGCGGTCGCTGAAGGTGGCGAACTCGCCGGCCGCCTGCACCAGCACCGTGTACAGCGCCTCGGGGTGCAGCGACTCGCGCTCGCCCAGGTGCGTGAGCAGCGGATCGTAGCGATTGGCGACCTGCAGCATCATGAAGTCGCCGATCTCGCCGACGCCCTTCTGCTGCGACTGGTTCAGGCGCGCGGCGAGCGTGTCGGCGCGATGGCGCACCAGGTTGCGTGCCTCGATGACGAAGTCGTTCAGTCGCGGCGAGCCGCGGCAATCGAGCGCCGGCGCGATGAAGCTGTCGTCCAGCACCAGCTGCCCGGTGCTGCGGCGCTCGACGATGCGCGCCACCGCGATGCTGCAGAAGCCCGCGCGTGGATCGTCGTCCAGCATCAGGCGCAGGTTCAGCTGGCCCAGCTTCATGTCGGCCGGATCGCCGATGCCCAGCACGTTGTCCTCGACGCGCAGATCCTGGCCGACGAAGCGCGCGAGCGCCGTCGACGGGCCGGAATCGACCGCGAATTCCGGCATGCCCGAACGCACCAGCGGCAGCGCCAGGTGCACCAGCGTGTCCTTGACCTCGGTGCCGATCTCGAGCGCCAGAGGCGCCGCATGTTCCTCGGGGATGGCGAACGGCGTGCCATCGGGCATCACGCCGCGTGCGGACTTGATGGAGAGGCGCCCGATCTTCAGGGCCTCGTCGTCGAGCCGCAGGCTGGCGAGACCCCAGCCTGGCGAGAGGACGCCGGTCGCGCGGGACTCGACGAGCATCTCGACGGAGCGTTCGAGTTGCTGGAAATGCTGCGGCCGCAGGAACAATCCCTCCGACCAGATGACGCGCTTTCGGCTCATGCTCTTGTTGTCGTGAGAACCGGCGCCAACCACGTGCGCGGGTTCAAGTGGACGACCCGGAACTTGGCGGGGCCGCAGCAAATGTACACGCAATCCCCGGGGTCGCCGAGGGTATGAAACCCGACTTTTCCCCCTCGTGGACGACGGGCGAAGGATTGACTTTTCACGCCGTCGCCGCAGGGTCGGCGAGGTGCCGGCTGACGACCCGCGCGGCGTGCCGGTCCACCCGAATGCGGCACGTCCCGCGGGACGCCCGAAACCCGTTCGGGAGGGGCCAAGGCGATGCCGCCGACCGGCGCGGTCAGCGCCAGCCGCCCGCCAGTTCGCCGCCGGCCGCCGCGATCGAGCGCCATGCGGCGACGCGCGCGTTCGGCACCCGGCGGTCGCTCTGCAAGGTGATGAGGCCGGCCGCCTGCAGCACGCCCGACTCGCCCTCGCCGAGGTAGGCCTCGGCCACCGCCTGCAGGCGCGGCTCGTCGCCGCTGCGATCGATGAAGGCCGGCAGGTCTTCCAGCTGCACCGCGCTCTCGACACCGCCCTGGGTATGCCCCTGGGCGAGCAGCAGCGCCGCGTCGAGCGCCGCGCTGCGCCACAGCAGGCGGTCGTGCAGCGACGCGCCAGCCGAATCGGCGAGCTCGTCGAACGCGAACGCGGCCACCGGATCGTGGCGCGGCCCGTAGGGCAGGCGCGCGAGCAGGCGCGGGAACGTGAGGCCCACGTGCGGCGCGAGCGCGCTCTCGCGCAGCGCGCGCCAGACCCGGCTTTCGTCGGACGCCAGCACCTGCGCGTCCTGGGTGGTGGCCACCGCGGCCAGCGACGGCGCGGCACCGGCCAGCAGCACGGCACCCCAGGCCGCGGCGGCGGCGGCCAGGCCGCCCAGCAGCGACAGCTCCGGCAGCCCGGGTCCGAACTCCTCCAGCGTGACGAGCACGTCGCAGCCGCGGCCGTCGCCCTGGAGCGCGGGCGCGAGGCCCGAGCGGGCCGGGTCCCCGGCGCAGGCGGACAGGTCGGCCAGGAGTTCGTCGGCGCGGCAGTCGAACAGTTCGAGGCGCACCTGCCCGTCGTCCATGTCCAGCGTGCGCACGAAGCGATCGACCGCGCGCCACGCGCATTCGAGGTGGCGCCAGGCCGGATCGCGCAGCACGTGGCGCAGCACGGGTGCGGCCGCGTCGGTGACGCCCGCGGAAGGCGCCGGCGCGGGCGCGGCCGCGAGCTGGTCGCCGATGAGCTGGCGGATCAGGCGGTCGACGACCGCATCGGGCTTGCTGGAGGATGGCGCGGCGGCCATGGCCGGCGCGCTCGCGGGCAGGTCGCCGCCGAGCAGGCGCTTCATCAGGTCGGCGGTGTCGTCGGCGCCGGCCGGGCCTGCGGGCGCCGACGCGGGCGGCACCCCTGGGCGCGCCAGCACGTTCGCCGGGAGCCGCGCGACGATGCCGTCGGCGGAGAACTCGTCCATCGTGTCGACCTCGATGCGCAGCGGCTTGCCCTGCATGTCCTGCAGGCCGGCGATCTCCGCCCGCGGCGCGAGCCGCGCGAGCTGGGCGTCGACGTTGTCGATGTCCACGCGCAGCGGCAGGCGTTCGCCCAGCGGCGCGCGCTCCTCGCGCGAGCGGCCGGAGAAGTCCCCCAGCACGACGATGCGAAACGGCGGGGCGTCCTCGTCATGGGCCTCGCGGCGGCGGCGCGGCGACGGCGTGCGGCCGATGTTCAGTTCGATCGATGAAGGCATGCAGATCCTCCGCGGCCTCAGGTTCTCTCAGCCGATGCTGTGGGCCACGAGCTGGCCGCCGGCCATCGACCAGGCGTGCGCACGCGTGGGCGTCTCGCCCTCGGCGATGTAGAAGTCGACCGGGCCGAAGAACTCGCCCAGTTGCTCCGGCGGGCACGAGGCCAGGTAGTTGCGCATCACGCGCGGGTCGTAGAACCGGAAGAACAGCGACTCCATGTCGGGGCCGTACACGTGCACCTGCTGCCGCACGTGGCGCCACAGCGCCGGCAGGGCGAGCTGGCTCGTGAGGAACACGCCCCAGTTCTGGCCCCAGCCGTCGGCCAACAGCCGGCGCGTGAACGCGGCGCTGTGCTCGAGCTCCACCAGGTAGGGCGCGACGGTGGCCATGTCGGGCTCGAGCTGGCCGCCGAACAGGCAGCGCCATTTCGGCGCATGGTCGGCGTACAGGGCATCCAGCAACTCGGGGTTCTGGGCGCCATCGAGGATCACGTAGGCCGGCAGGTCGCCGGCTTCTTGCCAGAGGCGGGCCTGGACGGCCGCCGGCATCGGAACGGAGCTTTCGGACATGGGTTCCTGTTCAGGGAATCGTGTGCGTCATCTGACCTTCCATCTGGATGGAGATCTGTCCGGCCCAATTACACATCAGCATCGAACTCTTGTTCAAAGCGGGCTGGTTGGCCAGCGTCACCGTCGGCGAACCAGCCACCCACGGCGCCGGCGTCACCGGGATGCACGGCATGGGCGTGAGCACGCCCATGGCCGCCGCGGTGGCCGCGGCCACCATCGGATTGGCCGGCGACTGGCACATCCCGAACGGCATGATGTTGACCATCGGGATGTGGTCCTGGATGTTGGCCGCCGGCACGCTGGACGTGGTCTGCATGTTGATGGGCAGCACCACCAGGCTGCTGGGGGCCACGCCCATGCTGCACTTGAGCAGGGCGCCGTGACACACGTGATTGGGCATTTGCGGTTCTCCTCAAGGGCCGTGGCAGGTGCCGCGCAGCGACGCCGCGCGGCGGCTGGCCATCAGCCCGGGCAGGACGACGAGACGAACGGCGCTCCGGTGGCCGCGGCCAGCTTGAAGCTGCTCGCCTTGGGGGAGAAGGCGGTGGGCTTGGGCGGCGCCGCCGGCTTGGCCGTGGCCGTGCCGCCCTCGCTGGTCATCGCCTCCTTGGCCGCCTTCGGCGCTTCCGGGCTGATGGGGCTGCCCGAGCCGGCGCTGCCCGGCCCGTTGACATGCACCATCGTGCCCTTGATGGCGACGCCGGCCGGGCTGAGCGTGACGAAGTTGCTGCCGCACACGAGCGACACCATCGTCGACGACTCGAGCACGATCTTGGACGTGGCCTTGAGGTGGATCTCCTGGCCGCCGTCGACCAGGAGCTTCGTGCCGCTCTTGACGTGGATGTCCGACGTGACGTTCGTCGACCACTTGCCGCCGATCTTCTCGTTGTGGTCGCCCACGGTCTCGACGTGGTGGTCGGCGTTGTACTTGGCGAAGGCGTCGGCCTTCACGAACAGGTGCGACTCGTTGCCGATCCACGTCTTGTCGTCGTTGAGCACGCGGCGGTCGAAGTCCTTCTGACCCTGCAGGTAGATCTGCTCCTTGCCGTCGGAATCGTCGAAGCGCAACTCGTTCCACTTGCCCGCCACGCTCTTGCCGCTGGAGTCGATGCTCAGCGTCTTCAGCCCGGTGAACGGCGCGGACGCCGGCAGCTTGAACGGCGGCATGTTCTCGGCGTTGTGAACGCGGCCGATGACCACCGGCCGGTCGGGATCGCCCTCGATGAACTGCACGAGCACTTCCTCGCCGATACGGGGCATGTTCTGGAAGCCGTAACCCTTGCCCGCCCACGGCGTGGAGACGCGCGCCCAGCAGGAGGACTTGCCGTAGCGATCCCAGAAGAACTGCACCTGGACGCGGCCGAGGTTGGCGCCGATCGGATCGCTGCCGCCGGAGGCGTCGGTGTCGGTGCGGAAATCGGCGACCACCAGGGCGGTCTGCGTTCCGGCGATGACGGGGCGCGGCACCGTGCGCATCGGCCGGAACTGCGTGGCGGCGGGGATCGCTTCGAAGCGGCAGTCGAAGCTCGCACTGCCGCCGCTGGTGTCGGCGAGGTTGTTGGTCGCCTCGAAGGAATGGCCGATGACGACATATTCCTGGTTCAGCGCCGCCACGGAATGGTCGGTGATCTTGATCTTGAAGCCGACCTGGATGCTGCGTTCCGTGCCCGCGCCATGCGCCACCTGGTAGGCGCAGGCGTTTTCCTCAGCGCGGATCTTGGCGTAGGTGTCCGAGAACGCCGCCGTGGTGGTGTCCGCGGGGAAGTCGAACATCTCGAAGCCGGCATTGTCGTGCGGCTTCGGATCCGAGCTGACCGAGGCGATGCGCGTGTTGGGCGTGACGTAGTTGTAGTCGCCCAGTGCGTAGGCGCCCGACTGGACCTCGGAGACCATCACGAACTCGGCCAGCGTGGTGTCGTCGCGTCCGCTGCCCGAGAACGTCAACGCGGCCAGGCCCGGCGTCGGCTTGTGCTTGGACGCCAGGTCCAGCAGCACCATCGTGTGCTTGCCGTTCTCGTGCGTGAAGTAGTAGTACACGCCCGCATGCTCCAGCAGCCGGCTGACGAACGTGAAGTCCGTCTCGCGGTACTGCACCACGAAGTCGCGCTTCTCGGTGGTGCCGACGTCGTTCTCGACGGTGATGAGCGGGCTCGCGTTGAGCTCCTGCATGACGATGTCGTTGATCGTCATCGCGTTGAAGATGCGGCTGTTGGCGGCGCGCGTGAGGAACCACAGGCCCGGGTTGATCGTGACCAGGTACAGGTAGCCGACGTTGCTCTTGAACGCCGGCGTGCGCACGCTGCCCTGGACACTGAAGCGCGTGATGTAGCCGTTGAAGTAGCGCGTGGACGTAGAGTCGTTCAGCTCCAGCGCCACCGTCGCGTTGGTGCCCAGCAGGCTCTCGGCGGTGATGTCGCCGCGCTCGGACAGCAGTTCGAGCCGGTACTCGAAGAGGCGGCCGAGGTCCTCGCGTCCGGTGAACTTCTGGACGACGAAGACACCGTCGCCGGCCTTCGTGGAGATATCAAGCATTCGGGTCATGACGGCGTCTCCCAACCTTGGTGTCCGCGCCGAGGGCTCGGCGCACATGCTAAGCGGCTCCGGCGCGGTTGCCGGCTGGAACTGGAACCGGCCCCTTGGCCGCGTGGCCGCTGCGCCCGATTCGAGGCGCCGCGCTGACGCAGCGCGCGCCTGAACTGTAGCGCAAGGTATCGCGTGCGAGCGTGCGCGAAAGCCCCCCTTCTTGGGGGATTCGCGCACCACGGCCGAGACGCGTCGTACCTATCAACGATAGACGCTGCCCGGAACCGGGTACAGCTGATCGATCGAGTTGGTGTCGTCGTCGATCTTGAGCAGCGGCGTATGCGACCTGCTCTGGTCGGTGCCATCGCCGAACTCGACAAGATCGGTGGAGAAGGTCGCGTGCGCATCCCCGCCGGCGCACTTCGACTTCGTCAGCACCTTGCCGCGCTGGAGGACGGCGAGCCCGCCCTGGTAGGGGCAGTCGCCGCCAAGGCAGGTGGTCAGGAGATAGCGGATGTCGCCGCGATCGAACCAGATCTCCTGCACCTGGGCGCGCGGACTGTCCGGTTCCACCGTGCCGAGGAAGGTCCTGCCATTCGCGGTGGTCGCGGAGAATTCGTTCTCCACGTGGCCCGGCAGGCCGAATCGATAGGTCAGCGAGGCCAGGCCGTCGGCGCCCTGCTGGCCACACAGCGACACCGTCCTCTTGCCCGCGACGCACGAGAAGAAGACCTTCTCGTCGGCGCGGCAGTGCGTGACCGGTTCCGCTGCGCAGCCGAGCACCGGGCCGAAGAGGGCCGCCAGCGCCGCCAGGCGCCATGCGCGACGGCTTTCACTTGAGGACATCGCAGGCCTTCATGAAGTTCTTCTTGCGGTCTTCGCGCGTGTCGGTATCGAGTTCACGACATCGGTGATCAGGTCCACCCCCTTCGGGGTAACGCCCTTGTCGGCGCGCTTGGGCAGGTCGTTCATCCGGGGCGCGCCCCGGATCCGGCTCGCCGGTCGCCGCGCGAGCTCAACCGCCCTGCAGCCGGCGCACTAGCCGCGCCGCCCAGCCGGGCGACTGCGGCGTGCCGACCTGCACGAGGATCGCCGACACGTTGTCGCGGCCGCCGGCCTCGTTGGCGGCGTCCACCAGCGCCGACGCCGTCTCGCCAAGCGGCTTGCCGGCGCCGAGGTGGACGCCGATCTTCGCGTCGTCCAGCATGTCGGTGAGGCCGTCGGAGCACAGCAGGAAGATGTCGCCGACCTGCGCCTCGTGGTCGTGCACCTCCAGCTCGATCTCGTCCTCGATGCCGAGTGCGCGCGTGACGATGTTGCGGTAGCGCGGATCGAGGATCGCGTCGACCGGCAGCGCGCCGATGGCGATCTGCTCGTCGACCCAGCAGTGGTCGCGCGTGATCTGCTCGAGGTTGCCGGCGCGCCAGCGGTAGCAGCGCGAATCGCCCAGGTGGGCCACCGTCATGCGATCGTGCATCAGCACCGCGATGACCAGCGTCGAACCCATGCCTTCGTAGTCGGGCTCGCGGCGCGCGGCCGAGATGATGCTGGAGTTGGCGCGCGCGGCGGCGAAGCGCATGTCCTCGTGAAGTCCCGCGCGGTCCGTCGATACCGGCTCCGCGTGCAGGTGCGGCAGCGCGGAGGCCAGTTCGTCGAAGATCTCGTCGACGGCCATGCGGCTGGCGACCTCGCCCGCCGCGTAGCCGCCCATGCCGTCGGCCAGGATCGCCAGGCCCAGTCCGGCGTCGAAGCGGACCGCGTCCTCGTTGGCGGACCGCACGCGGCCGGGGTCGGTGCGCGAGGCGATCTCGCAGTGGGGTGCCGTGGTGCTCAGGGTGGTGGCCATCTCAGCGCCGCCCGGCCGCCCGAAGGCGCTGAGACGCCCCCTCGGGGGAGTGGAGGCGGCAAAGGACTTGCGCAGCAAGGCCCCGCCGAAACGGCATCCGGCCTGCAAGCCGGATGCTTCCCGAACAAAGTGAGCGTGGGGGCTGTTTCATTTCAGCGCCGCCAGGCGGGGTCGAACGAAGCCCCTTGCTGCACGGCGCGCTCCTTGAAGAAGACTGCGACGCGGTAGTCGCGGGCGACGCCGGGGGCGCCGTCGGCATAGAGTTCCATCAGGCGCTGCGAGGACGGCGCATGGCCGCGCTGGCTCGCCTCCCGGTACAGCCCGATCGCCTCGAGCACCTGCGCCTGCAGTTCGAGCTGGCGCGCCCGCGCGTACAGTTCGTCGACCGGCAGGTGCGACTCGTTGATGCGCGACATCGGCGTGCGCTCCGGCCCGACGACGGCGGCTTCCCCCGTGGGACGCACCAGCGGCATCGACACGGTCTGCGCCGCGGGATGCAGCGGCGGCAGCGCCGTGGCGTTCGGGGCGAGCACGATGTCCTGCGCCGGCATCGCCGGGGCGGCCTGCCGCGCGGCAGCGGCCTGGCGCGCGGCGGCCGCCGACGCGGCCCG
>JBJMWE010000422.1:0-3640 GCA_045810285.1 Vitreoscilla sp. | reverse complement strand
GCCGGCGCCCCAACGGCGCGATCTACTACGGCCTGGGCGTGACCGAGCACTCGCAGGGGTCGACCGCCGTCATCGGCATCGCCAACCTCGCGATGATCACGGGCAACGTCGGCCGCGAGGGCGTGGGCGTGAACCCGCTGCGCGGCCAGAACAACGTGCAGGGCTCGTGCGACATGGGCTCGTTCCCGCACGAGCTGCCCGGCTACCGCCACATCGGCGGCGACGCGGTGCGCCACCAGTTCGACCAGGCCTGGGGCGTGACGCTGCAGTCCGAGCCGGGCCTGCGCATCCCCAACATGTTCGACGCGGCGCTGCATGGCGAATTCAAGGGCCTGTACTGCCAGGGCGAGGACATCGTGCAGTCCGACCCCGACACCCAGCACGTGGCCAGCGCCCTCCAGGCGATGGAGTGCGTCGTCGTGCAGGACATCTTCCTCAACGAGACGGCCAAGTACGCGCACGTGTTCCTGCCGGGCTCGTCGTTCCTCGAGAAGGACGGCACGTTCACCAACGCCGAGCGCCGCATCTCGCGGGTGCGCAAGGTGATGGCGCCCCTGTCGGGCGTGGGCGACTGGGAGGCGACGGTGCGGCTGTCCAACGCGCTCGGATACCCCATGTCGTACACGCATCCCGAGCAGGTCATGCAGGAGATCGCGGCGCTGACGCCCACGTTCGCGGGCGTCACCTACGAGAAGATCGACCGCCTGGGCAGCGTGCAGTGGCCGTGCAACGACGCCACCGACGAGGCCGGCACCGCGATCATGCACGTCGACCACTTCGTGCGCGGCAAGGGCCGCTTCCTCATCACGCAGTACGTGCCCAGCGACGAGAAGGTCACGCGCAAGTTCCCGTTGCTGCTGACCACCGGGCGCATCCTGTCGCAGTACAACGTCGGCGCGCAGACGCGGCGCACGTTCAATTCGCAGTGGCACGACGAGGATCGGCTCGAGATCCATCCGCACGACGCGCTGGACCGCGGCGTCAAGCACGGCGACTGGGTGGGCATCACGAGCCGTGCCGGCGAGACCGTGCTGCGCGCGGACGTCACCGAGCGCGTGCAGCCGGGCGTGGTCTACACCACGTTCCACTTCCCCGAGTCCGGCGCCAACGTCATCACGACCGACAGCTCCGACTGGGCCACCAACTGTCCCGAGTACAAGGTGACGGCGGTGCAGGTGATGCCCGTGGCGCAGCCGTCCTCGTGGCAGCGCGCGTACAAGGACTTCGACGAGGACCAGCGCCGCTTCCTCGCCGACGCGCGCCTGGGCGCGGCCGCGGCCGTCACGGGCAAGTGACGTGGACGACACCGGCCAACAAGCCGTCGACGGCGAGGCCCGTCCGGCGCCCGCGGGCGCGCGGCGCGTGGACGTGCGCGTGCGGCGGGCAGGCACCCTCGCGCCAGCCGACGACTGGCTGGCCGACGAGGTGCCCGTCGCGCTCATCTTCAATGGCATCTCGCACGCGGTGATGCTCGCCACGCCGCTCGATCTCGAGGACTTCGCACTCGGCTTCGGCCTGACGGAAGGGCTGCTCGAGCGACCCGACGAGCTCTACGGCGTCGAGGTGGTCGACGACCCGGCCGGCCTGCGCGTGGAGATGGACGTCTCCAGCGCGTGCTTCGCGCGCCTGAAGGACAAGCGCCGCTCGATGGCCGGTCGCACCGGCTGCGGCCTGTGCGGCACCGAGAGCCTGGAGCAGGTCGAGCCGGCGCTGCGTGCGCTGGCGCCGGGCGCGCCGCCGCTGTCGCCGCCGGCGATCGCCGCGGCGCTGCGCGAGATGCCGTCGCACCAGGCGCTGCAGCAGCGCACCGGCGCCACGCACGCGGCGGCGTGGTGCGCGCTCGATGGCCGCGTGCTGCTCGTGCGCGAGGATGTCGGCCGCCACAACGCGCTCGACAAGCTCGTGGGCGCCATGGTCGAGGCCCGCCTCGACGCGCGCGACGGCTTCTGCTGCATCACCAGCCGCGCCAGCGTCGAGATGGTGCGCAAGGCCGTGGCCGCGGGCATCACGGCGCTCGTCGCCGTCTCGGCGCCGACCGCGCGCGCCGTCGACACGGCGCGGCGCGCCGGCCTTGCACTGGCGGGCTTCGCGCGGCGTGACGACCTGGTGCTGTATGCCGACCCCGACCGCTTCGGACCCTTCGCGCCGAGTTGAACATGGACCTGCACAACCTGATCGTCATGGCCAACCGCATCGGCGACTTCTTCGCGGCGCAGCCCGATCGCGACGAGGCGATGGCCGGCATCGCCGACCACATCCGCAAGTTCTGGGTGCCGCGCATGCGCAGCGAGATCCTCGCCTCGGTGGGCACCGCGTCCGGCGCGCAGCTGCACGAGATCGTCGCCGAGGCGCTGGTGCGGCACCGCGCGCTGCTGGAGCCCGCGGGCCCTTAGGCCTCGCCGGGCACGGCGCGTCACTTGAACGGATGCGCGGCCGCGAGCCAGGCCCAGACGCACCACGTCGAGACGCAGGTGCTCGCGAGGGCCAGCACCTGGCTGGCGGCCAGTGCGGCGAGGTCGGGGAGCGTGATGGGACGCATGGCGATTTCCTTTCGATGACGTGGGGTGGTCGTGTCGCTCAATGGAACGGGTTGGCGGTGGCGAACCACAGGCCGATGCCCGATGCGATCAGGAAGGCGCCATCGAGCACGCCCACCATCAGGAACACCTTGACGAGCAAGGGCTCCATCAGCGCGGGCTGGCGCGCCGCGGACTCGATGTACTTGCTGGCCAGGTGCCCGATCCCGACGCACGAGCCGATGGCGCCCAGCCCGATCATGTGGCAGACCCCGAGGGGAAGAAGTTCGGCGGATGTCATGGTGGCTTTCCTTGGTTGCTGTTGCTTCGGTTGACGGCCTCATCCTCGCGGAGCGGTCGGCGCCTGGCGATGACCTGGGAGGTAACGGCGGGGGTGCGCGCCGGGGCGACGGGTCCATTCGGAGCCAGGCACCGCCCCGGGACGCCCCGGCGTTCCGGCAGCAGCGTCCGGGCGGTGCCAGGCACCTCCGGCAGCGCGACGAGACGCCCGCGGCAGCGCGACGGCGCATGGCGCAGCACGACGAGACCGCACCGGCTGCGCGACGCGAGGCCTTGTTGGAGCGACGAGGCGCCGCAGGAGGTGTCTGGCTCCGCCCCTGCAACGCCTCCGGCAGGCAGACGACATCGCCGGGCGGTGCCTGACATCGATTCGATCGCCCGCCCCGAGATCGACGCACCTCCGCCAGGCGCACCAGGCCAGCTGTTCAGGCGCGGCGCTCAGCCCGCGACGTCACGCTCCAGCGCCGGCACCTCCGGCAGCGCGACGGCGCACGACCGGCAGCGCGACGAGACGCCCGCGGCAGCACGACGGCGCATGGCGCAGCACGACGAGACCGCACCGACTGCGCGACGCGAGGCCTTGTTGGCGCGACGAGGCGCCGCAGGAGGTGTCTGGCTCCGCCCTTGCAACGCCTCCGGCAGGCAGACGACATCGCCGGGCGGTGCCTGACATCGATCCGATCGCCCGCCCCCGAGATCGACGCACCTCCGCCGGGCACACCAGGCCAGCTGTTCAGGCGCGGCGCTCAGCCCGCGACGTCACGCTCCAGCGCCGGCCGCTTCGGATCGAACGTCCAGCCCGGGACCAGGTACTGCATCGCGAG
>JBJMWE010000421.1:0-7618 GCA_045810285.1 Vitreoscilla sp. | reverse complement strand
GGCACGCCGCCGTGCGCTCGAAGGCGATCCACGCCTGCGCCACGTCCAGGCGCTCGCGATCCTCCAGGCGTGCGAAGCAGCGGCTCGCCTGCCGCAGCGCGGCCTGCAGGCGCTCGGCCTGGCCGCGCAGGCGGGCGACCAGCGATTCGACGAGCCAGGCGTCGCCTTCGGCCTGCGGGTCCCACACGGGATCGAGGTGGGCGCGGGCGTCGCCCAGGCAACGCTCGGCCTCCAGCGTCTCGCCGTACAGCGCCGAGGCCTCGGCCGCCGCGAGCGCGGCGCGCGCATGGCAGCTGGCGACCGCGTCGCCATGCGTGCTGGCGCGCGAGGCGCGCACGACGGGCATCACGTCCTGCACCAGCTGCAGCGTGCGGCCGCTGTCGCGCTGGCGCAGGTGCCAGGCGAGTGCCACCTTGGTCGCGACCACGCCCTCGCCCGGCGGCGATCGCCGCAGGACGCCCTCGAGGACGTCGATCTCCGATTGCGACGCATGCAGGTTCATGTCCCGTCCGCCAGGCTCAGGGCGTCGCGGTGATGGTGCCGGTGTCCACCGTGATGTCGACCATCCTGGCCTTCTTCAGCACCTCGGTGGTGAGGTTGAAGCCGCCGATGTCGGACGGGACGATGCGAGCCTTGGTCACGTGCAGGCCGTACGGCTCGGCGGCGGCGGCGACGGTGGCGGAGTCGACCTTCGTGAAGTCGGCCAGCGTCACCACCACCTGCACCAGCGGCGCGGCGGAATCCTTGGCGCCGTTGCTGCGGTCCTTCTGGAAGATGCCGGTGGACAGCACGTCGCCCGACTTCAGCGGCGCCGAGACGAACAGCACCGGGTCGGCCTCGGTGCCGGCGTAGGACTCGAAGTTCGAATTGCTGCCCTTGAGCTGGTAGACGCCCAGGTCGTGCGCGTAGCCGCCGTTGTCGAACTTGCCGAACGCCAGGCCCGCGCCGCGCTTCAGGTTGAAGCCGACGCCGCGCGTGGGCGTGCCTGCGGGGCCGACGAGGTCGAGCACCAGGCGGGTGGGAGTCGACGCCGCATCCTTGACGAGGCGCCAGCCCGAGCTCGTCGGGTCGGTGTACGCCAGGGTCGTCGGCGTGGCCATCGGCGCGGGCGAAGGCGCCGGCACCGGCGCGGGGGCGGGCGGCGTCGAGTCGCCGCCGCAGCCGGACAGCGCGGCGAAGAGGGCCAGGGTCGTGAGGAGCTTGGTGTTCATGATGCGAGGTTTCCGAGTCAGGCGCCGCCGAAGGCGTTCTTGAAGGCTTGCGAAATGGCTTCGACGTCGAAGCTGTCGACCCAGGCGTCGAGGACGATGCTGTGGCTCGAGTTGACGTAGCCGTCCAGGCCCCAGGACAGCGCGACCGCGCCGAGGTCCAGCGCGTCGAATTCGTTGTCGGCGTCGGCATCGCCGTTGATGACCCAGGCCGCGCCCTCCGCGAATTCCATCGGGTCGGCGTTGCTGAAGACCGTCATCGCGTGGAAGCCCCACAGGTTGTCGGGCGTCCAGTGGCCGTCGGCGTCGACCTTGCCGCCTTCCACGCGGAAGCCGGGGTTGTCGAGGTCGCCCGGCAGGCCGCCGATCTTCCAGGTGACGCTCGTGTCGTCGGTGTTCCCGACGTCGGCGCGGAGGTGCACGGTGGTACCCATCGCGACGATGGGCATGCGCGCCAGGAAGCCGCCGCCGCCCGGGTTGAACAGGCTGCCGTCGGGCTGCACGACGGAAAAGTTGATCGAGATGCGCGGGGCGTCGGTGACGCTGCCCACGTTGATGGCCGCGAACGCGTTCCTGACGGCCTGCACCTCGTTGGAGCCGTCGCCGTACAGCTCGATGGCCGCGTTGACGCCGGCCACGCGCGCCCGCGCGTACCCGTCCACCGGCGTCATCCACTCGGTCATGGCCGCATACCAGATGCGCGCCGCCTTGTCGTTGCCGATGCCCGCCATGCCGCCCGGCAGGTAGCGGCTGTACGCGGGCGACGACGCATCGCCCGAGGCCCCCTGCGACAGGAAGTAGAAGAACCGGTTCATCGGCCCGCTGCAGTAGTGCACGTCCAGGTACTCGATGCCCGCGTACCAGCTGTTGGCGCTGTAGCCGTCGCTGTTCGGGTTGATCATCGAGCGCAGCGCGGTGCTGCCCACCCTGGCGCCCATCAGCCAGTCGGTGCCGGTCTCGGGGATCGTTGAATCGGCGCCGGCCGGGCGCGTGGAATACGCCTCCACCATCGAGCCCATGAAGTCGGACGTCGACTCGTTGATGCCGCCCGATTCGCCCGCGTAGACGAGGCCGGACGAGAACGCCGTGACGCCGTGCGTCATCTCGTGGCCGATGATGTCGATGGCGGTCAGCGAGTCGAAGCCGCTCGGGTCGGGCGTGGTCGGCGCCCCGCTGTACGGATCGACGCCGACGTTGCGCGTGCCGTCCGAATAGAACATGCCCATCGTGAACGTGTCCCAGAACGCGTTGTCATAGTAGTAGCCGAACGGGCCCAGGATGTGCACTTCGGACACCAGCGACGTGCCCTGGCCATCGACGCCGTCGCGGCCGAACACGTTGCGGTAGAAGTCCCAGGTGACGGCCATGCCCCAGTGGGCGTCGACCGCGGCCGTCTGGCCGTTGGCGGTGGTCTCCATGCCGTACGGGTACATGACGAACTGGTGGCCGTCGCCCCAGGTGTCGCCCGGGTTCTGGTCGAACCAGTGCAGCGCCGCGGCGAACGTGCCGGGGTCGACGGCGCCTTCATGGGTCTCCGTCATGGTCTGCAGGCCGATCACCGAGACGGGGTGGCCGTCGGGGTCGTAGATCGGGTCGCCGTTCGAATCCCACAGGAAGTCGTGCAGCCACGGGTTCCACTTCGAGCCGCGGGTCTGGTCGACCAGCATGAAACTGCCGTCGGCGCGCCGCGTGGTCGCCAGCGGCACGGTGCCGCTGTACTGGCTGTAGCCGATGCCCGTCGCCGGCAGGTCCGAGCCGCCGAGCGCCGGCGGGTTGGCCGGCGCCAGCGTCTGCGTGGCGGTGTCCACGCGCAGCAGCGCGCCGGTGCTGGCGTCGACCAGGTACTTCATGTCGCGGATGCCGTCGACGTCGTTCCTGGCGAAGATCTCGACCTCCCAGGCCCACACGGCCGGATCGGCCGGCGGCAGGCCGATGACGCTGTTGCCGCGGTCGAGGCGGACCTGGTGCGTCCGCGGGTCCTGCACGAACTTGATGTCGCCGCGGTACTTCGTGGGAAAGACGACCAGTTCGGTCTTCGGCGGATACGCCCGGCCCTTCAGGCCCATCGCCTTGCGCGCGATCGCGACGGCCTGGTCCGGCGTCAGCGCGGGGGTGCCGGCGGGCCGCGGCGTCGCACCGATGCTGCTCGCCGCGATGCGGGTGCGTCCCGAGGCCTCGGCGTGGACGACGGCCTCGGCGCCCCACACGCGGTGGCCCTGCCACGTCTGCATCGCGTGCACGATCGTCGTGTTGCGCGGGTTGACGAGCGAGGCGCGCGCCACCAGCTCGGTGCCGGCGCTGGCCCGCGCGGCAGTCAACGCCTTGGCCACGCGGTGGGCGTCGGGCGCGCGCAGCGGGGCGGCCGCCATGGCGCCCGAGGCCAGCAGCGCAAGCGCCACAGCCAGCGACGAAGGCCGCGGGCGATGGGGACAACGGGCAATGGGTAGCGCGGTGGATTTCATGGATCGTGGCTCTGTTGACGCGCGGAAGGACGTTCCTCGAGGCGTGACGCCGCCCTGCCGCGGCACCGGGAGCACCGCAGGCATCGAAGGGTCGTCGACGTGATGGGTTCAACGTTACGGCGTCGCCCGGCGCGCGTGGCCCCCCCGCGCCGGGGGGGAATGCGGCACGACCGGGGCGGACAAACCCGCATCACTCGTCTAGACAAGTCGGTGCAAAACGCACGACTGCCGGTGTGGATCCTGCGACCGCGCGCAGGATGACGCGTCCCTTTCCTGTCCGGTCATCCTGCGCGAAGTCGCAGGATCCACCTCCCGAAAGGAAGAAAGCCTCACGCCGCAGTGAACGAATTCACCGCGCCGTGCGCCGCCGCCGCGGCTATCGTCCTCTCGAACGGCGCCGCACCGGCGTGCGCGCCCGCAACCTGAGGACATTCCCTTGAACACGCACCAGCTGTCGCTCGAACTCGCGACCGGATCCCCCGCTCCGGCAGCCGTCACCGTGGGCCTGCTGTTCGGCGGGCGCTCCGCAGAACACGCGGTCTCCCTCCGTTCTGCCGCCACGATCCACGCCGCGCTGCGCGCCGCCGGCTTCTGGGTCGTGCCCGTCGGCATCGCCCGCAACGGCACGTGGCACTGCATGCCGCTCGGGCGCGCCGCCTTCCCCACCGCGGTGGACGAGCGCGCCTGCGCCGTCACGCTGGCGCCCGGCGGTGCCGGCCAGTTGCTGGCCTGCGCGCCGGCGGAGGCCGCCGACGACCTGCCGCGCGTGGACGTCGTGTTCCCCGCGCTCCACGGCCCGTTCGGCGAGGATGGCGCCGTACAGGGCCTGCTCGAGACCTGCGGCGTGCCCTACGTGGGCGCCGACGTGCTGGGCGGCGCGCTCACGATGGACAAGGAGTTCACCAAGCGGCTGCTGCTGCAGGCCGGCCTGCCGGTCGTGCCCTATCGCCTGCATCGCCGCGGCGAACCCCTGCCCGACTGGACGCGCCTGAGTGACACCCTGGGCCCGCGCCTGTTCGTCAAGCCGGCCGCGCTCGGCTCGTCGATCGGCGCCGGGCCGGCGGACGACGCCGACTCGCTGGAGGCCGCCGTGCGCGCCGCGCTCGCGCATGGCGACAAGGTGCTGATCGAACGCCGCATCGAGGGCCGCGAGCTGGAATGCGGCGTGATCGATTCCGAGGACGGCCCCATCGCCTCGGTGGTCGGCGAGATCACGACAGCGCGCGAGTTCGCGTTCTACGACTACGAGGCCAAGTACCTGGCCGAGCACGGCGCGCGGCTGGACGTGCCGGCGCACCTCGACGCGCCCACGGCGACGCGCCTGCGCGCGCTCGCGCGCGATGCCTTCGAGGTGCTCGGCTGCCGCGACCTCGCGCGCATCGACTTCTTCCTGGACGAACGGGGCCAGCCCTTCGTCAACGAGGTCAACACGCTGCCGGGGTTCACGTCGATCAGCCTGTTCCCGCGCATGTTCGAGGCCGCGGGCATCGCGCTGCCGCAGCTGGTGACGCGCCTGGTCGAGCGCGCGCTGGCGCGTTCGCCCGCGCGCACCTGAGGCGAGTCAGCGCGCCATCGCGCAGCGGCCCGAATGCCCCGGCGGGCCCGGCTTCGCCGGCGCGGGCTTGACCGGGCCGGTGCGGCCAGCTGGTCGAACGCGACCTGCTCCAGCGCGGCCACCTGCTCGCGCGAGAGGCCCAGCTCGTAGCCGGCGCGAGTCGGAGCGTGGCGCGCCCAGGCCGGCCGGGTGCTCTGCTGCCGGGCATCGCCGGGTTCGACGACCTTCGTCAGGCGGCTTCGGACATCGCCGGCGCCGCCGCGACAAGCGCACGCGCCAGCTCGCCGATGCGCATCAGCGCGTGGCGCTGCGCGTCGTCCCAGCGGCCGCCGACGCCCAGCCGGATGCAGTGGCGGTAGCGGTCGCTGGCGCTGAACAGCGTGCCGGGCGCGATGGCGATGCGCTCGGCAAGGCAGGCGGTGAACAGCGCCTGCGAATCGACCGCGCGCGGCATCTCCACCCAGAGGATGTAGCCGCCGGCCGGATCGGTCACGCGCGTGCCCTTGGGAAAGCTGCCGGCGATCAGCCGCCGCGCCTCGTCCACGCGCACGCCGATCGTGTGGCGCATCTGGCGGAAGCCCGCCTCGTTGCCCGTGTGGTTCAGGAGCTCGGCCATCGCGAGCTCGACGAACGTCGTCTGCGAGCCGCTGGTGGCCATCTTCATGCGGCGCACGGGCTCGGCCCAGCGGCCCGCCTCGACCCAGCCGACGCGCAGCCCCGGCGCCACCGTCTTCGAGAAGGAGCCGCACAGCATGACGTGGCCGCTGGTGTCGAACGAGCGCACCGCGCGGCGCTTGTCCTCCTGCTCGGCGAGATCGTTGTGCAGCACGTCCTCGATCATCGCGATGCCGCGCGCCGCCACGAGGCGCGCGAGCCGCTTGCGCTCGGCGGTCGGCAGGCTGCCGCCCATCGGGTTGGACAGCGTGGGCGACAGCAGCAGCGCCTTCACGGGCTGCGTGTCGAGCGCGAGCTCCAGCGCGTCCAGCGACAGGCCGTCGCGCGGATGCGTCGGGATCTCGAGCGCCCGCAGGTGCAGGCTCTGCAGGATCTCGAGGAAGCCGAAGTAGGTGGGCGATTCGAGCGCGACGACGTCGCCCGGCTTCGTGACCGCGCGCAGGCACAGCGTGATCGACTCGAGGCAGCTGTTGGTGGCGACGATGTCGCGCGGCCGCAGCTGGCAGCCCAGCCGCAGCGCGTAGCGCGCGATCGCGCGGCGCAGCGTCTCGTTGCCGGAGCCCAGCACGTATTCGCACAGCACGGCGCGATGGCGCTGCGCCGCGCGCATCACGGTGCGGCGGATGCGCTCCACCGAGAACAGTTCGTCGCTGGGCGACGCCGCGCCGAAGGTGATGTAGCCCTCCTCGTGCGCATAGCGCATCGCGTGCGCGGCCTGGGCGTCGATGTCGACCTCGCGCGAGTCGGCCGGCGGCTGCGTCGTCTCGGGCACGGGGGGCTTGGGCGGCCGCGCCGCGACGAAGAAGCCGGAGCGCGGTCGCGTCTCGACGAGGCGCATGTCCTCCAGCGCGCGGTAGGCCTGCACGGCGGTGGACAGCGACACCCCTTCCTGCGCCGCAAGATCGCGCAAGGACGGCAGCCGTTCGCCGCGCGCGAGCACGCCGCCGCGGATCGACGCCGCGAGCGTCTGGGCGATCTGCAGGTAGAGGGTGTCGGGCGCGTCCATGTCCCGATTCTGTCTTCGATGCGGCGACTCAGACCAGTACAGATGACGGGGGATTCGACCGTGACAGTGCCGCCAGGCGCCCATCTGTACTGGCTCGGTTGGCCGCGCGTTGTGGCTGTTTCGCATGATCCGGCGCTTCTAGAGTGGGTGCCATGGAACACGTCCTCCCCTTGCCGCCGTCCCTCGCCCGTCGCCCGGCCGAGGCCTCCGACGACATCCTGCGCCTGTCCAGCCAGGCCACGTTCGCGCGCCAGCTGCCCGCCGGCGCCTGCGTCGCGGTGCAGGCCGGCTGCGTCTGGCTGACGCAGGCGGGGGACTCGAACGACTACTTCGTGTCGGCCGGCGAGTTCCACGTGGTCACGCGCTCGGGCCGCGTGGTGATCGAGAGCTTCACGCCGCAGGCCGCCATGCGCGTGCTGCTGGGGGCGCCGGCGGCGCGGCCCGGGTTTCCATGAGCGCGCCAGCAGTCGCCCCCAATAAGCCGTCATCCTGCGCGGAGTCGCAGGACGACCGAGTGGCGGTGTTGCCAACGAGCCGTCATCCTGCGCGGAGTCGCAGGATCCACCCCCGCCAAGACGCTTCGGTTCGCGTGGATCCTGCGACTCCGCTCCGCTGCGCGCAGGATGACTGAGTCGCGGTGCCGCCAATGAGCCGTCATCCTGCGCGAAGTCGCTGGATCCACCCCTGCCAAGGCGCTTCGGTTCGCGTGGAT
>JBJMWE010000420.1:0-7536 GCA_045810285.1 Vitreoscilla sp. | reverse complement strand
GTGGAGCGGTTCAGCAGCCGCGCGCCGAGGTGCTCCTCGAGCTCGGCCAGCCGGCGGCTGACCGTGGCCAGCGGCACTCCGAGCCGACGACCCGCGGCCGACAGGCTGCCCGCGTCGACCACGGCCAGGAACACCTTCATCGCGTCGAGGCGGTCCATCGATATTCCCAAAATTCAGAAGAGTGATTCTGAATTCTGACGGCTACTCAAGGTGAATGGAAGGATCGATAGTTCGATCAGCGCGCGGCAGGTCGTCGCGTCCAAGGAGAACCTGATGTCCCGCATTCCCACCCCCGCTTCGATCGCCGCCAGCCCCGCCGCCTCGCAACCGCTGCTGCAGGCGGTCGAGAAGCAGCTCGGCTCGGTGCCGAACCTGTTCCGCGTGGTCGCGCACAGCCCCGCCGCGCTGGAGGGCTACCTCGGCATGATGGGCGCGCTCGCCAAGGGCGCGCTGCCGGCCGCGACGCGCGAGCGCATCGCGCTGGCGGTGGCCGAGGTCAACGGCTGCAACTACTGCCTGGCCGCCCACGCGTACCTGGGCAAGAACCTGGCGAAGCTGGACGACGCCGAGATCGCCGCGAACCGCGCGGGCACCTCGGGCGACGCCGCGGCCGACGCCGCGGTGCGCTTCGCCGTGCAGGTGGCGCGCGCACGCGGCCATGTCGGCGATGGCGCGCTGCAGGCCGTGCGCACGGCCGGCTGGTCCGACGCGCAGGTCATCGAGATCGTCCAGCACGTCGCGCTCAACACCTGGACGAACTACATCAACGAGGTGGCCGGCACCGTCGTCGACTTCCCCGCCGTGCCCGCGCTGGAAACCGCCTGAAGGAGCCGCCATGCCCACCGCCACTGTCCCCAGCGACATCGTCTTCACGCCCACCGTCAAGGCGCTGCAGCAGGCGCGCGGCTCGCGCCACGCGTACGCGCGCATGGAGCAGGGCCGCGGCTGGCAGACGGCGATCGACGACGACGTGCGCGGCTTCATCGAGGCGCAGACGAGCGTATTCCTGGCCACGGCCAACAGCGAGGGACAGCCCTACATGCAGCACCGCGGCGGCCCGGCCGGCTTCCTTCAGGTGCTCGACGAGCACACCATCGCCTTCGCCGACTTCAGCGGCAACCGCCAGTTCGTCACCACGGGCAACCTGGCCGACAACCCGAAGGCGCAGCTGTTCCTGATGGACTACGCGCACCGGCAGCGGATCAAGATCTGGGGCGAGGCGCGCGCGGAGACCGATCCGGCGCTGGTCGAGCGCCTGATGCCGGCCGGCTACAAGGCGCGCGCGGAGCAGGCGATCGTCTTCACGGTGAAGGCCTGGGATGCCAACTGCCCGCAGCACATCCCGCAGCTGGTGCCGGTCGACGAGGTGATGCCGGCGATCGCCGAGCGCGATCGGCGCATCGCGGCGCTGGAAAAGGAGATCGCGGCGCTCAGGAAGTCGGGCTGACGTCGCGGGCCAGGGGTATCGTGGCGGCATGAGCTACCGCGCCACCGTCGGTCACCAGGTGTTCGGGTTCGCCGATCTGCGCGAGCTGATGGGCAAGGCCAGCCCCGCGCGCTCGGGCGACGCGCTGGCCGGCGTGGCCGCGGCCACGGCGCGGGAGCGCGTCGCGGCCCAGGCCGCGCTGGCCGACGTGCCGCTGCAGGCCTTCCTGTCCGAGGCCGTGCTGCCGTACGAGCATGACGAGGTGACGCGCCTGATCGTCGACACGCACGACGCCGCCGCGTTCTCGCCGCTGCGCCACCTCACCGTCGGCGGCCTGCGCGACTGGCTGCTGTCCGACGCCGCGACGCCGCCCGTGCTCGCGGCGCTGGCCCCCGGCCTGACGCCCGAGATGGTGGCCGCGGCGAGCAAGATCATGCGCAACCAGGACCTGGTGCTCGTGGCCAGCCGCTGCCACGTCGTCACGCGCTTTCGCAACACGCTGGGCCTGCCCGGCTCGCTGGCCGTGCGCCTGCAGCCCAACCATCCCACCGACAGCCCCGCCGGCATCCTGGCGAGCATCGTCGACGGCCTGCTGTATGGCGCGGGCGACGCCGTCATCGGCGTCAACCCCGCGGCCGACAGCGTGCCGCAGCTGGTGCGGCTGCTGCACCTGCTCGACGACCTGATTACCGGCCACGGCATTCCGACGCAGGCGTGCGTGCTCACCCACGTCACCAACACGCTGAAGGCGCTCGAGCAGGGCGCGCCGGTCGACCTCGTGTTCCAGTCGATCGCCGGCACCGAGCAGGCCAACCGCGGGTTCGGCGTCTCGCTGGCGCTGCTGGACGAAGCCCACGCCGCGGCGCTGGCGACCCGGCGCGGCCCGCTGGGCGACAACGTCATGTACTTCGAGACGGGGCAGGGCAGCGCGCTGTCGGCCGGCGCGCACCACGGCGTCGACCAGCAGACGCTGGAGGCACGCGCCTACGCCGTGGCGCGGCGCTACCGGCCGCTGCTGGTCAACACGGTCGTCGGCTTCATCGGGCCCGAGTACCTCTACGACGGCAAGCAGATCGTGCGCGCGGGCCTCGAGGATCACTTCTGCGGCAAGCTGCTGGGCCTGCCCATGGGCTGCGACATCTGCTACACGAACCATGCCGAGGCCGACCAGGACGACATGGACACGCTGCTGGTGCTGCTCGCCGCCGCCGGCCTGAACTTCATGATGGGCGTGCCCGGCGCCGACGACGTGATGCTGAACTACCAGAGCACCTCGTTCCACGACGCGCTGTTCGCCCGCAAGCTGCTCGGGCGCAAGCGCGCGCCCGAGTTCGAGGCCTGGCTGCACGCGCGGGGCATCACCGATGCCGACGGCGCCCTGCGGCCCGTCGCGACGATGCCGGCGCTGGCGCAGGCGATGTCGGCGCGGCTGCTGGAGGGCTCGGCATGAGCGCCGCCCGGCCGCCCGAAGGCGCTCGCCCCGCAGCCGACAGGCGGAGGGTAGTCCAGTGAGCGACATGCTGCCCGACCCGCCCGGGCACCGGGACACCGGCGAGCCGCCGGCGGCGCCCGCCGATCCGTGGTCGGCGCTGCGGCGGCATACGCCCGCGCGCATCGCGCCGGGGCGCGCCGGCACCAGCCTGCCGACGTCGGAAGTGCTGCGCTTCGCGGCCGCGCATGCCGCCGCGCGCGACGCGGTGCACCTGCCGCTTGACGTGGCGGCGCTGCTCGCGGACCTGCGTGCCCACGGCTTCGAGGCATCGACCGCGACGAGCCGCGCGGCCGCGCGCATCGAATACCTGACGCGGCCCGACCTCGGCCGCCAGCTCGCGCCCGGCGCTGCCGATGCGCTGGCGGACGAGGGCGACGGCGGCCTGTGCATCGTCGTGGCCGACGGCCTGTCCGCGATCGCCGCGCAGCGTCACGCGGTGCCGCTGCTGCTGGCCTTGCGCGAGCGCGGTCTCGTCGCGGATCGCCTCGTCGTCGCGACCCAGGCGCGCGTCGCGCTCGGCGACGCGATCGGCGAGCGCGCCGGCGCCTCGCTGGTGCTGGTGCTGATCGGCGAACGCCCGGGCCTGAGCTCGCCCGACAGCCTCGGGGCCTACCTCACGTGGCAGCCGAAGTCCGGCCGCGTCGACAGCGAGCGCAACTGCGTGAGCAACATCCGGCCCGAGGGATTGCCGCTGCCCGACGCGGCGGCGCGCATCGCGTGGCTGGTCGGCGAGTCACGCCGCCGCCGCCTCACGGGCATCGGCCTGAAGGACGACAGCGAGCTGCCGCGCGTGGCGGACGGCGGCGCGCCGGCTACCTGAGCGTCTTGAGGTACGCGACGAGATCCGCGCGTTCCTTGGCGTCGTCGTCGCCGCCATAGGCCATCGACGTGCCGGGCACGACCGCGCGCGGGTCCTTCAGGTAGGCGTCGAGCGTCTTGTCGTCCCACACGACCGCGGACTTCTTCATCGCGGGGCTGTAGATGAAGCCGTCCTTGGCGCCCGCCTTGCGCCCGAAGACGCCCTTCAGGCCCGGGCCGGCGTTGTCGGCGGCGGTCGGACTGTGGCATTCGGCGCATTGCTGGAAGGCCATGCCGCCGGCCGCGGCGTCCTGCGCGTGCGCGCCGGTGGCGGCGCAGGCGAGGAAAAGGAGGGCGGGCAGCGAACGGATGGTCATGGGAAGTCTCCACGTGGGCAGGCCGACATGGTGCCCGCGAACGGGTGGCGTGGCACGCGCGGGCCCCATGTCCCTGCGCCGCCGTCGGACGAAGGCGCGCGTGAACCGGGCCCGCGAGAATGGGCATGCCATGCACGCCCATCCCCTTGTCGCCCTCACCGCAGCCTGCCTGCCGGCAGCGACGTCGAGGCGGCGGCGGCCGGAAGGCCTGCGCGCCGCCACGCGACTCAAGGTCGGGGGGCGCCGCCTTGGCTGACGCAGCGCACCGACCCGCCGGCGCGCTGTCGCTGCTGGCGCTGTTCGCGTCGCTGGTGTCGCAGAACCTCGGCGCGGCGATCGCCAAGAGCCTGTTTCCCGTGGTGGGCGTCGCGGGCATGGCGGCGCTGCGCATCGGCTTGTCGGCGCTGCTGCTGCTGGCGTCCTGGCGGCCGTGGCGGCACCCGCTCGCGCGGCGCGACTGGGGCAACCTCGCGGCCTACGGCGCGATGCTGGGCGGCATGAACCTGTGCATCTACCACGCGTTCGGGCGCGTGCCCATCGGCATCGCCACCGCGATCGAGACCACCGGGCCGCTGGTGGTCGTGCTGGCCGCGTCGCGCCGCGCTCTGGATGTCGCCTGGGTCGCGCTCGCCCTCGCCGGGCTGGCGCTGCTGTTGCCCTCGACGAGCGGGCACGCGCTCGATCCGCTGGGCCTGCTGTTCTCGTTCGGCGCTGCGCTGTCGTGGGCGCTGTACATCGTCTTTGGCAAGCGCGTGTCGACACTCGCGCGCGGCCAGGCCGTGTCGCTGGGCATGCTGGTGGCGGCGCTGTTCGCGGTGCCGCTGGGCATGGCCGGCGCGGGCGCCGCGATGGCGGTGCCCACCGCGCTGCTGGCGGGGCTCGGCGTCGCGCTGCTGTCGAGTGCCGTGCCGTATTCGCTGGAGATGGCCGCGCTGCGCCGGCTCCCGCGCCACGTGTTCGGCATTCTCGTGAGCGCGACGCCCGCGGTCGGCGCGGCCTGCGGCGCGATCGTGCTGGGCGAGCGGCTGACGGCGCCGCAGTGGCTGGCCATCGCCTTGATCATCGGCGCGTCGGCTGGTGGGGCGGCCACGGCGGGCCGGCCGTCGCCCGACACGGCGGGCGTGTAGGGAAAGCGTGTCTCATGCTGTCGGAGGACGGACCGCGATACCCGCGGGCAATTGACCCCGCCATGACCGGCTCCTAGACTGGTTCGACAGCTCGCGATCATCTTCCTCGATGGCGCCGCGGGCTGCCCCTGTGTCCTTCGAGGTTTGCGCATGGTTCGATCGCGTCGTCTCGCTGGCCGTCCGTTCCCGGACGCCGCTCATCCGGACGTGTCGCGCTGCCTGCGGACACGTCGCGCCTCCGCGCGTCCTGCTTTCCGAGAGCGCCGGCCATGAACGGGCAGCGACCGTCCGCGCGAGACCGGGCCTGGCCGGGCGCGTCGCCGCATTCCACTTCGGAGGGCCAGCCAAGCGCCGCAGCCCGCAGGGCGGAGGTTGCCTCATGAGCGCCGGCCTGCTCGCGATCGACGAGCTCGTCGCCGCGCTGGCCGACACGCGTCCGCCGGCGCTGCTGGACGTGCGCGACCTCGTCGACTCCGAGGGCGGCCACCTGCCCGGTGCCACCCTCGTGCCGCGGCGCCGGCTCGAGTTCCGCATCGACGCGCTGCTGCGCGATCGCTCCACGCCGATCGTGGTCGTCGACGGGGGCGCCGAGATCGCGCCGGGCGTGCGCGATCCGCGTGCCGCGCTCGCCGCCGACACGCTGCTGGCGCTGGGCTACCGCGAGGTCGCGGTCCTGGACGGCGGCGTCGCCGCGTGGCGCCTGGCGGGACTGCCCATCGTCTCGGGCGCGCAGGTGTCGAGCATGGCCTTCGGCCGCCGCGTCGCCGACCTCGAGCGCGTTCCCCTGGTCGATGTCGCGACGCTGCGGCAATGGCGGCAGGCGGGCCGGCGCATCGCGCTGTGCGACGTGCGCAGCGCCGACGAACACACCGAGGACTGCATCCCCGGCGCCGTCTCCCTGCCGGCCTTCGAAGCGGTGTCGCACGCGCTGGACATGGCGGCCGAATCCGACGTGATCGTGCTGTGCTCCAGCGCCCGCACGCGCAGCCTGATGGTGGCGCGCACGCTGATCGACCTGGGCCTGACCGACGTCGTCGCGCTCGACGGCGGCGTGCTGGCCTGGCGCCTGGCCGGACTCGAGTTCGAGCGCGGCTCGCGCCGGCGCCGCGTGCAGCCGTCCAATGCGAGCCGCCGGTTCGCCGAACTCGGTTCGGCGCGGCTCGCCAAGCACCACGGCGTCGCCGGTATCGAGGCCGCGGACCTGGCCACGCTGGTTCACGCGAGCGATGTCAACGTCAACGCCTTCGACCTGCGCAACCTGGGCCGGCACGGCGTCGCCCATGTGCCGCGCAGCGTGTCCGTGGCCTGCGACGTGCTGCTGGTGCGGCGCGACGAGCTGGTCGCGCTGCGGGACGTCCCCGTCGTGCTGGTCGATGACGACGCGGTGCGCGCGCACCTCGCGGCGGTGTGGCTGCGCCGGCTCGGGCAGGCGCAGGTGCGCACGCTCGAGGGCGGCTTCGAGTCGTGGATCCACGGGGAACGCGCCGCGCACACGGCGGCCGACCTGCCGCTGGGGTGGCGCGAGGCGAGCGCCGCGGCGCCCGGGCTGGGCGTCGACGACGGCGCCCGCTGGCTGGCCGCCTGGGCCCCGGCCCGCGTGCTGCACGTCGATACCGCGGCCTCCTGGCGGCGCGGGCACCTGCCCGGCGCGACATGGTTGCCGCGCGGTTGGCTGGAGGCGCGCATCGCCGCGGTCGCCCCCTCGTGCGACGACGCGCTGCTGGTCACCTGCGTCGACGGCGCGCAGTCGGCGTACGCGGCGGCCACGCTGCGCCGGCGCGGCTACACGAACGTCGCCTGGCTGCAGGGCGGCACGCGCGCGTGGGCGGCGTCGGGGCGCACGCTGGAGACCGCGACGCAGGCGCTGGCGGACGACGACGGCCTGCCGCTGCCCGCGCGGCGCGACGCGCAGGCGATGCGCGACTACCTGGATTGGGAACGCCTGGGCGGCCACCACGGCCCGGGTCACGGCCACGGCTGACCGGCGTTCGCCGGCACTGACACGCGCCACCATGGCGGGTTAGGCCTGGCGGCTAACCCGCCCTGCGAAATCGGGTGTCATTGGTAGGGCGGGTTAGCCGCAGGCGTAACCCGCCGTTCGGTCGCCGCGAGCGGATTCGCGTCGCGGCAATTGGGGGATCGGTGTACCGGCGAACGGCGGGTTACGCCTGCGGCTAACCCGCCCTACGCGTCCTACGCGTAGCGCCGTCGCGCGGCGGCCTCGAGGTCCTCGCCGGAGCGCACGATGGTCGCCTCGCCGAAGGGCATCACGCGGAAATCGCTGCCGGCCGGCGAGCCGGCGAGCTGGGAGACGGC
>JBJMWE010000419.1:0-3668 GCA_045810285.1 Vitreoscilla sp. | reverse complement strand
TGCCAGCGCAGCATGTTGGACACGCCGATCAGCAGCAGGATCACGCCGGTCGTGCGTGCCGCCTTGCCGAGCGCGCGCCACAGCTTGTCGCGCGTCATGGTCCGGTAGACCGCGCAGGTCAGGAACAGCGAGTAGGCGACGGCGATGGCCGCTGCCTCCGTCGCGGTCGTGACGCCGCCCATCACGCAGGCCAGGATGATGGCGATGATGGCCAGGCCCGGCAGCGACGCGATGCCCGTGCGCACCACGGTGCCCCAGCCCGGGAACATGCGGATCATCGAGCTGCCGTCCTCGCGCCGGGGGTAGCCGCAGCGGACGGCCTGCCAGTACGCGGCCACGAGCATGCACACCATGATCCAGAACACCGGCACGAGGCCTGCGAACATCAGGTCGCCGATCGACACGCCCTTGATCGTGTGCCCGGCGATCTCGCCCGCGGCCGCCTGGGCGGCGAAGGCGTAGATGATCATGTTGTGCGAGGTGGGCATCAGCGCGCCGGCCAGCGACGCGTGCGTGGTGACGTTGACGGCGTAGTCTGCGCCGTAGCCCTCGCGCTTCATCAGCGGGATCATCACGCCGCCCATGGCCGAGGTGTCGGCCACCGGCGAGCCCGAGACGCCGCCGAACAGCGTCGAGGCCAGCACGTTGGCCAGCCCGAGGCCGCCGCGCACGTGGCCGGTGAGGCTGCGCGCGAAGTTCATGATCTTGTCGGCGATGCCGCCGTGCAGCATCAGCTCCCCGGAGAAGATGAAGAACGGGATCGCGAGGAACGAGAACACGTTCATGCCCGAGACCATCATCTGCACCGCGGTGGCGATGGGCAGGCCTTCGGCGAAGAACGCCGCCAGGCAGGACAGCCCGATGGCGAAGGCCACCGGAACGCCCAGCAGCAGCAGGACGACGAACGTGGAACAGAGCAGCGTCAGGGCCATGGAGATCGGGTCACTCGTGGGCGTCGCTCGCCATGCGGCGGGTCAGGCGGTCGATGGAGAACAGGGCGATCAACGCGCCGGCGATGATCAGCGGCAGGTAGCGCCAGGCTTCCGAGATACCCAGCGTCGGGATCTGGTTGTCGTGCGTGGACTTGGCCATCTCCCACGCGCCGTACAGGATCACCAGCGAGAAGACGAGCGTGGACAGCGCCACCAGCCGCGCGATGGCGTGGCGCACCGCCGGCGGCATGCGGTCGACCAGTGAATCGAGGCCGATGTGCCCGGCGTCGTGCGCGACGCAGGCCGCGCCGAACATCGACACCGAGATCACCAGCAGCAGCGCCAGCTGCTCCACGTAGGGCGGCTCGTTGTTGAACACGTAGCGCATCACCACGCCATACAGCACGACGAGGCCCAGCCCCGCCAGGCACAGGCGCGCGAGCACCAGCACGATGGCCGACAGGCGGGCGTTGAAGTGGGCGAGCCAGGACATGGCGGGGCCTTCCGGCATCACTTGGTGTTGACGATTTCCTGCACGACGTTGCGGATCTCCGGCGTCGACATGTACTTGTCCCACACCGGCTTCTCGGCGTCCACGAAGCTCTTGCGGTCGATCTCCGCTGCCGGGATGATCTTCGCGCCGGCCTTGAGCACCGACGCGCGCGCCGCCGTCTCCTTGGCCGTCCACAGCTGCTGGTAGTAGGGCACCGACTCCTTGGCGGCCTTGCGGATCGCGGCCTGCTCGTCGGGGCCCAGGGTGTCCCACACCTTCTTGGAGAACACCAGCACCTCGGGCGACATCACGTGCTGCGTCTCCGAGAACACCGGTGCCGACTCGTAGTGCTTCATCTCGTCGTAGGACGGGATGTTGTTCTCGGCGGCGTCCAGCAGGCCCGTCTTCAGGCCGGTGTAGACCTCGGCGAACGGCATGGGCGTGGGCGATGCGCCCAGCTGGGTGATCAGGTTGACCCACAGGTCGGACGGCTGCACGCGCACCTTCATGCCCTTCATGTCGGCGACGGTGCGGATCGGCTTCTTCGAGTAGAACGAGCGCGCGCCGCTCTCGTACAGCGCCAGGCCGATGAAGCCGGCCTTCTCGAACGCGGCCAGCACCTTGTCGCCCTGCGGGCCGTACATCGTCTTGCGGAAATGGTCGATGTCGCGGAACAGGAAGGGCAGCGACGGGATCATCGACTCGGGCACGATGCCGTGGAAGGCCGCGCTGTTGACGCGCACCATGTCGAGCGCGCCGATCTTGACCTGTTCGACCGTGTCCTTCTCGGAGCCGAGGGCGCCGTCGGCGAAGACCTTGACCTTGTCCTTGCCGCCGGTGTTCTTCGAGAGCTGGTCGCCCATGTACTTCACGGCCAGCGTGGTGGGGTAGTCCTTGACGTGGATGTCGGCCGAGCGGAACTCGCGCGCGTGCGCGGCCATGCAGGCGAGGGCGGCCACGGCGGCCACCGCGAGCGAGCGGATCGGGAAGGTCTGGCGTCGGGTCATGCTTGTGTCTCCGGTTGTCGTGTCTTGTGGTGTCGTGTCGTTCGTGGATGGCGGCGTTCAGCGCGGGCGGAACGGCGTCTCGGCGAGGCCTTGCGTGCCGGGCCGCAGCGCGAAGACCTCGCCGGCGAGCGCGATGTCGTCGCCCTGCGGGCTGGCGGGCTGGATGGTGGTGACGAACAGCGTGTCGAGCGCGTCGCCGCCGAAGCTGCACATCGAGGGCTTGCTCACCGGCACGGCGATCTCGCGGTCGATTCGGCCGTCGGGCAGCAGGCGCAGGATGCGGCCGCCGTCGTTGGCGCAGATCCAGTAGCCGCCGTCGACGTCGATCGCCGCGCCGTCGGGGCGGCCGGGCAGGGCGTGCATGTCCAGCACCAGGCGTGCGGCGCCGAGCGTGCCGTCGTCGTGCAGCGGCGCGTGCCAGATGCGCTGCGACAGCGGGTGGCTGTCGCTCCACCACGCGCCGCGCCCGTCGGGGTCGAAAGCGAGGCCGTTGGGGGTGTACATCGCTTCGATGGGCAGATCGTGCAGGCCGTCGGCGTCGAGGCGGGCCATGCGGCCGGCGGCGACGTTGGCGCCCATGTCGCGCACCATGCTGCCGACCCAGAAGCGGCCGGCACGGTCGCAGCGGCCGTCGTTGAAGCGCATGTCCTCGCGCGCGTGGCGCGCGGGCGCCAGCGTGGCCAGGTCGGCGCGACCTTCGGCGTGCGGCATGACGTGGGCGACGCAGGTCTCCAGGCCCGCCACGAGCCCGCCGTCCGCGTGCAGCGCGAGGCAGGCCACGCGTTCGGGCAGCGTCCATGACTGCAGCGCGCCTTCGGCCGGATGCAGGCAGCGGATCGCGCGCGATTCGATGTCGACCCACCACAGCGCGCCGGCGGCCGCGTCCCACAGCGGGCTCTCGCCCACGCGGTCCCGGTGCCCGGGGTGCACGCGTTCCACGCGTGTCATCGGCGCCCCTCCCGCGCCGGGTACGGCGCTCCGTCCCCCGAGGGGACTGCGGGCCGGCTTGGGGCGGCCCGGCGCTCGTCCCGCGAACATGGGTGCCCCTCCCGCGCCGGGTACGGCGCTCCGTCCCCGGAGGGGACTGCGGGCCGGCTTGGGGCGGCCCGGCGCTCGTCCCGCGAACATGGGTGCTCCTCCCGCGCCGGGTACGGCGCTCCGTCCCCCGAGGGGACTGCGGGCCGGCTTGGGGCGGCCCGGCGCTCGTCCCGCAAGTGGCTTGGCACGGAGATCGTC
>JBJMWE010000418.1:0-13661 GCA_045810285.1 Vitreoscilla sp. | reverse complement strand
GCTGAGCCGGGACGGTGGGGGCGGGCCGACGACGGCGCACCAGCTCCAGCCGCAGCAGCAGCAGATCACGCCGTCCGAGGCGGTCGCCCGCCCCCTCCCGGCCCGGGCGCGCCGGCCCGGCCGAGGACGCCGCGTCGGTCGTCATGATGAGGCTCCTCTCGCACCCGTCCGGGAGCATGCCGCACGGACCCGCTCGGCCGGCTGATGCCGCCAGATCAGGCGACGCCCCTGTCTCGACCGCCGGGTGCCGGAACTTGAGCGCCGGAGCGGATGAATCGGCTCGTCCGGTGATCGGCCGGGCCGGATCTCCCCCGTCCGGCCGTCAACCCGGCCGCGGCCCCGCCGTCGCCGGTACCCGTGCAGGCGCACGGCCAGTCGCAGATCCAGGCCGAGGGCGGCCTGGACATGCGCCTGCGCAAGGCGCTCGACGCGGAGGGCATCACGTCCATCGTGGAGATCGATCCCGCCAGCGGGCACGTGCGCGTGGCCGACCCGCAGGCCGACCGCGCGCTGCGCGACCGCACGGACATGCTGATCCGCGCCGTGTACGCCGGCGCCAGCCTGCCCGAGCCGCAGATCGAGCACCGCTGGGTATCGCCGATGCACGGCGAGCGCGCGCAGCAGCAGGCGCAGGCGGCCCCGATCCCCGCGCCCGCCGCGCCGGCCAAGGGCCTGGCGCGGCCGATGACCAGGCTGCACGGCACGCCGCCGCCGACGCTGGCCCTGGCCCAGCCGCCGGCGCCCGGCGGGCCGCAGCACGAGCTGACGAACGTGAAGTCGCCCGGCCTGGCCGCGGTGGAGCGCATCAACCTCGCGCCGCCCGGCGCCGGGGGGCCGACGCGCCACGTGGAGTCGGGGCGGTCCGGCCCGGCCGCGGCCGGCATGGAGGACCTGCGTCCCGTCGTGCCGGCCGGGCGCGTCACCGCCGGCTGCATGGAGGACCTGACGGGCAAGACGTCCAATCGCCGCGCGGCGCTCACGGCGTGCATGAAGCGCAGCTGCTGCAGCAGCTCGACCAACCTCAATTCCGACGAATGCCGCGCATACCAGAAGGCGTATCCGTACGCCTGCGGCGCCGGTTGAGCGCGCAAGCGAGCGTCCTCGCGCACGGCGCGCGATTTGCCGTGAAGACGACGGCGGGGCCGCGCCATGCGGCCTCATCCTTCGTCTTCCCTATGCAAAGGAGTCCACGATGGACACGCTCAACGAAACCCTCAGCCACGACGTCATCACGTCCGACCGCGTCGAAGGCACGACCGTCTACAACGAGAACGGCGACAAGCTGGGCTCGATCGACTACCTCGTGATCGACAAGCGCTCGGGCCAGGTGCGCTACGCGGCGCTCGAGTTCGGCGGCTTCCTGGGCATGGGCACGAACCGCTACCCGGTGCCGTGGAGCCTGCTCGAGTACGACACCAACCGCGGCGGCTACGTGGTGCCCATCACCAAGGACACGCTGGAAGGCGCGCCGCGCTACGAGCAGAACCGCCGTCCGGACTACGACGACGAGTACGGCCGCACGGTCTACGACTACTACGGCGTGGGCTGGTAAGCCGCCGCCCGCGCCCGCACGGACGGGCGCGGGCGCGCCGGCGGCCGTCCGCGACCTGCCGCAGCTTGGCGAATCCGTCGACGACGTCCCCACGCGGCGGCGCCGCGAGGGCGGTCGCGCCACGGTCAGCGCCTCGCGCTGGCGGGCATGGTCGTCGCGACGTGGGTGGCGTCGACGTAGCGCACGACGAAGCGCACGGCATGTGGCTGGTCGTCCCCGCCGTCGCAGCGCAGGTCGTGCACGGCGCGCCGGATCGCGTGCCAGGTGCGCGGCGACGCGGTGGCGGGCTGCACGTCGTACACGTGCTGGCGTCGCACCTTGAAGCTCACCTCGACGGTGGAGGGCTTGGCGGCGTCGTCCCAGGTGTCGGCGAGCTCGTCGGCGAGGTCGCGGGTGTCGACGTCCGGGCAGGCTTCGCGCAGCGGCAACTGGCCCCCGGTGTCCACGCGGGCGACGTCGGCGGCGGTCGATGCGGCCTGCGCCCCGTGCGCGGCCAGCAGCATGCCGGCGGCGACCAGGGCGACGGGGAGGGCGCGGGTGAACGCGATCATGGGATCTCCTCGAGCTGGGATGAAGCGAACCTGGCGACCGTAGCCCGGCCGGCGTCGCGCCTCGACGGGCGAACGACGAGTGAGCGGATCGATCGGACGAAACGACGCTGCGCGCGACGGACCGGAACGTCAGGACCTGTCGACGTCGTCGAACACGTCGAAGACCGCGTCCAGCCCGGGGCCGTCGTCGTCTTCGTCGTCGACGTCGATGCGCACGCCGGCGCAGTCGGGGTCGGCGTGCACGATGCGGATGTGCGGGGATGCGTGGTCGCCGAAGGGGACGTGCGCGCCCGCGCCGTGCACGGCGGCGAACACCAGCAGCACGACGGCGAGGGCTTTCCAGGGGTGGCGGGGGCTGGCGGCGGGGGTCATGTCGGGCTCCTGTCGGGGTGCTCTGTCGATGAGCGATGGCCTGACGATAGGCAGCGGCCCTCGCCGGCGCCAGCGCCGCGCGACAGGCGCGTCGCCGGCCGGGATGAAGCGGCGCTGCGGGCGACGGACCGGACGGGCCGGGTCGGCGAGAATGGCGACAAACGCGCGCCGCGCCGGCGCGCCGCCCCCGAACCGACCGCCCCGGAGCCGCAATGACCGACACCCTGCTGAAGAAGTCCGAGAACAACCTGATCTGGGTGGACATGGAGATGACGGGCCTGTTCCCCGACACCGACCGCATCATCGAGGTGGCCGTGGTCATCACCGACCCGCAGCTCACGATCCGCGTCGAGGGCCCGGTGTTCGCCATCCACCAGGCCGACGCCGTGCTCGACGCGATGGACGACTGGAACAAGAACACCCACGGCCGCAGCGGGCTGGTCGATCGCGTGAAGGCCTCCACGGTCGACGAGGCACATGCCGAAGCCGCGCTGATCGAATGGATGAGCCAGTACGTGCCCAAGGGCAAGAGCCCGATGTGCGGCAACTCCATCTGCCAGGACCGCCGCTTCATGGCGCGCACGATGCCCGCGCTGGAGGCCTTCTTCCACTACCGCAACCTCGACGTCAGCACGCTCAAGGAACTCGCCAAACGCTGGAAGCCTGCGGCGCTGGAGGGCCTCAAGAAGGCCGGCAAGCACACCGCGCTGGCCGACATCCAGGAGTCGATCGACGAACTGGTGCACTACCGGGCGACGTTGCTCAACGTCTGAAGCCCGCCGCGGGCGCGGGGTGCGGGGACCGCGCGCCCTGCGCGCGGCAGGCGCCCCGCGAGCCTACTTGGCCTGCGGCAACAACAGGATCCACTGCACCAGCGCGGCCGCGTCCGCCTCGCTGATCGCCACCGCGTTGGGCGGCATGGCCAGTCCGCTGACCTGCCCCTTCCAGTGACTCGCGTAGGGATTGGAGCCGCTCATGACCGTGCGGGTCAGCGCCTGGAGGGCATCCGGGACGCCCTGGTACTTGCGGGCGACATCGCGCCACGCGGGCCCGATCGGTGCCATGCCGTCGGGGCCGGTCGCGCCGGGGTCGACATGATGGCAGGTGAAGCAGCCGCTCGTCGTCGCGAGCTTGAGCATGGCGTCGTCGTGTTGTCCGGCGAACGACGGTGCGGCGAGGGCGGCGGACAGGGCCAGTCCCAGGGGGCGGATGAGCACGTGCATGGGTTCTTTCGGCGTTGGTGAAACGCCTCCAGCCTAGGGGCGGCCGGGTCGATCTCGTTGACGCGGGTCAAGCGGCCCAGCCCTTGGTGGATCCTGGAGCAGGGATGCGCCGGGCTGCCACACGGTTGGGACGATCGATGTGGCCGCCTGGAACACGGCCCGCGCGCCAGCCCTCGAGCGTGCGGCGATCTCTGGCGGGCTTCGGTCGGGCCCGATTCATCCACGGGCCATCAGGCCTCGCCCGAGGCGACGGCCGGCAAGCGCAACGGCGCCAGGCGCTGGCCCAACTGCCGCCGCAGCAGCGCCAGGCTCAGCAGCGCCTGGAGCGTGGCGCTCGCCACCGACACGTGCCAGACGTCCACCAACGCGAATCCGCCGCGCCGGTGCAGCCACAGCGCCGGCACGAGGAAGGTGACCAGCCGCGTCGTCGAACTCAGCAGCGCCGGCAGCGTGTTGCCCATCGCCTGGAACATGCCGGAGCAGGCGAACACGACGCCCGTGCCGAAGAAGTTCCACGACACGATGCGCAGGATCGTGACGCCGGCCTCGGCGGCGCGCGGGTCGTCGGTGAACCAGCCCACCAGCCGCGGCGCCCAGTGCTGGCAGGCGGCCACGACCAGCGCCATGGCCAGCAGCTCGAGCACCAGCGCCTGCTCGAACGTCTCGCGCACGCGCGCCGGCTGGCGTCCGCCGAAGTTCTGGCCCGCGACGGCCGGCACCGCGAACGAGATCGCCATCGCCGGCATCAGCAGCGCCTGCATGACGCGGCCCGCGATGCCGTAGCCCGCCTGGGCCGCGGCGCCGAAGTCGGCGATCAGTGCGTAGATCGCGGAGTTCAGCAGCACCATGATCACGAACTCGCCGCCGGCGGGCATGCCGATGCGCAGCATGTGGCGCAGGACGGCGCCGTCCGGCCGTGCGAGGCCACGCGGGAAGCTGACGACCGTGCCGAGGCGGCCCAGGTAGCCGAGCAGCATCAGCAGGCCAGCCGCCACCGATACGCTGGTGGCCAGGCCCGCGCCCGCGACGCCCAGCGGATGCTGCGTGCCCCAGCCGGCGATGAGGACGGGCGCGAGCAGGACGTTGAGCCCCACGGTCGACAACTGCACCATCATGCCCGGCCGGGTGATGCCCGCGCCGCGAAGTACCGAGCCCGCCACCGCCAGCACGAACTGCAGCGCGAAGCCGGGCAGCGACCACAGGATGAAGCTGACGCCGGCCTGCGCGATGCCGGCGTCGGCCGCGACGGCGCGCATGTAGATCGGGCCGGCGACGACGCCGAACGCGAGCGTCGCGGCCATGCAGGCCAGGCCCAGCAGCATGGCCTGCTCGAACACGCGGCTGGCGCGAGCCTTGTCCCTGGCGCCCAGCGCCTGCGCGACGAGCGAGACGGTGCCCACGGCGAGCATCTGCGTCAGCGCGAGCGCGATCAGCGACACGTTGCCGGCCGCGGCCACGCCGGCCACGGCCTCCTTGCCGAGGCCGGACACGAAGTACAGGTCGACCATGAGGTACAGCGTCTGCACCAGCATGCCTACGGTGATGGGGATCGCCATGGCGATCAGGTGGCCACGGATGGGGCCCTGGGTCAGGTCACGCATTGGGAAGTTTCTTTTCGGAAGGGCAGGTCATGGCGCCGCGGCAACGCCGCGACGCCACGTCGAAGGCGGGCCGGAGACGGCCCCTCTCCTTCAGGCGGGCAGCTCGGCTCTGGGCAGCTCGCGCGGCGGGCGCGACGTGCGCCGCCGCGTGCGGGTGCGCGCGGACGCGCGCAAGGCCTGCAGCAGTGCGCGCACCTCGTCGTCGGGCTCCAGCGCGAGCTTGCGGTACTCGCTGCAGTCGCTCTTGCGCGTCATCAGCCGGTGGTTGATGAGCTCGCGGCGCAACGTCACGTGGTCGCCCCAGGTGTGCCAGCCCTTGAGGATCCGGTTGACCTCGGCCTCGGTGTAGACGCGGCGGGCGTCGAAGCGCGTCCACAGCACCCACATCACGAGTCGCTGCACCGACAGCTTCGGCGGCCAGTGCGCCAGTCGCCCGGCAGCGTCGAACTGCTCGAGGGCCTTCTTCGCGTGCGCGCTGAGCAGGGGCGCGGCGGGCGCGGCCGGGAGCTCGGGCTCGACGATCTCCGGCGCGTCGAACCAGGCGTCGTCGACGACCGTCGGCGCGACCACCGGCGGCGGCACGGGCACGGCGGCGGCCTGCAGCGCCTGCAGGTTGCGATGCCCCGCGCCGCGCGCAAGCAGGTTCATCATCTCCACGTGGCCGGGCAGGCGGCCGTGCGTGACCTGGTGGTCGAGCAGGGCGCGCTCCAGCAGGCGGGCGAGCGCGGACAGGTCGGGGGCCGAATACGGCAGGGCGGTTCGAGTCATGGCAAAGCCTCACGTCGTGCGTGTGCTCGATGAAGCCGCAGGGGAATGCGGCGCCGGGGGTTGCCCTTGCCGGAATCGAGCTCACGCGCGGTGAGTCAGGCCCGAACTTGGTATGGCGTCCGGATCCGGAGATCCTGGGAAGACGCGGCAGGTTTAGCGACGCTGGGATGCAGCGCGGCAACGCCTGGGTGAACTGCCGACCGAGTTGTGAGTTTAGCGCGAACGGGACGGCGAACGCCAGTGCCGTGCGGGATTGCACGCCCCTGGCCCGGCGCGCGCGGAACAGTCTTCATCTGCCGGCACGGTGGCCGATACGGAAAGGCCGCCCCACGCGGCCAACTCCGCCATGAAGCGCATCTACTGGTTCCTCGTCCTCCTCGTCGCCACGATGGCCGCCCTGCTCTGGAACGAATTCGGCATGGAGCGGCGCCTGAGCCTGTCGGGTCGCTGGAAGGCCGTTCAGCCGGTCGACGACAGCTCATCGGGCGGCAAGACGAGTTCGACCCTGCGGCGCGACGGCGACGACCTCGTCATGGACTGCGAGATCCGCCCTGGCTACGCCTGGCCGTACTGCACCCTCGTCTTCGAGCTGGCCAGGCCGCCGCAGGGCGTCGACCTGTCGGCCTATGGCGCGATGACCGTCGAGGCGTCGTTCGTCGGCCCCGAGAAGGCCACGCAACTGCGCCTGTTCGTCCTGGACTTCGACCCGCTGTACTCGAAGGTGGGGCAGGACGGCACGGCCAAGGTGCAGGAGTTCGTCTACGACCCGCAGGCGCGTCCGGTGCTGAACGCACGCCTGTCGCAGTTCGCCGTGTCGTCGTGGTGGGCCAACGAGCACCCGGTCGACGCCGAGCATTCGGGCCTGGAGATGGACAACGTCGTGGCGGTGCAGGTGTCCACCGGCGGCAACGTGCAGCCGGGCCACCACGAACTGCGCCTGCACCGCATCGACTTCACCGGCAAGATCATCTCGCCGGCGGCGTTCCGCCTGGGCGTCATCGCGTTCTGGGGCGTGCTCGCGCTCGCCTGGTCGCTGCTGCATGCGCTGCGGTTGCGGCGCGATCTCGCGCTGACGCGCCACGGCAAGGCCGCGCTCGAGAGCCTGAACAAGCAGCTGCGCGAGGACGCGCGGCACTTGACCAACGTGGCCAAGCGCGACGCGCTCACCGGCGTGCTCAACCGCCACGGCCTGCGCGACGAGCTCGCGCGCGCGGCCGAACGCGGCGACGAACGGTTCTTCCCGGTGTCCATCGTTTTCATCGACATCGACCATTTCAAGCGCATCAACGACGCCCACGGGCACGCGGTGGGCGACCAGGTGATCACGCAGATCGCCGACGTCATCTGCGGTGCCGTGCAGCGCGACGACCTGTGCGCGCGCTGGGGCGGCGAGGAGTTCCTGCTGATCTTCCCCGGCACCAAGGTCTCGGACGCCCGCGCCATCGCGGAACGCCTGCGCCGCGCGCTGCACCAGCGCGAGTGGCCCATGGGCATGCAGGTGACCGGCAGCTTCGGCGTGGCGCAGGCCAGCGCCGGCGAGGATCTGGTCGAAGGCATCCGCCGCGCCGACGAGGCGATGTACGCGGCCAAGAGCCAGGGCCGCGACCGCGTCGAGCTGGCTACCGCGGCGGGCCGGCCGTCGCTGCCGCCGCCGCAGGCGGTCGCCGAGTCGGCCTGAAATCTGGCCCGCGGCCGGGCGCGCGCTCAGAACGAATAGCCGGCCGCGACGATGAACGCCCGCGGGTTGAAGTGGATCCGCGTCGTGCGGATGACGCCGGCGGTGTCGGATCGGTAGTTGCTGTTGACGCGGGCCGCCGAGAACGCCGCGAGGACGTTGAATTCGCGGGTGATCTGCCATGACGCGCCCACGGTGCCCGCCGGACCGAACGACCGCGACAGGCTCACGCGCGTCGGGCCGCCGTTGGCCGCGTCGCCGGCCGGCGTGGACCGCAGGTCGTAGAAGCGCGTGAAGTTGAAGCCGATGCCGACGTACGGCCGCACGGGGTACGACGGGGTCAGGAAGCGGTAGTCCAGCAGCACCGAGGGCGAGAACCACTTGGCCGTGGCGACCTCCTGCCCGTCGAACGGCACGGATCCGACCGTGGCCGGGCCCTTGCCGTAGGTCTTCACCTTGGGCGGGACGCCGCCGGCGAGCTCGAGGCCCCAGTTGTCGTCGAGATGGCGCAGGTACGCGAAGTACGCCGTGGTGACGTTGCCCACGCGGATGTTGATGCCGGCCGGCGTGAACGGGCCGCTGAGGTCGTTCGCCTGCGTGGCGTCGTGCACGAAATAGGCGCCGGCGCGGACCTCGTTGGCGAGCGGCGCGTCGTCGGCCCGGGCGGCGCTGCCCGCGGCGAGCAGGACGAGCACCGGCAGCAGGCGGCGGGCTTGGGAGAGCGTTCGTTGCATCATGCTGGCCTCGTCGTCAGAAGTTGGCAAAGTAGGCCTGCGCGGCGGTCTCGCATGCGGTCTGGGTGAGCGGGAAGTGGTAGTTCGCGACGATGCCGTTGCCCACGTCCGTGGCCAGGGTCGCCGGATCGGTGACGCCCTCGCCCAGGTACAGCGCCGTGGCCTGCGACGCGACGCTGGCGACCTCGAGCGCCATCACGCCCTGCGCCGAATTGGGCACGCCCGGCGCGCTGAAGAAGCCGGCGAACGCGGCGTTCGACAGCACCGCGGCCTGCACGTCCGCGGCGATCCGGGCGGTGCCGGCCGTCGGCTCGGAGGCATAGACCTGCGCGGCGATGCTGCCCGCCAGCGCGAACAGCTGGCCCGACCGGGTCGGATCGCCGTTGGACGTCGGATCGACGTCGACGACGTGCACCAGGCCGGCCGTGACCTGCGGCGTCCACAGCGCCTTCATCGCGAGCGTGTTGACCTTGAAGAAGACCTCGGGGTCGTTCATGCCGCCGCACAGCAGCACCGGTGCCTTGGGCGTCCAGCCGCGCAGGTCGTTCTTCTTCAGGTCGGCACGGATGCCGAAGGCCGGATCCGCCGCGGGCGGCAGCAGCGTGGTGGCGCTCGGGACGAAGCCGTCGGGCGTGGCGGCGGCATCCATCGCGTAGCGGATGCGCAGCGAGTTGGTGAACAGGTAGGGATCGCCGAAGCCGAGGTGGCCGATCGGGTTGGCGGCCGCGCTCGGCTGCGCCAGGATCGCGTCCAGCTGCGCGCTGCCGCTGCCCGGTTCCTGGCCGGTGCCGGGCGTGGCGACGTCGAACACGGCGAACTGCGGCAGCTTGCCGGCGCTGATGAGCGTGGTGTACGTGTACGCGCCCGGGATCAGCGTGTCGATGCCCGTCGCGTAGGTCGCGCTGAACACGTCGGAAGGCGTCGTGTAGACGTTGCCGTACGACTGCTGGTAGCTGTTGACGATCATCGGGTAGTAGATCGTGCCGCCCAGGCCGGGCGAGCTGTAGGCGATGGCCGCGTCGCCGAAGGCGAGCATGGCGTAGGGGCCGGACATCGGCGCCGCGGCCGTCACGGTCATGCCCTGGGCCTCCATCGCGCGGTGCGTGGCCATCGCGACGTGGCCGCCCTGCGAGTAGCCGGTGATGAACAGCTTGCCGTTGTCCGTGTCGCCCGAAGGCAGGCCGTTGCCGAGCGCGCTGCGTGCGGCGGCCAGGGCGTTGATGACGTCCTTGGACTGCTGGTCGGCGTTCAGGTACGGGTGGTACGGCAGTGGCGACGAGTCGTAGCCCGCGTAGTTCGACGCGACGACGATGTAGCCGTGCGCCGCGAAGAAGGCGGCGATCATCGCGCCTTCCTGCCAGCCCTCGTTGGCAGGATCCGTGATGTTGGCGATGTTGTAGGTCTTCGTGACCGCCGTGCCGTGCGTGTAGACCAGGATCGGGCGCGCGCCCGAGCAGCCGGCGCCGCCCGTGGGCGCCATGATCGCGCCCGAGGCGGTGGTGGCCTCGCCCTTGCCGCCCACGGTCTGGTAGTGGAAGTAGTGGAAATCGACGCCGCAGGTCGGCGCGCCGGCCAGTTGCACCAGCGCCTGGCCCTGCGCGCTGGCGCTCAGCTGCGCCGTGAGATCGGTGGCGTTGAGCGAGGCGACGCGCAGCGGCGGCGACTCGATCAGCGTGCCGGGCGTGGTGCTGTGGTTGACGCTGGTGCCGGGGCTGCCGCCGCCGCAGGCCGTCAAGGCGGCGGCGAAGGCTGCCGTGCCGAGTGCAATCGTCGATCGCATGGAGATCTCCTGGGTTTCGTCGGGCGCTCGCGGCGCCGTGGGCGCGTCGCGCGGACCCGTGCCGGCGACTCGTCGCGCAAACGATAGTCGCGGCTAGCGAATTGCCGATGGGGTATTTCCCTGGGGCCGCGCTCGACAGCGCGGCATCGGCTGGACGCAGGCCGACGCGGCGGCCGACGCCATCAGGCCGCATGGGGATTCGCAGAGGCCTCGCGGGCCAAGGGGCCGAGCGTGGCCCGGCCAACGCGGCTGTGATCCTGCGCTGAACGAAGCGCAGTCGCGGAGTCCACGCGAGCCGAGGTGCCGGGCGTCGGGCAGCCGGTGGATCCTGCGACTTCGCGCAGGATGACCAGGGGAGAAACCGAGCCTTCGGGACGAGGCGGCGCGGGGACATCGATGCCGGCGGGCGCGGCTCCTGTCCTGCCTGCACGGGCGCGCAGCGCCGCCGATGAATCGACGCGGGTCAAGGCGCTGCGCGTGGCCCGGCCAGGACGACTGCCATTCTGCGCGCGGAGCGAAGCGCCTCGCAGAATCCACGCGGGCCAAGATGCCGCGTGTCGGGCAGCCGGGCTGGCCAGGTCGATCCCGCGACTCGGCGCAGGATGACAGGCGGCCCGGTGCCGCGACTTGCGAGCTTACTTCGACGAGATCAGGTCGACCTCGAACACCAGCGTGGCGTTCGGGGGGATCACGCCGCCGGCGCCGCGGGCGCCGTAGCCGAGTTCCGGCGGGATGGTCAGCACGCGGGTGCCGCCGGCGGCCATGCCGGCCACGCCTTCGTCCCAGCCCTTGATGACCATGCCCTGGCCGAGGCCGAACACGAAGGGTTGGCCGCGGTCCTTGCTGGAGTCGAACTTCTGGCCGCGGCCGTTCGATGCGGACGGGTCGGACAGCCAGCCGGTGTAGTGCACGGTCACGGACTGGCCGGCCTGGGCGACGGGGCCTTCGCCGACCTTGGTGTCTTCGTATTGCAGGCCGGAGGGGGTGGTGGTCATGGAGGTTTCGCTCTGGTTGAGGTGATCGGGCGGCGCCGCGGGCGCCACGGAGGCAGCGATCATGCCACCGACCGCACGCAGCTTGTCGGCCCAGGCCGGTACGGCCTTGGCGAGCCAGCCGGACGGGGTCTCGCGATGGTCGCTGCCGTCGTGCAGCGCGGGCGGCAGGCCGAGTACCCGCGCGGCGCGGCGCAGCGCATGCACGGCGTCGACGTCGCTGCGCAGCGCGAGCGGCCGCGCGCCGGTCTGCTTGGACAGCTTCTGGCCATCTTCGGCAAACACCAGCGGCGTGTGCAGGTAGCGCGGCGTGGGCAGGCCCAGGGTGCGCTGCAGGTGGATCTGGCGCGCGGTGTTGTCGGCGAGGTCCTCGCCGCGCACCACGTCCGTGATGCCTTGCGCGGCGTCGTCGACCACCACCGCCAGCTGGTAGGCCCACAGCCCGTCGGCGCGCTTCAGAACGAAGTCGCCGACGGCCTGCGTGACGTCCTGGCGCTGGGGGCCGAGCAGGCGGTCGTGCCAGTCGATCACGATGTGGCTGCCGTCCGGCGCCGCGCTGCGCAGGCGCCAGGCGGGCGGGCGCCTGGCGGGAACGGCGGGCGCGATGTCGGTGGCGGCCAGCGTCGGGGGGCGGCACGTGCCCGGGTACACGCGCTCCACGTGCGCCACCTGCGGGACGCCCGCGCGTGCGAGGGCGGCGGCGATGTCGGAGCGCGAGCACACGCACGGGTAGGCCCAGCCGGTGCGCTTGAGCTGCGCGAGCGCCGCCTCGTAGCGGTCGCCACGGCGCGACTGCCACACGGGCGGGGCGTCGGGCGCCATGCCGAGCGCGGCCAGCTGCGCCAGGATGCCGGTGTCGGCGTCGGGCACGCAGCGCGGCGTGTCGACATTCTCGATGCGCACCAGCCAGGTGCCGCCGTGGGCGCGCGCGTCGAGCCAGCTCGCGAGCGCGGCCACCAGCGAGCCGGCATGCAGCAGGCCGGTGGGCGAGGGCGCGAAGCGGCCGATGTAGTTCATCGACGAAGACATGGGCGTGGCAGGACGCTGTCGCTTGCGTCGCGTCCGCGCGCGAGCACGGCCAGCGGGGAGCATGCGTGCCGCCGCCCGCGTGGCTGCGCGAGACGGGCGAGGCCGGTCATGGCCTGCAGGCAGACGGCGGGCGTCCGGCTCACGATTCGGCCGGCGGGCAGGGGCCGCCGCGCAGCAGCAGCGCCGAGCGCGTGGTGGGGCTCTCCAGTTGCTGCAGCCACCACTGCAGCGCCAGGCCTTGCGGCGCCTTCTGCGGCTGGGGCGCGGCGGCGCTGCGCCAGCCGTACGACAGGCTGGCCGTCATGCGTTGCCGCGCCACCTGCTTGATGACGAGCCGGCCCGCGGCCACGTGCTCGCGCACCAGCACCTCGGGCAGGAAGCCCACGCCCAGGCCCATCATCTGCGCCTCGAGCTTGGCCTGCATGCTGCTGACGGTCAGCACGTCCTGGCCGGGCTGGATGTTGACGGTGATCGGCGACATGCGCTGCGCGGAATCGGCCACCGCGACGCCGCGGTGCTGCTTGAGCAGCGCATCGCTGAGCGGCTCCGCCGCCTTCGCGAGCGGATGGTGCGGCGCGACCACGTACACGAAAGGCGCGTCGCCGAGGGGCCGGATCTCGATGCCCGCGGGGGCCAGCGTGTCGGCGGGCAGGCCGATGGCGAGGTCGGCCGCCCCGAGCAGCAGGGCTTCGGTGGTGCCGGCCAGCACCTCCGTGCGCAGGCGCAGCCGCGTGCCCGGACCGGCGCCGTCGTGCAGCTCGGGCGGCCGCAGCGCGTAGAACGCCTCGCACAGCTCGAACAGGGTCTGGCGCGACACCACCGCATCGGCCGCGATGGTCAGCTGCGTCTCCCAGCCCGTGGACACGCGGTGCACGCGGTTGGCCACGGCGTCCATCTCGGCCAGCAGGCGCCGGCCTTCGTTGAGCAACTCGGTGCCCGCCGCGGTGAGCCGCGCCTGGCGCGAGCTGCGGTCGAACAGCAGCACGTCGAGCGCGTCTTCCAGTTGGCGCACGCTGTAGGTGAGGGCGGACGGCACCTTGCCGAGCTCGCGCGCCGCGGCCGCGAAGCTGCCGGTGCGGGCGATGGTGTCCATCATCGTGAGCGCCTCGGGGGTGAGGGCGAAGCGACGGTCGATGCTCATTGCCGCCCCTCCCGCGCCGGGTACGGCGCTCCGGCCTTGCAGGCCGCGCCGGGCGCAAGCGCCCGGCCCTTCGCCAGGCGAAACCAGTCCACTGGACTGTCTTCGTCCGGGCTCAGCCCCGAGGGGAGTGCGGGCCGGCTTGGGGCGGCCCGGCGCTCGTCCCGCGAAGATGTGCGCCCCTCCCGCGCCGGGTACGGCGCTCCGTCCCCCGAGGGGACTGCGGGCCGGCTTGGGGCGGCCCGG
>JBJMWE010000417.1:0-6664 GCA_045810285.1 Vitreoscilla sp. | reverse complement strand
GTCGCCGGCTGTGCCGCGGGGCGCGCCGGCGCGGCTTGCGACACCGCCGCAGGTTCGGTCGCGGCGGGCCGGTCGACCGGTGGGCGCGCCACCGTCCGCGCCGGCTCGGCGGCGTCTGCGCGCGGCATCGCATCGGGGGCGGCCGGCGGCGACTGCAGGTCGGCGACGCTCCTGCGCAGGCCGTTGACCTCGCGCTCGAGCACCAGCACCCGCCGCAACAGTGTCGCGGCGTCGAACTCGGCACCAGGCGCGGGCGTCGCCGCGGCGCGGGCCTTCCACCAGCGCCATCCGACGGCGGCTCCCAGCAGCACCATGCACAAGGTGGTGGACAGCTGGCCCAGCAGGCCTCCCAGCACCGCTCCCATCAGGCCGAACAGCAGACTCAAGCGATTCCCCACACTGTCGAGATGCGGGAATTATGGAGACACGCCATCCCGATTCGCCTCAGGCGCCACGGCTGGCGTAGCCGGTATCGCGCGGCGCCCCCGCCGGCAGCATGGCGAGCTGCCTGCCTTGGCGTGCTGACATGGAACTCGACGCGGTGCGGCGGCGGTTTCGGTTGGGCGGGTTAGCCGCAGGGGTAACCCGCCGTTCCGTGGCGCGCTGCAGCACGGGCTTCGAATGCACGAGCCGGCGGACCGGTGGGCCGACGAACGGCGGGTTTCGCCTGCGGCTGACCCGCCCTGCCAGTGCGCCTCAGAAGACGACGCCCGAGCGCAGGATGACGTTGGCGTACGGCGAGCACTCGCCCGTGCGCACGATCGCGCGCGCCTGGCGCGTGGCGAGCTTGAACTGCTCGTGGGACAGCGTCTGCACCGGCGTGCCGGCCAGCTGGCGCTGCAGCTCGGCATGCACGGCGGGATTGCGCGGCGCGAGCTCCTCGGCGATCACCGCGCCCTCGACCTGCATCTCCGCGAGCACGGCCGCCAGCACGTCCTGCAGGCGCGGCACGTCGGCGCTGACCGCCAGGTCGATGCGGCGCGGGCCGTCGGGAATCGGCAGGCCGGCGTCGCCGAGCACCAGCAGGTCGCCGTGGCCCAGGCGGGCGACGACCTCGGACAGCTCGGCGTGCAGCAGCGTCGTGCGCTTCATGGGTAGTTGACTCCGGGCGTGGAGGGCAGCACCTGGCGGCGGTACGGGATGGAGGTCTGCGCGCCGCGCCGCGTGACGCAGATCGCGGCCGCGGACTGCCCCAGCGCGACGGCCTCGTCCAGCGACATCCCCTCGCACAGCGCGGCCGCCAGCGCACCGATGAAGGTGTCGCCGGCGGCGGTGGTGTCGATGGCCTTGACCTTCCTGGCCGGCGTGTGGCGGGCGCCGGCGCCGTCCACCACCACCACGCCCTGCGCGCCGAGCGTGACGATGACGCGATCCGGCCCACGCGCGCGCAGCAGGCCGCCGGCCTGGGCGGCGGTGTTCGGATCGACGACGTCGAGCTGCGCATAGGCGGTGGCCTCGCTCTCGTTGAGGACGAGGATGTCGATCTTGGGCCACAGCTCGTCGGGCAGCGGTGCGGCCGGGGCCGGATTGAGCAGCACCGGCACGTGGGCGGCGTAGGCGCGCTCGATGGCGGCCTGCACGGCGGGCATCGGCACCTCGAGCTGCAGCAGCACCATGCCGGCCATGTCGATCATCGTGTGGGCGCGCGCCACGCTGGCCGGGTCGAGCAGGCCGTTGGCGCCGGGCGACAGCACGATGCGGTTCTGGCCATCGTCCTCCACCCAGATCGACGCGACGCCGGTATGCGTCGACGCCAGGCCCTTGACCTCGCGTGCGTCGACGCCGTCGGCGGCCAGGCCGGCCTTGAGCACGTCGCCGTTCGGGTCGATGCCCACGCGTCCGACCATGATCACGTTGGCCCCCATGCGCGCGCAGGCCACGGCCTGGTTCGCGCCCTTGCCGCCGGGCAGCATCGCGAAATCGAGGCCGGGCACGGTCTCGCCGCCGATGGGCGCGCGGGCCATGCGCATGATGAGGTCCATGTTGAGGCTGCCGACGACGACGATGGAGGTACTCATGGGCGGGCCTCGCGAGTGCAGTTGCTGGAAGGGATCATGGCTCAGTCGCGGGGGCGGGCGGTGGATGCCCGCAGGTGCAGTGCGGGTTGGAGGACGGTGCGGCGCGGCTCGGCGCGGCCTTCGCGCAGCCGCTCGAGGAGCAGGCCGGCCGCGCCGGTGCCGATCGCTTCCTTGGGCTGCGCGACGGTGGTCAGCGGCGGCGAGGTGTAGGCCGCCAGCTCGATGTCGTCGAAGCCGACGATGGACAGCTGCCCGGGCACCTTGATGCCGGCCTCGTGCGCGGCATGCAGCGCGCCGATGGCCATCATGTCGTTGCAGATGAACACCGCCGTGGGCCGGTGCGCCGACTGCAGCAGCCGGCGCATGGCGGCGGCGCCGCTCTCGGGGCCGAAGTCGCCGCGCACCACCTCGTCGGCGCGCGGTTCGATGCCGGCCTTGGCGAGCGCGCGCCGCCAGCCGGCCTCGCGCTGGTGGCTGGGCCGCAGGTCGGACGGGCCGACGATGCAGGCGACGCGCTCGTGGCCCAGGCCCAGCAGGTGCCCGGTGGCGAGCTCGCCGCCGGCGGCGTGGTCGACCTCGATCAGGTCGACGGCGATCGTCTCGATCTCGCGGTCGACCAGCACCAGCGGCAGGCGCAGGTCCTTGCACACGGCGACGATGGCGTCGTCGTGGCCCGACGCCACCAGCACGATGCCGTCGACGCGGCGCTCGGCCAGCACGCGCAGGTGGTCGGCCTGCTGCTGCGGGTCGTCGTTGGAGTTGCACAGCAGCAGGCTGTAGCCGGCCGCGTAGCTGTGGTGCTCCACGCCGCGGATGATCTCGGCGAAGTACGGGTTCGAGTTGTTGGGCACCAGCATGCCCAGCGTGCGCGTCGTGTTGTGCTTGAGCCCGCGCGCGACCTCGCTGGGCACGTAGCCGAGCGCGTGCGCGGCCTCGTGCACCTTGGCCTTGGCCTGCTCGCTGACGAAGCGCGTGCCGTTGAGCGTGTGCGACACCGTGGTGACGGACACGCCTGCGCGCGCCGCCACGTCGCGGATGCTGGCGCGCCCGGTGGGCAGGGCGGCGTGGCCGCGGGGATGCGCCGTCATCAGGCCTTCTTCTTCCGGCGTTCGCGCAAGGTGTCCAGCACCACCGCGAGGATGATGACGAAGCCCGTGATGATGCGCTTGGTCGGCTCGCTGGCGCCAATCTGCGCCAGGCCGGCCTCCAGCACCGAGATCACCAGCACGCCGAAGAACGTGCTCGCCACCGAGCCGCGGCCGCCCATCAGGCTGGTGCCGCCGATGACCACCGATGCGATCACCACCAGTTCCGCGCCCGTGCCCGCGTTCGGGTCGGCGGCCTCCAGCCGCGACGACAGGAACACGCCGCCGAGCCCCGCCAGCAGCCCGGCCAGCGCGAACACGGCCACCTTGATCGGCCGCGGGTCGACGCCCGCCAGCCGCATCGCCTCCTCGTTGGTGCCGATGCCCACCAGGCTGCGGCCGAACACCGTGCGGGTGAGCACCACCTGCGCGACCGCGACGATCACGATCGCGATGAAGAACTGCGGCGACAGGCCCAGGACGATGGGCTTGCCCAGCCAGTCGATCTTGCCGCCGATGTACTGCGTGCGCGAGTCGGTGGCGAGGTAGGCCGCGCCGCGCGCCATCTCCAGCATGCCCAGCGTGACGATGAACGACGGCAGGCGCCATGCGACGGTCACCGCGCCGTTGATCGCGCCCACGGCCACGCCCGTGGCCATCGCCAGCAGCGTGGCCGGCACCAGCGACCAGTGCCACTGCAGCATCGCGATGCCGGCGACCGCGGCGGCCAGCGCCATCGTCGAGCCCACCGACAGGTCGATGCCCGCGATGATCAGCACGAAGGTCATGCCCACGGCCGTGACCGCGGTGGCCGGGATGTCGTTGGCGATCGTGATGAAGGTGTCGGCGGTGAAGAAGTATTCGCTCTGCCAGCTGAAGAAGCCGATCATGAGCGCCAGCGCGGCCATCAGGCCGGCGACGGTGCCGATGGCGCTGGTGAGCGCGGCACGGGTGGTGATGGGTTTGGACGAGGTCATGCGGGTTGTTCTTGCGGGGCCTGTTTCTCGGCGGCGGAGTAGGCGCTGAACGCGGCCTCCAGCAGCAGTTGCTCGGACCACTCGCCCCGCTCGAAGATGCGCACGAGCCGGCCGGCGCTCATCACGCCGATGCGGTCGCACTGCGACATCAGCTCGCGCAGGTCCGACGACACCATCAGCAGCGCCTTGCCGGCGGCGGCGAGCTTGTCCAGCTGCGCGTAGATGTCGGCGCGGGCGCCGATGTCGACGCCGCGCGTGGGTTCGTCCAGCAGCAGCACCTCGCAGTCGCGGTGCAGCCAGCGCGCGAAGACGACCTTCTGCTGGTTGCCGCCCGAGAGTTCGGCCACCGGCTGCTCGACGGAATCGCTGCGCACGCGCAGCAGGTCGCGCAGGCGTTCCACCTCGACGCGCTCCTCGCGGCGTCGCAGCCAGCCGCGGCGCGACACCGCCCGCAGGTTGGCCAGGGTCGCATTGACGCGGATCGACTGCGGCAGCAGCAGGCCCTGCGTCTTGCGATCCTCGGTGACCAGCCCGATGCCCTGGCGCACGGCCTGCATGGGCGACGTCACCGTCAATGCGTGCTCGGGGTCGGTGCCTTGGAGATGGCCCGAGTCCTTGCGGTCGGCGCCGTAGATCAGGCGCAGCAGCTCGGTGCGGCCGGAGCCCACCAGGCCGGCCAGCCCCATCACCTCGCCGGCGTGCAGGTCGAAGCTGACGTCGCGCACGACGTTGCTGCGCGTCAGGTTCTTCACCCGCAGCAGCGGCGTGCCCTGGGGACGGCGCTCGCGGTCGAGGCCTTCGTGCACGTCGCGGCCCACCATGCTGCGCACGATGTCGGCCTGCGTCAGCTCGCGCATGGGCCGCGTGTCGATGTGGCGGCCGTCGCGCAGCACCATCACGCGGTCGGCCACCTGGCTCAGTTCGTCGAGCCGGTGCGAGATGTAGACGAGGGCCACGCCACGCGCCTTCAGCAGCGCGATCTGCTCGAACAGGTGCGCGATCTCGCGCGTGGTGAGCGTGGCGGTGGGCTCGTCGAGGATCAGCAGCCGGCAGTCGCCGACCAGGCTGCGCGCGATCTCCACCATCTGCTGGTAGCCCACGCCGAGCGCGCTGACGGGCAGCCGCGGGTCGACGTCGTCCAGGCCGTTCAGCGCCATCTGCCTGGCGGCCGCTTCGTTGAGCGCGTCGCCGCGGATGAAGCCGAAGCGGTGCGGCAGGCGGCCCAGCAGCAGGTTCTCGGCGACGCTGAGCGTGGGCACGAGGCTCAGCTCCTGCATCACCATGCGCACGCCCAGCTTCTCGGCGTCCTTGCGCGATGCCGGCGCGAAGGGCTCGCCGGCCAGGGTCATCGCTCCGGCGGTGGGCTGCACCAGCCCCGCGACGATCTTGGACAGCGTGCTCTTGCCCGCGCCGTTCTCTCCGGTGAGCGCCAGCACTTCGCCGGCGCGCAGCTCGAAGTCCACGCCGGCGAGCACCGGCGTGGCGTAGGTCTTGCCGATGCCGCGGCCCTGCAGGAGCACGGGCGCAGCGCCCGTTCCGCCCGGGGCCGGCGACATCGCGGCGCTCACTTCGTGACCAGCGTGACCTGCGTCTCGACGACCGGCGCCAGGTCCTTCTGCGCCTTCTTCTCCTTGATCGCCTTCAGCGCGGTGTCGATGCCGAAAACGGCCTGCTTGGCACCGTACTGGTCGACGGTGGCGAGCACGCGGCCGTCGGCCAGCATCGGCTTGAGGGCGCTGATGTTGTCGTAGCCGACCACCAGCACCTTGCCCGTCTTGCCCGCGCTCTTGATCGCGGCGACGGCGCCGAGCGCCATGTTGTCGTTGCCGGCCAGCAGGGCGCGCAGGTCCGGGTGCTCGCGCAGCATCGCGGCGGCGACGGCATTGGCCTTGTCCATCTCCCACTGGCCCGACTGCACGCTGACGATGTTGGCGCCGACGGCCTTCATGGCGTCGGTGAAGCCTGCGGTGCGCTGCTGGGCGTTGAAGGTGGTGGACACGCCTTCGAGGATGCCCACCTTGTCGCCGGCCTTCAGCTGCTTGGCGAGGTAATCGCCGGCGAGCTTCGCGCCCTTGCGGTTGTCCGGGCCCACGAAAGGCACGACCAGGTTCTTTTCCTTGAGCGCGTCGGTGTCGAGCTTGTTGTCGATGTTGACGACGATCACGCCCTTGGCGGCGGCCTCGGCCAGCACCGGCACCAGGGCCTTGGAGTCGGCCGGGGCGATCACGATCGCGTCGACGTGCTCGACCAGCATCTGCTGGACGATCTTGATCTGCGCGGCCGTGTCGGTCTCGTCCTTGATGCCGTTGGAGATCAGCGTGTACTCGGAGGCGCGGGCCTTCTGGTCGGCCTTGGCGCCGTCCTGCATCGTCTGGAAGAACTCGTTGGCCAGCGACTTCATCACCAGCGCGACGCGCGGCTTGGCATCGGCGGCGAAAGCGAACTGCGGCAGCAGCGCCAGCGCGGCGGCGCCGGCGAGGACATGCAGGGCCAGGCGGCGGGTCGTACGGATCATGGGTTGTCTCCAGAGTTGAAGGCCGCGCCGGCGTGGTTGCAGCCGTGTTGTGAGGCCGGGAAGGCCGTG
>JBJMWE010000416.1:0-8948 GCA_045810285.1 Vitreoscilla sp. | reverse complement strand
GGGGCCGAATCTTCGCATACGGCACGCCGGCGCGAGCAGGGCGGGCCTCCGGCGCGCGCTTTTCCGGCGCCTGGTGTGCTGTCCCGGAAGTACGCGCGCAGGCGAGACGCGCTGGAAACGAGCCGGAGCTAGGCGCAAAGGCGAGTCGTACCGGGCGGTACGGCGAGGCTTTGCAACGACGCTCCGGCTCGTTTACAGCCGTATCGCGCGTGCGAACTTCCGGGACAGCACACTAGTAGTCGATCCGCCGCCGGATCTCCTTCCAGATCTCCTCGCGCGCCGTGAGCGCGATATGGCCGACGCCGCGCAGCTGCTTGGCCTCGCTGCCCGGGTAGACGGCGGTCGGCGGCGGGTAGACGATCTGGTCGCACTCGCTCCACCAGCTCGTGATCAGCCCCTGCAGCGTGGCGGGCTCCCGTTCGACGAGCGCCCGCATCCACGGGCTGCTGATGCGCATCTGGCGCGCGTTGATCGTGCGCGCCAGGCCGGCCAGCCAGGTGCCGCGGTGGGGCGTGCCCAGGGTGATCAGGCGCGCGGCCTCGTCGGTGCCGTCGCTGCGCTTGTGGGTCGCGCGCGAGCGCAGCCAGGCGCGGGCGACCAGGCCGCCCATGCTGTGTGCCACGATCACCGGCGCCAGCCCCGTGGCCGCCTCCATGCGTCGCACGGCGCGCTCGACCTGCGGCACGTACTCGTCGAGGCTGGAGAACACCGGCTCCAGGCTCACCGCGACGAACGCGCGATCGAGCTTGAGCAGCCGCTTCATCCACGGATTCCACAGCCCGCGGTTGCACAGGTAGCCGTGGATGAAGACCACGCCGCGCAGGCCGCGCGAGGTCTTGGGGAGGTGGTCCTCGATCGCGCCGGCGCGCCAGGGCATGCGCCAGCCGAACACCACGGTCGACTCGACCCACTCGCGCAGCACGGCGCGCGGAAGGTCGCGCCAGCGCGCGCGCGCGACGCCGGCGCGCACGGCCACCGAACGCGCCAGCAGCATCTCCACCGCCAGCAGCGTCGGATGCCCCAGCACCAGCACGTACAGCGCCGCCCACAGGCCCGGCGACCAGCCGTCGGCCCGGGCCAGTGCCAGCAGGCCGCCCATCAGGACGAACCAGGCCAGGAACAGCATGCGGGCGACGCGCGCGATCATGGGTCGAGTATCACGCAGGGCGGCCGCCCCTGCGCTACCCGACTGCCGGCTCAAAGGCCCATGCCGCCGTCGATGATCAGCTCGGCTCCGACGGTGAACGACGCCTCGTCGGAGGCGAGGAACACCACGGCCTTGGCAATCTCGCCCGGCTCGCCGAAGCGGCCCGCCGGAACCTGCGACAGGATGGCCTTGGCCGTCTTGTCGAGATCGGCCGGGCTCATGCCCAGCTTGCCGTACAGCGGCGTCGACACCGGGCCCGGGCTGACCGCGTTGACGCGGATGCCGCGTCCGACCAGTTCGCCAGACAGCGTGCGCGCCAGCGACAGCAGCCCCGCCTTCGTGGCCGCGTACACGCTGCTGGTGGGCATGCCGATGTGAGCGTTGAGCGACGTGTTCAGCACGATGGACGCCGGCTTGGCGAGCCAGGGCAGCAGCGCCTGGACGAGGAAGAACGGGCCGCGCAGGTTGATGTCGAAGCTGCGATCGAAGCCGGCGGCGTCCCAGGCCTCGAGCGGTCGCAGGTCGGCCACGCCGGCGTTGACGAACACCGCGTCGATGCCGCCGAAGGCCTCGCCGACCGTCCGTGCGAGGCCGGCCTGCGCATCGATGTCGGCGGCGTCCACGCGCAGCACGAGCGCGTCCGGGCCGAGGGCGGCGCGTGCCTGCGCGAGGGTCTCGGGGTTGGTGCCGGTGACGGCCACGCGGGCGCCTTCGGCGATGAATTGGCGGGCCGTCTCCAGGCCGATGCCACTGGTGCCGCCGGTGATGAGGGCGCGCTTGCCTTGCAGTCTGTTCATGAGGTGCTCCTGGGAGTTGAAGGGTCGGCCGAAGCCGATGACTGCACTTTGATCTTGATGCTTCCGTTGATCGAGGCACGGGAAGTGCACAATCGGTTCAGCTTTACTGAATGATCTGGGCCGACATGGATCGACTACGTGCCTTCGAGGTGTTCGTCGCGGTGGTGTCGCGCCGGGGTTTTGCGCGCGCGGCCGAGGCGTTGGACACGTCGCCCGCGAACGTCACGCGCTACATCGCGGAGCTGGAATCGCACCTGGGCACGCGGCTGTTGAACCGGCACTCGCGCAAGCTGTCGCTCACCGAGAGCGGCGAGGCGCTGTACGAACGGGCGCGGGGCATCCTGGCCGATGTCGACGAGGCGGAGGCCATCGCCGGCGCGGCGACCCTGCAGCCGCAGGGCCGGCTGCGCATCAACGCCCCGCTCAGCTTCGGCCTGCTGCACCTGGCGGCGCGCTGGCCGCGCTTCGCGCGCATGCACCCGCAGGTCGAGCTCGACGTGTCGCTGATCGACCGCGTGGTGGACATCGTGGAGGAGGGCTTCGATCTCGCGATCCGCATCTCGCGCGGCGGGTCGACGGCCCATGCCGCGCGCAAGCTCGCGACCTCGCGCAACATGGTGTGCGCGTCGCCCGCCTATCTGCGCGAACACGGCACGCCGGCGGCGCCGGCCGATCTTGCGCAGCACGCCTGCATCGTCTATGAACACGCCGGCAGCGAATGGACGCTGCTGGACGCCGACGGCCGCGCGCAGGCCGTGCGCGTGCGCGCCGCGATGCAGACCAACAACGGCGACACCGCCGCCGCTGCGGCGCGCGAGGGGCTGGGCATCGTCTGGCAGCCCACCTTCCTCGTCGGCCCCGACCTGCGCGCCGGCCGCCTGGTGCCCCTGCTGCCCGGCTGGCGCGTGCCGGACATCGACATCCTCGCCGTCTATCCGAGCCGTCGCCAGCTCAGCGCCAAGGTGCGCGCGATGATCGACTTCCTGGCCGACGAGTTCAGCGGCACGCCGCCCTGGGACCGCGACTGATACCCTTGCGGCCCATGACGGACATCGCCACCCGCATCCTGCAGTCCCTGGCCGCGGTCGACGCCGAGCGCCGCCGGCGCGCCGCCGAGCCGGCGCTGGCGGCGGGCGTCGTGGCGGTCAAGCGCTACCAGCAGGCGCGCTTCGAGCGCATGCACGCGGATCTGTTCGAAAGCACCCGCTACGCGCCCGCCGCGCGCTTCTTCGTCGACGAGCTGTACGGCCCGCAGGACTTCGCGCAGCGCGACGCGCAGTTCAGCCGCATCGTGCCGGCCCTCGTGCGGCTGTTCCCGGACGACATCGTCGAGACGGTGGAGGCGCTGGCCGCGGTGCACGCGCTGTCGGAGCGGCTCGACTCCGCGCTGTCCGGCCACCTCGGCGGCGCGGCGCCCGCGCGTGAGAGCTACGTGCGCGCCTGGCAGGCGACCGGGGAGCCGGAGAGCCGCCGCCACCAGCTCGAGCTCGTGGTGCGTGTCGGCCGGTCGCTGGATCGCCACACGCGCAGCCGCATGCTGCGCGCCAGCCTGAAGGCGATGCGCGGCCCGGCCCGCGCCGCCGGCCTCGGGACGCTGCAGGCCTTCCTCGAGACCGGCTTCGACGCCTTCGGCGCGATGCGCGGCGCACGCGAGTTCCTCGCCATGATCGAGACGCGCGAGACGGCCTTGGTCGAACGCCTGTTCCAGCCGGACGCTGTCGCCGCGGCGACAGGAGATGTCGCGCCGGACGACCCGCTGGCGCAGTTGCCATAGCCGGTTTCCCGGGGTGCGGCGGCCGCGCGCTGGATCAAAATCGTCGGTCATGAACGATGCCCTCGCCCCTTCCGCCGCCGTGCAGCGTCCCTGGCTGGCGCACTACCCGTCCGGCGTGCCCGCCACCGTCGCCGTCGACACCTACGCTTCGCTGGTGCCGCTCCTCGAGGAATCGTGGACGACGCACGCGAAGCGCGACGCCGCGGCCTGCATGGGCGTGCGCTTTCGCTATGGCGAGATCGACGAGCGCTCGAAGGCGCTCGGGGCGTGGCTGCAATCGAAAGGCGTCAAGCGCGGCGACCGCGTCGCCATCATGATGCCCAACGTGCCGCAGTACCTCGTCGCGATCGGCGCGATCCTGCGCGTGGGCGGCGTCGTCGTGAACGTGAATCCGCTGTACACGGCGCGCGAGCTGCAGCACCAGCTGCAGGATTCGGGCGCCACGGTGATCATCGTGCTCGAGAACTTCGCGCACACGCTCGAGGCGGTCGTGACCCGGACGGAAGTCCGCCACGTCGTGCTCGCCGCGATGGGCGACATGCTGGGCTTCGCCAAGGGCCAGCTGGTCAACTTCGTGCTGCGCCACGTCAAGAAGATGGTGCCGGAGTTCCGCCTGCCGCTGGACGACGGCCGCAGCGTGACGCGCTTCAACATGGCCGTCGCGCAGGGCACGCGCCTGGCGCTGCAGCCGGTGGCACTCACTGGCGACGACATCGCGTTCCTGCAGTACACGGGCGGCACGACCGGGGTGTCCAAGGGCGCGACGCTGCTGCATCGCAACGTCGTCGCCAACATCCTGCAGAGCGAGGCCTGGTTCAAGCCGATGTTCGAGCAACTGGGGGACAAGCCGCTGACCATCGTGTGCGCGCTCCCGCTGTATCACATCTATGCGCTGACCATCTGCTACATGTTCGGCGCACGCCTGGGTGCGATGAACCTGCTGGTGCCCAACCCGCGCGACATCCCCGGCTTCATCAAGACGCTCAAGGCCTACAAGGTCAACATGTTCCCGGCGGTGAACACGCTGTTCAACGCGCTCGCCAACGATCCCGATTTCGCGACGCTCGACTTCTCGGGGCTCGTCATCTCCAACGGCGGCGGCATGGCGGTGCAGCAGGCGACCGCGGAGCGCTGGCTGGCCATCACGGGGTGTCCGGTGGTGGAGGGCTACGGCCTGTCGGAGACCTCGCCGGTGGCCACGAGCAACCGCCTGGACAAGCGCGAGTTCACCGGCACGATCGGCCTGCCGATCCCGTCGACCGACATCGCCATCCGCGACGACGACGGCGTCGACGTGCCATCCGGCACCGCGGGCGAGATCTGCATCCGCGGGCCGCAGGTCATGGCCGGCTACTGGAAGCGGCCCGACGAGACGGCGAAGGTGATGACGGCGGACGGCTTCTTCCGCTCCGGCGACATCGGGATCATGGACGGCCAGGGCTACGTGCGCATCGTCGATCGCAAGAAGGACATGATCCTGGTGTCCGGCTTCAACGTGTATCCGAATGAAATCGAACAGGTCGTGAACCTGCATCCGGGCGTGCTCGAATGCGCGGCGATCGGCGTGCCGGACGAACGATCGGGCGAGGCCGTGAAGTTGTTCGTCATTCGGCGCGATCCGGCACTTGCCGAAGAGGACATCGCCGCGTATTGCCGCGAGAATTTCACGGCGTACAAGCGTCCGAAGATCATCGAGTTCCGCGACGAACTGCCCAAGTCGAACGTCGGCAAGATCCTGCGGCGCGAACTGCGTTCTCCGACATCCTGAAGGCTTCCCCGTCCGCATCGTGCCAGCCGCCGCGCCTCCCGCTCCACTGCCAGCCTCGATGCCCCAGGACGGATCCGGCGGCCCGGACGTCGTCGCGGCGCGATTGCAAGCGGCGCTGGGCCTGCACGTGCTCGAGCGCGGCTGGCTGTCGGCCAACCAGGCCGTGTTCCGCGCCGCGGGCGCGGTGCCTGCGACGGTCGTCGATACCGGCTTCAGCCTGCATGCCGACCAGACGCTCGCCTTGGTCGACCATGCGCTCGATGGTGCGCCGCTGGGCCGCATCGTCAATACGCACCTGCATTCCGACCACTGCGGCGGCAACGCGGCCCTGCAGGCGCGCGGCCAGGTCGAGACGTGGATCCCGTCACCCAGCCTGTCCGCGGTCGCGCGCTGGGACGAGGACGCACTCAGCTATCGCCTCACCGACCAGCCCTGCCCGCGCTTCACCGCGGATCGCGCGCTGGTGCCAGGACTGACCATCGCGCTGGGCGAGGCCACTTGGCAGATCCACGCCGCGCCCGGCCACGACATGGACGCGGTGATGCTGTTCGAACCGCAGACTCGCACCTTGATCGCCGGCGACGCGCTGTGGGAACAGCGGCTCGCGATCATCTTTCCCGAACTGATCGGCGCGGACGGGTTCGGCCCGACGCGCGCGACGCTGTCGCTGATCGAGCGCCTGCGGCCCCGCGCCGTGCTGCCGGGCCACGGCCGACCCTTCGACGACGTGGCCGGCGCGCTGGCCGCCAGCCGCGAGCGCGTGGCGGCTTTCGAGCGCCAGCCCGAGCGTCACGCGCAGCATGCCGCCCGCGCGCTCGTGATGTTCCATCTGCTGGAGGTGCGCGAGGCCGGCTTCGCGGATCTGGTGGCATGGATGCTGCGCACGCCGATCTATCGCACCGTCGTGCATCGCGCAGGCCTCGATCACGCCGCCGCCAGCGCATGGGCGGCCACGCAGGTGCGCCGCCTGGTCGACGAGGGCGCGCTGCTCGAGCGCGAAGGCCGCGTGGCCGTGCCGTCCCATGCTCACTAGGGTCAAGGCGGTCGCCGCCCCGGACGACACGACGATTCCCGGCGAGGATTTCGTCGACATGTCGGCGCCTGCGCCAAGGCTGACGACGCCGGCCGAGTTGCGCCTTCAATCGGATGCGCCGGACCGCCTCGTCTTCTTCTTCAGCGGTTTCGATCCGAAGAGCGCCACGTTCTACCACCGCCTGTTCCGCAGTGGCATCGCCCAACGCAACGCGGCGCACGACGAGACGATGGCCATCGGCAAGCGGCACCGCATCGGCCGCTGGGCATCGGTCTGGACCTCGTTGTGGCGCGGCGCGCCCAGGGGCGTCGGCCAGCGGCCCGAAACCATGCGCACGCGCATGCACTTCATGCGCTGGGACGACATCGTGCGGCGCCACTGGAAGCGCACGCCGCTCAGGCTGGCGCGCGACTACTGGAACGTCTATGCACGGGGCCTCGCGTCGGGCGTTCTCGCGCGGCTGTGGCGCGCGGCGCCGGCGGCGTTCTGGCTGGCGCTGCTGCCGCTGGCGGTGGGCCTGGCGTCGCTGGCGCTCGGCGCGCTGGTCACCGGCGGACTGCTCGCGCTGGGCACGTCCATGAGTGCGCTGGCGGCGTCGGGCACGGGACTGGCAGCGGCCCTGCTGTCGTGGCGCGTGGCGGCACGCTGGGTCGATTGCGAATGGATGCTGCGGCTGGTCGCGTTCATGCGCGAGCATGCGGTCGGCGAGGCGCCGATCCTGGACGTCCGGCTCGACGAGATGGCCGACCGCCTGGTCGAGGCGGTGGAGGCGCGCATGCGCCACCCCGGGGCTGCGCCGCTGCGCGAGGTCATGGTGCTGGGCTACAGCTCGGGCACCATCCTCGCGACCAGCGTGCTGGCGCGCGCACTGCCACGGCTTGCCGAGCGCCTCGACGGGCGCCGCGCCGACAAGGCAACGAGCCTGTCGCTCGTGACGCTGGGCCAGTGCCTGCCAATCGCGACGTCATGGCCGGAGGCGCACCGCATCCGCAGCGAACTCGAGATCCTGGCCGAGAGCGCGATGCTGACCTGGCACGACTACTCGTCGTCGTCGGATCGTGCGGCCTTCTGGAAGTCGCCGCCGTGGCCGGAGGTCGGCAAGATGAAGGCCCACCAGGCTTCGCCGCCGTTCAAGGCGGCTCCGGGCGGCCTGCGCTTCGCGGCGCTCAGCCGCGAGCGGCGCGAGATGCACTTGCAGTACCTGCGCCCGCCCCTGGGCAAGGGCGATGCGTCGACCTTCGACTTCCTGGCGATCGCCGGCGGTCCGCAGACCTTGGCGGAGCGCCATGCGAAGGCCAGGACGGCCAGCGACCTGCGCGGCTGACCGGGCAGGCGTGGTGACGCGCTCGCGAAGATCCTCGGTTTTGCGCTCGCCGATCCCGGGCGCGCGACCCGTGTCTGCCGCCAGGGATGCAGGCTCGCATCAAGGGGCACGGCTTCCGTGGGGGCGCGTGGCGTCGCGCGGTGCGCGAGCTGAGGGAGGCATGCGGTAGGTCGAGCACCTGGCGCCTGCCTGCCGAAGAAGGCCGCCGGCACCCGTGATCGCGGCAGCCGGGCATCACGGGATGCATGCCGACCGCTCGACCGCCCGCGTGCCAGACGCCCGTTCGCAAGATGCCTGTCGCCGGCTCGCACAAGGCGGTGCGCCGCGTCACCGCGCAAGTCCCGGGCGATTCCGGGATGAAACTGCCGCCGACGGGCGCGTGGAGATTCGGCCGCCCAAAAGCAAAACGCCCGAGCTAGATGATAGCTCGGGCGGTTGCTTTGATATTAGCCTGACAATGTCCTACTTTCACACGGGAACCCGCACTATCATCGGCGCAGAGGCGTTTCACTTTCCTGTTCGGGATGGGAAGGAGTGGGACCACCTCGCTATGGTCATCAGGCTTAACTTGTCGCCGGGGCGTTCACACGAACGGCCCAGCCAATTCACAGAAATTTCGAATCGAGCATATGACTGCTTCAACAGAAGGGGGCAAACCACGTCTTTGACTTGGTGTCAAAGTTATAGGGTCAAGCCTCACGGGCAATTAGTATCAGTTAGCTTAACGCATTACTGCGCTTCCACACCTGACCTATCAACGTCCTGGTCTCGAACGACCCTTCAGGGGGCTCAAGGCCCCGGCAAGACTCATCTTGAGACGAGTTTCCCGCTTAGATGCTTTCAGCGGTTATCTCTTCCGCACATAGCTACTCGGCAATGCCACTGGCGTGACAACCGATACACCAGAGGTGCGTCCACTCCGGTCCTCTCGTACTAGGAGCAGGCTCTCTCAATCTTGCAACGCCCACGGAAGATAGGGACCAAACTGTCTCACGACGTTTTAAACCCAGCTCACGTACCTCTTTAAATGGCGAACAGCCATACCCTTGGGACCGGCTACAGCCCCAGGATGAGATGAGCCGACATCGAGGTGCCAAACACCGCC
>JBJMWE010000415.1:0-3330 GCA_045810285.1 Vitreoscilla sp. | reverse complement strand
GCCGCGACGCCTGCCGCGGCGCCCGCCCCGTCCCCGGCGCCGCCGAGCGACGGCGGGGGCAGCCCGGCCGCCTCCGCCGGCGGTTCCTGCGGCACCGGTTGCGCCTGCCACTGACCACGAGAAGCACGCTGCCCATGCACGCCACCACGGCCGCGATCCTGCGCGGCGGGAGCCCCCCTTGAGGAAGTACCTGTTCGCCGGCCTGCTGGTGTGGCTGCCGCTCGCGATCACGGTGGGCGTCCTGATGTGGGCCATCAACCTGATGGACGGCATCTTCCGCGGCATGCTCATCGGCGTGCGCCACGTGATGCCGCAGAGCGCCGAGGATTTCCTCGCGCTGCTGGCCGGGGTGCCGGGCCTGGGCGTGGTGCTGCTCGTGCTGCTGCTGCTCATCACGGGCATGTTCGTCACCAACATGGTGGGCGCGTGGTGGCTGAAGCAGTGGAACTACCTGCTGGGCCACATCCCCATCGTCAAGTCGATCTACGTGTCGGTCAAGCAGGTCTCCGACACGCTGTTCTCCACCAACGGCAATGCGTTCCGCGAGGCCGTGATGGTGCAGTACCCGCGCGAGGGCAGCTGGACGATCGCCTTCGTCACCGGCAAGCCGTCGGGCGAGGTGGCCGCGGCGCTGCCCGGCGAGCACCTGAGCCTGTACGTTCCCACCACGCCCAACCCGACCTCCGGCTTCTTCCTGATGATGCCGCGCGAGGCGTGCAAGCCGCTGCACATGAGCGTCGACGAGGCGCTGAAGTACATCATCTCGATGGGCGTCGTCGCGCCCCCCGGCGAGCGTCCTGGCGCCGCCGGAGGGGGCCGACCCCAATCGAGTGGGCTGAACGACCCGAGGCCCTCGTCGTTCAGTCCTGAGGGTAGCCCCCCGACCCGGCCTGATCCATTCCAGACACGCCACGCGCACGCCCGCCAGCCCGGGGCGCGCGGCTTCACACCGAACATAAAAGAACACGGAGTATTGCCATGAGAACCACTTACTGCGGCCTGGTGGGCGACCAGCTGATGGGCCAGACGGTCACGCTGATGGGTTGGGCGCATCGCCGCCGCGACCACGGCAAGCTGATCTTCATCGACCTGCGCGACCGCGAAGGCATCGTCCAGGTCGTCTGCGACCAGGACCTGGGCAAGAGCTTCACCGTCGCCGAGAGCGTGCGCAACGAGTTCTGCCTGAAGGTCACGGGCGTCGTGCGCGCCCGCGCACCCGAGGCCGTCAACGCCAACATGGCCAGCGGCACGATCGAGATCGCCTGCACCGAGCTGGAGGTGCTGAATCCCAGCGTCACGCCCCCGTTCCAGCTCGACGACGAGAACCTGTCCGAGACCACGCGCCTCACGCACCGCGTGCTGGACCTGCGCCGCCCGCAGATGCAGAAGAACCTGATGCTGCGCTACCGCGTCGCGATGGAAGTGCGCCAGTTCCTCGACAAGAACGGCTTCGTCGACATCGAGACCCCGATGCTGGGCAAGAGCACGCCCGAAGGCGCGCGCGACTACCTCGTGCCCAGCCGCGTGCACGACGGCCACTTCTTCGCGCTGCCGCAGTCGCCCCAGCTGTTCAAGCAGCTGCTGATGGTGGCGGGCTTCGACCGCTACTACCAGATCACCAAGTGCTTCCGCGACGAGGACCTGCGCGCCGACCGCCAGCCCGAGTTCACGCAGATCGACATCGAGACGTCCTTCCTGACCGAGGAGGAGATCCGCGCGATGTTCGAAGGCATGATCCGCTCGGTGTTCAGGAACGCCATCGGCGTCGACCTCGGCGAGTACCCGGTGATGACCTACGGCGACGCGATGCGCCTGTACGGCTCCGACAAGCCCGACCTGCGCATCGCCATGCAGTTCACCGAACTCACCGACGTCATGGCCGACGTCGACTTCAAGGTGTTCTCGTCGGCCGCCACCATGGCCGGCGGCCGCGTCGTGGCGCTGCGCGTCAAGGGCGGCGCCGAGATCAGCCGCGGCGAGATCGACGCCTACACCGAGGTCGTCAAGATCTACGGCGCCAAGGGCCTGGCCTGGATCAAGGTCAACGACGCCGGCAAGGGCCGCGAAGGCCTGCAGTCGCCCATCGTCAAGAACCTGCACGACAAGGCGATCGCCGAGATCCTGGCGCGCACCGGCGCGGCCAACGGCGACCTGATCTTCTTCGGTGCCGACAAGGCCAAGGTCGTCAACGACGCGATGGGCGCGCTGCGCCTGAAGGTCGGCCACTCCGACTTCGGCAAGGCCAACGGCCTGTTCGAGGACAAGTGGGCGCCGCTGTGGGTCGTCGACTTCCCGATGTTCGAGCGCGACGACGATGAAGGCCGCTGGAACGCCGTGCACCACCCGTTCACCGCGCCCAAGGATGGGCACGAGGACCTGATGGACACCGACCCGGGCGCCTGCATCGCCAAGGCCTACGACATGGTGCTCAATGGCTGGGAGCTGGGCGGCGGCTCGGTGCGTATCCACCGTGCCGATGTCCAGAGCAAGGTGTTCTCGGCGCTCAACATCGGCCCCGAGGAAGCCAAGGTCAAGTTCGGCTTCCTGCTGGACGCCCTGCAATACGCCCCTCCGCCGCACGGCGGCCTGGCCTTCGGCCTGGACCGCATCGTCACGATGATGACCGGCGCCGAGTCCATCCGCGACGTCATCGCCTTCCCCAAGACGCAGCGCGCGCAGGATCTGCTCACCGGCGCGCCGAGCGCGGTCGACGAGAAGCAGTTGCGCGAGCTGCACATCCGCCTGCGCAACCTGGCCGCGACGCCGGCGGCCTGAAATCCGTCACCCGACCGGCCGCGCTGCGGCCGGCCCCGGGCCCGCACCGTTCGCCTGGGCGAGCGCTGCGGGCCTTTTCACGCTTGCGCGGCGCAGCTCGATGCGGCGGCCATGACGCACCCCTCCGGTGAACGAGCAGGCGGCCGCCTGCCAACATTCGGCATGCGGCCACGGCGTGCGGTCCTCGAATTGCCTGCAGGGCACTTCCCTCGTACTTCGGAGCCCCACCATGAAACTGATGAGACTGACCCTGGCGGCCGCCGCCGGCGGCATCGCCGTGAACTACCTGCTGAACAAGAACCGCGCCTCCGGCGGCGCAGCGCGCGGCAAGGAGGCCTCGAGCCGGCCTGACGACGCGCGGAGCGACTCGGATTCGTCCACGTCGTCCGCCTCAGGACGCACGCAAGGCGCATCGGCCCTGTCTTCGGAGTCGCCCAACGCGGGGGAACGGATACGCGCATCGCAACCGGCCAATTCGCTGGCCGGCAGCGGGGGCGCCTCGCTCGACCCCTTGCGCTCGAACGCGCGCGACGGTGAATTCGCCAGGTCGACAGG
>JBJMWE010000414.1:0-8793 GCA_045810285.1 Vitreoscilla sp. | reverse complement strand
GCGCAGCGCCTCGCGCGCGCGAGCGGGCTCGCCCTGCTGACCATCGCCACGGCCGCTCGCGCCGCGACGTCGCCGCCCATCGAGCCGACGCTGGCCGTCAGCGCCGTGGCCACCGACAACGCCGAACTCGCCTCGCAAGGCGACAAGCGCAAGGACGTGATCGGCGAGGTCAATGCCGGCCTCATCGTGCGCAGCCGCGGCGCGCGCGTCACCGTCCTGGGCGCCGCCGGCCTCGACTTCCTCGCCTACGCGCGCGATTCCCAGCCGGCGCGCGTGCTGCCGCGCGGCCATCTCGACCTGAACTCGTCGCTGGTCGAGCGGTGGCTGTACTTCGATGCCGACCTCTCCGCCTCGCGCACGCGCGCCGACCCGCTCGCGGCGCAATCGGAGACCTCGACGTCGAACACGGTCTCGTCGGTGAGCGTGCGCGCCAGCCCGTACCTGGCGCACGATTTCTCGCAGACGCTCAGCGCGCGCCTGCGCAGCGACACCACCATCACGCGCAACCACACCGACAGCTCGGCCAGTGCGCCGGACGGCTCGACGTACCAGCACGACGTCTTCACCCTCGTGCGCAAGCCCACGCCATTCGGCGTGCAGATCGACGGCCTGCACGAGGACACCGCCTACCAGGGCAACACGGCGTCCGTGCTCAAGACCGACTCGCTGCAGGCCACGCTCTCGGCGGCGCCGGAACCCGACGTGATGCTGGGCGTCATCGGCGGCCGCGAGCACGCGGTCTACGCCGGCACCACGCAGGACGACACCACCTACGGCGGCGTGCTGCGGTGGCGGCCGTCGCCGCGCACGACGCTCGATCTCGGCGCGCAGCACCACTACTTCGGCACCGGCTTCGACCTGCACCTGCACGACCGGCTGCCGCGCAGCGCGTTCGACTTCACGCTGACGCGCGCGGCCCAGGCGTCGCCGGCCACGTTCGGGCTCAACGGCGCGGACAGCGATCCCGCGCTGCTGCTCGGCGCGATCCTGAGCGGCCGCACGCCCGACCTGCCGAACAGCGACCAGGCGGTCGACGACCTGATGCTGACGCGCAACCTGCCCGGCGCGTTCACGCAGCCGCAGCAGATCACGTCGCAATCGGCCCAGTTGGCCACGCGCGCGCAGCTGAACCTGGTCTACAGCGGGCAGCGCAACACGTTCTACGCCTCGGGCTGGTACGCGAAGGCGACGATGCTGCCCGGCAGCGTGACCGTCGCGCCCGGGTCGACCTTCGACAGCCGCCAGTGGGGCGGCTCCCTCGGGCTGTACCACCGGCTGTCGCCGCAGATGTCGGGCGCCGCCGAGATCGAATGGAGCAGCATCGAGGCGCTCGGCGCCCGCGCGGGCGACTCGCAGCACCAGTTCGCCGGCACCTTCAGCCTGACGCAGCGCCTGGGCCGGCGCACCACGCTGTCGGCGGGCCTGCGGCATTTCGCGTCGCACGTCGTGTTGAATTCGGCGTCGACCACATCCGAGGTGCGCGAGAACCAGGCGTTCGCCGGGTTGCGGGTGCAATACTGATTCCATGTACGAGAAGCATTTCGGCCTCACGGGCTCCCCGTTCCAGCTCAATCCCGACCCGGCCTTCTTCTACGACAGCCGGGGGCACAGCCACGCCCTGTCCTACCTGAAGTTCGGCGCGCACCAGGGCGAGGGCTTCATCGTCGTCACCGGCGAGATCGGTGCGGGCAAGACCACCATCGTGCGCACGCTGCTCGAGGAGCTGGACACCAGCAAGGTCGTCGCGGCGCAGATCGTCAGCACGCAGCTGGCCGCGGGCGAGCTGCTGCGCGCCATCCTGATCGCCTTCGGCGTGCCCATGAGCGGCGATTCCAAGGCCCACCTCATCTCCACGCTGGAGGCCTTCCTCACCTCGCTGGCCGTGCAGGGCAAGCGCGCGCTGCTGATCGTCGACGAGGCCCAGAACCTGGGCCGCGAGTCGATCGAGGAACTGCGCATGCTGTCGAACTTCCAGATCGGCACGCACTCGCTGCTGCAGAGCTTCCTGGTCGGCCAGCCCGAGCTGCGCAACCTGCTCAAGTCCAAGGCGATGGAGCAGCTGCGCCAGCGCGTGACCGCGTCGTGCCACCTGACGCCGCTGGACGCCGAGGACACGCGCAAGTACATCGAGCACCGGCTGCACCACGTGGGCTGGGCGGGCAACCCGGAGTTCTCGGTCGCCGCCTACGAGAAGATCCACGCGTGGACGGCCGGGGTGCCGCGCCGCATCAACCGGCTGTGCAACCGCCTGATGCTGTCGGCCTACCTGCAGGAACGCAACGGCATCACGGAGCAGCTGGTCATCGACACGGCCGCAGAACTGCGCTCCGAGATCGGCGGGTTGAGCGACTTCGCCCCGGTGAGCGTCGCCGCGACCGACGAGGCCATCGGCGGCAACCTCGACCTCGATCTCGAGATCGAGGCGACCGACACCGCTGCCGACGAGGCCGACGCGAAGATCGCGGCCGCAGCGTTCGCCGCGGCGCCCGCGCCCACCACCGCGCCCGCGTGGCAGCCGCCGGTCGCGCCGCCGCCGGCGCTCCCCGCCCAGCGCACCTTGCTGTGCGTGTGCGATTCGGCGTCCGGCTTCTGGAAGCTGGCGTCGCTCGCCCAGGCGCTGGCGCAGTCGTCCACCGTGCCCGCGCCCGCCATCGTGCACACTGGCAGCGAACGCGCCGTGGGCGAGGTGGTCGACGAGAAGCTGACGTCGGCCTACACCGCCGTCCACCTGGCGCTCGATCCGGGCGACTACGGCCGCGTCATGGCGGCCGCCACGGCCCGCTTCGACTCGGTGCTGGAGCAGCATGCACCGGCCGCCGTGATGGTCACCGGCACGCAGAACTCCACGCTCGCCTGCGCGCTGCTGGCGCGCAAGCGTGGCATCCCCGTGCTGCACCTGGACGCCGGCCGCCTGCACGGCCCGGGCAGCGACGCCACGCTCAACGGTGCGCTGCTCGATCGCCTGGCCACCGAGTGCCTGACGCAGGATATCGCCGACTCCAACCGCCTGATCCGCGAGGGCAAGCCGGCGGGCAACGTGCACTTCATGGGCAGCCTCGCGGCGAAGTTCATCGGCATCGCGTTCCCGCACCTGCGCTCGGCAGAGAAGATCCTGGCGGAATACGACCTGCCCGAATCGCTGCGCGGACGCTACGGCGTGCTGGCGTGGCGGTTCCCCTCGATCCCCGATCCGCAGCACGTCGTGGCGCAGGTGGCCGCCGTGCTGCGCCACATCGCGCAGGACATCCCGCTCGTGTGGCCGCTGCGCCCGGCCGAGCGGCGCGCCGTCATCGTCTCCGGCTGCGACCAGCTGCTGGAACAGGCCGGCGTGATCATCGTGCGCGACCGCGGCTACGTCGACCTGCTCGCGCTGCTGCGCCACGCGCGCTGCCTGGCCAGCGGCGCCGAGGGCCAGCTGCTGGAAGAGGCCGGCGCGCTCGGGATCACCACGCTGACCGTCGGCCCCGAGGCCGGCGACGACGACCAGGGCGGCCGCTGCGACGTCGCCGTCGGCCTGGACGTGCAACTGGCGCAGCGCGCGGTGCGCGTCGTCAACGCCAACGACAACCGCCTCGACGACAAGGCCGCCGGCCCCGACGTCTGGGACGGCGGCGCCACCGCCCGCGTCACCAAGTGGCTGGCGCACTGGCTGGGCTACAAGTACCGCACCAGCCGCAAGGGCATGGAGACCATCGGATGACGTCCGGACTGCACGGCGCCGCTGCGGGCGCGATCGTCAATGCGCTGACCGTGGACGTCGAGGACTACTTCCAGGTCTCGGCGATGGCGCCCTACATCGCGCGCAGCGCGTGGGACACGATCGAGTGCCGGGTCGAGAACAACGTGGATCGCCTGCTCGCGCGCTTCGCGGCGAGCGGCGCGCACGCGACCTTCTTCACGCTCGGCTGGATCGCGGAACGCCATCCCGCGATGATCCGCCGCATCGTCGCCGCCGGCCACGAACTGGCCAGCCACGGCTACGGCCATGAGCGCGCCACCGACCTGTCGCGCGCCCGGTTCGAGGACGACATCACGCGTGCCAAGCGCATCCTCGAGGACATCGGCGGCGTGGCCGTGCGCGGCTACCGCGCGCCCAGTTTCTCCATCGACAAGCGCAACCTGTGGGCATTCGACAGCCTGCGCGACGCCGGCTACGCGTACAGCTCCAGCGTCTACCCGGTGCACCACGACCACTACGGCATGCCCGACGCGCCGCGCTTCCCGTACGCGTCGGTCGAGGGCCTGACCGAGATCCCCATCTCCACCGTGCGCGCCGGCAGCCGCAACATCCCGATCGGCGGCGGCGGCTACTTCCGCCTGCTGCCCTACGTCGCCTCGCGCTGGGCGATCGAACGCTTCCACCGCGAGGAGAAGCGTCCGATGATCTTCTACATGCACCCGTGGGAGATCGACCCGGGCCAGCCGCGCGTGGCCGGCGTGGACGCGAAGTCGCGCTTCCGCCACTACGTCAGCCTGCACCGCACCGAAGGCCGCCTGGAGCGCCTGCTGCAGGACTTCCGCTGGGATCGCGTGGATCGGGTGTTCGACGTCGAGGCGCGGCCCGCCGCGCTGGCGGCGTGAGCCCGCACGGCCGCCCGAAGGGCGAACGCCCTCGCCCGGCAGCCGGGCGCGACGCGCCGGGAGTGCCCACGTGACTTCGCGCGCACCGATCCGGGTCCTCCACGTTCTCCTGAGCCTGGAACCCGGCGGTCTCGAGAACGGGGTCGTCAACGTCATCAACCGCCTCGACCGCGACCGCTTCGTGTCGTCGGTGTGCTGCCTGAAGCACGCGGGCGAGTTCGCGCGCCGCATCGAGGATCCCCGCGTGGACATCCACGAGCTGCACTGGCGCGGCGGCAACGACCCGCGCCTGGCGCTGCGCCTGGCCGGCCTGCTGCGCCGCACGCGGCCCCACATCGTCCACACCCGCAACGCCGAGCCCTTCTTCTACGGCTTCGCCGGCGCCAAGCTGGCGCGCGCGCAGGCGCTGGTGCACAGCGAGCACGGGCGCAAGTTCGACGACCGCCCGGCGCGCTTCGCGGTGCAACGCTGGATGAGCCGCCACACCGACGCGATCTTCGCGGTATCGGGCCAGCTCAAGTCCGATCTCGTCAAGCACATCGGCCTGCCCGAGGCGAGCGTCGAGGTGCTGCACAACGGCGTCGACCTGAGCCGCTTCAACGTCGCGGCACGCATGGATGCGCCCTCGCCGGCACGCGCGGCGTTGCGCCACGACTGGGGCGTGCCCGCGGGCGCGCTGGTGGTGGGCAGCGTCGGCCGGCTGGTGGCGGTCAAGAACTACGGCCTGCTGCTGCGCGCCGTCGCCGCCAGCGGCCTGGACATCCACCTCGTGCTCGCCGGCGAGGGTCCGGAGCGGCCCGCGCTGACGGCGCTGGCCGCGTCGCTGGGCATCGCCTCGCGCGTGCACCTGCTGGGGCACAGCAACGACGTCGACCGCGTGCTCGGCGCCTTCGACGTGTTCGTGCTGCCGTCGATCAGCGAGGGCATGTCCAACACGCTGCTCGAGGCGATGGCCGCGGGCGTGCCGCCGGTGGCCAGCGACGTCGGCGGCAACGGCGAGATCGTGCGCGACGGCGTCGACGGCCGGCTGTTCCCCAGCGACGACGAGCCCGCGCTGCGCGCCTGCCTCGTGGCACTGTGCCGCGACGACGCCGAGCGCGCACGCCTGGGCGCCGCGGCGCGCGAGCGCGTGCTGTCCACGTTCGACATCGACCAGATGATCGAACGCTACGAACGGCTCTACGAGCGCGTCCACGCGCGCACCGCGCGATGAGCGCGACCGGCGGCGAGCCGCTCGCGGCCGCGCCGGCGCGGCCGGGCGCGGCGCGTGCGGACACGGTGGCGGAGACCGGCGCGGCCCGCCTGCGCGTCGTCGTCCTCACCACCTTCTTCCCGAGCCCCCGCGACCCGTTTCGCACGCCCTTCCTGCGCAACCTGGTCGACGCCATGGCCGGCCACTGCGAGCAGGAACTCGTCATCCCGGTGCCGCGCCGCCCGCCCATCGGCCCGTGGCGCGACGCCCAGCCGGTGCCTGCCCGCGAGACCCACGCCGGCTGGACGCTGGCGCACCCGCGCTACCTGGCCGTGCCCGGCCTGCACTGGCTGTCGGGGCTCACTTACTTCCTGGGGGTGTGGCGCACGCTGCGCGCGCTCAGGCAGCGCCACGGCCGCTTCGTGCTGCACGCGCACTGCGCCTACCCGGACGTCGTCGGCGCGGCGCTCGCCGCCCGCGCGCTCGGCCTGCCCCTGGTGGCCACCGCCCACGGCAGCGACATCAACAGCAGTGGCCGGCAGCGCTTGCTGCGGCCGCAGATCCGCTGGGCGCTGCGCGCCGCGCGCCGGGTCATCGCCGTCAGCGCGCCGCTGGCCGATGCGGTCACCGAGCTGACCGGATTGCCGGCGGACCGGATCGCGTGCATTCCTTGCGCCGGCTACGCTCCGGCCGTGTTCCATCCGCGCGCCGCCGGCGAGCGTGCCCGCCTGCGCCAGGCGCTCGACATTCCCACCGACACCCGCCTCGTGCTCTTCGTGGGGCACCTGGTGCCGGTCAAGGCGCTGGACGTGCTGCTGCGCGCCGGGGCCCGCCTGCGGGGTGATCCGTCGGTGGGTGCTCACGTCCGGATGGTGCTGATCGGGGAAGGCACGGAACGTGACACGCTCGAGCAGCTGACCCGCGCGCTGGGGCTCTCCGACCACGTGGCCTTCCTCGGGCCCAGGCCGCAGGCAGTCGTGGCGGACTGGATCGCGGCCGCCGACCTGCTCGCGCTGCCGAGCCACAACGAAGGCTCGCCCAACGTCGTCGTCGAGGCGCTGGCCAGCGGCACGCCCGTCGTCGCCAGCCGCGTCGGGGGCATCCCCGATCTCGTCGACGACGGCGTCAACGGGCTGCTGGTGCCCGCGGGCGACGCGGAGCAGCTCGCCACCGCCCTCGCCGCGGCCCTGGGCCGCCAGTGGGATCCGACGCGCATCGCCGCGTCGATCGCCCACCTCACCTGGCCGGCCCTGGGCCGGCGCAACCACGACGTCCTCGCGGCCGTCGCCGCGGAGACCGTCCATGCTGGCGCTCGCTAGAACCTTGTCCAAGGACCTGCTGCAGCAGGCCGTCTTCCCCGACCGCTTCCTGTGGCGCCTGCCCAAGCCGCGCCGCGCCATCGCGCTGACCTTCGACGACGGCCCGCACCCGGAGCACACGCCGGCGATGCTGGACGTCCTCGCGCGCGCGGGCGTGCGCGCCACGTTCTTCGTGGTGGGCCGGGAGGTCGAGAAGCACCCCGAGGTCGCGCGCCGCATCGTCGCCGAAGGCCACGGCATCGGCGGCCACAGCTACGACCACACGGTGATGACGACGCTGGACGCCGTGGCGCTGGTGGACGACCTCGCGCACTGCCGGCGCGTCATCCGCGAGGCGACCGGGCTGGACACGGGCCTGTTCCGCCCGCCCAAGGGCGAAGTGAGCCTGCGCTCCATGCGCACGGTCTGTCGCGCCGGCTACACGCTGGTGCACTGGACGAAGACCTACAGCGACTACCGGCAGGACGGCGTCGAGCCATTGATCCGCCGCATCGACGACGCCCCGCCCGTCACGGGGGACATCCTGCTGTTCCACGATCACAACGGGTTCACGGTCAGCGCGCTGGGCTCGAAATTGTCGCAGTGGCGGGCAGGCGGGCTCGAATTTGCACCATTGAACCGTCCTGTCGAGCAGGTGGCAGGCCGCTCGAAGGCCGGGATTGGTAAGACGCTGTAACTTGAATTTCTGCCAAGGGCTTCACGAATTTGGACGAAATGCGACGTTCGTCGCCCTCCTGAAGCGGCTGCCGAGCTAGCCGATTCGACGCAATCGCGCCTGCCCATCCGCCGTCGCATGTGCCAACTTCTTGGCAACTTCTCCCTCTGAAGATCTCGACGCCGGCGGTTCGCAATGCCCGATATCGGGATCGCCTGAAGGGCGCCCGGGTTTGAAGACAGCACTCCACTATGAGGGATCTGTTGCGTCGAAGTCCCCCGGGCCATTTGTAACGACGTCGGCAAACGCGCCCTACCGAGCGCTCACAGCGTGCCGATGTGCTGTGCATACGCAACGTGCCCCAAGGCTTCCAACGCCCTGACGCCAGTCCGGCAACGCCATACGGGACCTGCACGGTCGGTCAACCTCCTCCGACCCGTCGCACGGCCCTTCGCACCTTGCTTTTGAGTCGCATCGCTACGCCGCAAGGCGTGCGGAAGCCTGTCCAAGAGAAGTTGCCCGGATCTCCACCCATGAAATCGAAAGTGAAATTCGCCGCGATGACGGCCGTCGAAGTCGCTGCTCTCGCCACCCTGGCCGCTTGCGGCGGCGGTGCAGGCGCCGACACCACCAACGGCACCGACATGACCGCGCAGCGGCTGCGTGGGTCGCTGACCACCACCGGCACCGTGACGCTGACTGTCAGCGCACAGCTCGGCGGCAGCGTGCAAAGCGACCCCTACGGGCTGATCAGCTGCACCAGCGCGCCCCAGTCCTCAACATGCGTGGCCACCGTTCCGGTCGGCCAGCCGATCGCCCTGACGCAAGGCACGCTGCCTGGATACGTCTTCAAGGGCTGGAGCGGCGGTGGCTGCTCGGGCACCGCGTCGACCTGCAACACGAAGGTCAGCGCGACGGAGACCATCTACGCCCTGTTCGCGGCCAATGCCCCCGCACCGGCGCCGGCACCGGCTCCGGCTCCGGCTCCGGCTCCGGCTCCGGCTCCGGCTCCGGCTCCGGCTCCGGCTCCGGCTCCGGCTCCGGCT
>JBJMWE010000413.1:0-10861 GCA_045810285.1 Vitreoscilla sp. | reverse complement strand
GCGGCCCGCTGAAGCTGAGGATCGTGCGGTGCCGGGGCACTGGGAGGGTGACCTGCTGTTTGGCACATTCGACTGCCAGGTTGCTACGCTCGTGGAGCGACGATCACGCTATCTCATGTTGGTCAAGGTGCCGGCCAAGGACACTCGAAGCGTCGTGGGCGCGTTGACCCGATACGTCAAGAAGCTGCCCGACGGAATGATGCGAACGCTGACCTGGGACCGCGGCGGCGAGATGGCGGATCACGCGAAGTTCACGATAGCCACCGACGTCGAAGTCTTCTTTTGTGATCCGCGCAGCCCCTGGCAAAGAGGATCCAACGAAAACACCAATCGCCTGCTTCGTCAGTACCTTCCAAAGGGCAAGGACTTCTCAACGCTCACTCAGGCTCAATTCAATCGAATCGCCGACGAGTTGAACGGCCGACCACGTGAGACGCTTGGCTTTGCCAATCCCGCTGAGGTACTCTGGCAGACCGTTGCAACGACGAGTTGAGCTCAAGGCAACTCCGCTTCGCTGCGAGCAGGATGACGGCTTGGCGGCGAGCCGTCGATGCGCACCGACACGCGGCCGGGCCGCGCCCACCGACACGCGGCCAGGCAGCGCCGCCCACCGACACGCGGCCGGCAGCGCCCACGTCCACGCGCACCGGCACACTGCCGCGGAGCGCCCAACCGGTGTCATCCTGCGCGCAGTCGCAGGATCCACGAGCGCCAAGGCGCATCTGCTGGCCCGACCCCGTCACTCCGTTTCGCCCGCAGTGCAGCCCCGGCCCGACTTCCGACACGCGACCGGGGACGCTCGCGGCGCACGCCCGCGCGTCGGCCTCGACGCTGGCATCATGGCGGCATGAAGAAGCTGCTCCTGACCATCGCCATCGCGCTGGCCGCCGGCGTCGCCGCCGCCGCCGACAAGCCCTACGACGAATCGGCCGACGCGAAGGCGCAGATCGCGGTCGCGCTGCGCGACGCGGCCGCAGCGCACGAGCCGGTGCTGCTGATCTTCGGCGCGAACTGGTGCCCGGACTGCCGGGCGCTGGATCACGCCCTCAAGACCGGCAAGAACGCCGAGCTGATGGGCAGGTTCAAGGTGGTCAAGGTGGACGTGGGCCACTTCGACCACAACGTCGACGTGAGCACGGCCTACGGCAACGCGACCGTCAAGGGCATCCCGTCTGCGGTGATCGTGTCGCCGGACAACAGGATCCTGTTCATGACCAAGGCGGGCGAGCTCGCCGACGCCCGCGCCATGAGCGAGGACGGCATCTACCAGTTCTTCACCAAGGCCGAGGCGGCCAGCCGACAGCAGTGACGGCGCGCGCCCGCTGGCGCGTCATGCGACGCTCGCGGGCTTCCAGCGCCGCAGCGTCAACGCGTTCGTCACCACGCTGACGCTGCTGAACGCCATCGCGGCGCCGGCCACCATCGGGCTCAGCAGGCCCGCCGCTGCCAGCCCGATGCCGGCCACGTTGTACGCGAAGGCCCAGAACAGGTTCTGGCGGATCTTGGCGACGCAGCGGCGCGAGATGTCGAGCGCGTCGGACACCAGCCGCGGGTCGGGCCGCATCAACGTGATGCCGGCGGCCTCCATCGCGACGTCGGTGCCCGAGGCCATCGCGATGCCGACGTCGGCCGCGGCGAGCGCCGGCGCGTCGTTCAGGCCGTCGCCCACCATCGCGACGCGCACCGCGCGACGCCGCCGCCCGCCGGCCGGCGTGGCCAGCGAGCGCAGCGACGCCAGCAGCGAGGCCTTCTCGCCCGGCAGCACCTCGGCGTGCACCTCCTCGATGCCCAGCAACTGTGCGACGCCTTCGGCGCTCGCACGGCCGTCGCCGCTGACTATGACGGTTCGAACGCGCTGGTCGTGCAGGCGCTGCACGGCGTCGATGGCGCCGTCGCGCAGGCGGTCGCCGAAGGCCACCAGGCCCAGCAGCCGCGGCGTCCCGTCCGTGACGTCGGCCAGCCAGGACAACGTCCGGCCCAGGCCCTGCAGTTCGGCCGCGCGTGCAGCCAGGGGCTCGAGGTCGACGCCCAGTTCGGCCATCCAGCGCGCGCTGCCCAGCCTCAGGTCGAGGTCGTGGCCGGTCGGATCGATCGCGTGCTCGGCATCGAGCGCCAGGCCCAGGCCGGGCGACAGGCCCGCGCTCTGGCGCGCGCTCATGATGGCGCTGGCGGCGATCGCCTCGGCGAGCCGCGCCTCCGCGCTCGCCTGCCCGTCGGCGGGAATGCGCACGCGGGCGCAGACGCCCTTGCCGGGCACCGCGCGCTGCGCGCTGGCCTGCGGCACCCGGGCGTGCGTGCCGCGCGCCATGTCCAGCACGGCCTGGGCGAGCGGGTGCGTGCTGCCGCCCTGCACGGCCGCCGTGAGCGCGAGCAGCCGCGCCGGGTCGCCGTCGACCGCCTCGCAGCCCACCAGCATGGGCCTGCCCTCGGTGAGCGTGCCCGTCTTGTCGAAGGCCACCACCGTGACGTCGTGCGCGATCTCCAGCGCCTCGGCGTCCTTGATGAGGATGCCGTGCCGCGCCGCGACGCCGGTGCCGGCCATCAACGCCGTGGGCGTGGCCAGGCCCAGCGCGCACGGGCAGGCGATCACCAGCACGGCCACCGCGTTGAGCAGCGCACGCTGCCAGTCGCCCGCCGCGAGGCCCCAGCCCAGCAGCGTGGCCAGCGCCGCGGCGCAGACCACCGGCACGAACACCGCGCTGACGCGGTCGACCAGGTGCTGGATCGGGGCCTTTTTTTCCTGCGCCGACTCCACCAGCCGCACGATGCGCGCCAGCGTGGATTCCGCGCCCGTGGCCGTCACGTCCACCAGCAGCAGCCCCTCGCCGTTGATCGCGCCGCCGGTGACGCGCCCGCCGGGCGCGCGCGCCACGGGCAGGCTCTCGCCGGTGACCAGCGACTCGTCGACATGGCTCTCGCCCTCGACGACCACGCCATCGGCTGCGAAGCGCTCGCCGGGCCGCACGACGAGACGGTCGCCGGTGCGTAGCCGCGCCGCCGGGACGTCGGCATCCACACCGCCGCGGCGCACGCGCGCCATGTCGGGCTGCAGCGTCTGCAGCGCGCGCAGGGCCTGCGTCGTCTGGCGCTTGGCGCGCGCTTCGAGCTGCTTGCCCAGCAGCACCAGCGTGATGACGACGGCGCCGGCCTCGAAATAGAGAGGGCCCGACGCCATGCCGGCCCTGTGCGGCAGGTGGCTCGCCGCCCACCAGTCGAACACGCTCAGGCCGTACGCGGCCGTGGTGCCGAGCGCGACCAGCACGTCCATGTTGGCGCCCCCGCCGCGCAACGCGCGCCAGGCGCCGGCGTAGAAGCGGGCGCCGAACCAGAACTGCACGGGCGTGGCCAGCAGGAACTGCAGCCAGGCCGGCCAGGCCCGGTCGAGGCCGAACGGGCCGGCGAGCATGGGCAGCGCCAGGGGCACCGACAACGCGGCCGCGACCAGCACCGGCCGCCAGGACTGCGCCTCGGTGAGTGGCGCAGGTGCGGGGGTCTCCGGCGCCCGCGCCGCGTAGCCGGCCCGGCGCACGGCCGCCTCGAGGCCGTCGAACGCCAGCGGCACGTCGCCATGCACGCTCGCGCGCTCGGTGGCCATGTTGACGCTGGCCTCGGCCACGCCCGGCACCGCCCGCAGCGCGCGCTCCACGCGGCCGGCGCACGCGGCGCAGCTCATCCCGTCGACGGGGAACGACCAGTCGCGACGGGCGGGCAGGACGGGGGCGGACGGGCTGGACATCGTGAAATTGAAGCGCGGGAAAGCGCCAGTGTCGACGGTCCCCCTGTAACGATCTGCGCAGATTGGAAAAAGCACCGCGCGAAGGGTCTTCAAACCCCCGCGCCACCTGGGGCCGCGCGCGCCGGCCGTGCCGGGATGCGCGTCCCGCGCGACACTGTCCACCTCCCCCTTCCGGAGATCGCCATGAACGAATTCCTCGTCGAAGGCATGAGCTGCGGGCACTGCATCAACGCCGTCACCGAAGCCATCCACAAGCTGGATCCGGCCGCCGACGTCCATGTCGACCTCGGCAGCAAGCACGTGCGCGTGCACTCCGACATCGACCGCTTCCTGCTGCAGCAGGCGCTGGTGGATGCCGGCTACGACCCGGTGCCGGTCGGCCTCGAGGGCCCCGGTTCGTCCGACAACGTCTGAATGGAGCATCGATGCCCCTCGTCACCCTCACCGTGCGCCAAGGCAAGGACACCGCCTTCAAGTCCGCCGTCCTCGAAGGCGTCCATCGCGCGCTCGTCGCGTCCGGCGTGCCGGACACCGACCGCTTCCATCGCGTGCTCGAGCTCTCGGCGGACGACTTCCGCTTCGACCCGAGCTACCCCGACCTCACGCGGCCGCGCACGGACGATTTCGTGCTGATCGAGGTGCTGCTGTCGGCCGGACGCAGCGTCAAGGTCAAGCGCAAGATCGCCGCCGACCTCATCGCCGCGCTGCGCGAATCGCCGGGGCTCGATCCCGAGAACGTGATGCTCGCGTTCAAGGAGACGACCTGGGAGAACTGGTCGTTCGGCGGCGGCCGCTTCCTCCACGTCTAGCGCTTTCCACAAAGCGAAGACGACGACGCCCGGACATGCACTGGATGTCCGGGCGTCGTCGTCCGTGGCGAGCGTGGATGCGACCGACGAATCGATCGCGGAAACCGGGCTTGAAGCGCCCGCGCCGCCCTGGGGCGCGGGGGCTGGCGCACATCGATCAGCGATCGATCGCGTTCTTGACGGCGTTGCCGACGTCGCTCTTGACGTCGCCGACCTTGGACTGCACCTTGCCGGCGACCTGGTCGGCCTGGCCTTCAGCCTTCAGTCGCTCGTTGCCGACCACCTTGCCGGCGGCTTCCTTGACGTCGCCCTTGAGGGTTTCGGCGCGGCCATTGACCTGGTCCTTGTTCATGACGTGCTCCTTCGTTGGACAGTGGGGCCGTTCGACATCGGCTGTTGTTCGAGTTCTGCGGCCGATGTCGTTCGGCATGGTTCGTACTTTCCCACCGCGGCCGGCGCGCACGTGTCGGCGAGCGCTCGCTCGTCGTGTAAGCGCGCGCTCGCTCGTCGTGTAGGACAAGCGACGACACGCGGCGTGCTGCCGAGCGGCAAGCCTCGTGTTCTCAGAGGAACAGCAGGTTGCTGCCGGGCTCCGGCTGCGCGGCCTTGGCGACGAAGCCGTCGAAGAAGAACACGATGTCGTCGCCTTCGTCGCCCGTGATGCGGCCGGTGACCTTGCTCCACGCCATCAGCGCCACATGCGCCTCCGGCTCGCCGACGACCAGGACGGGCTGCTCGCCCTCCTCGTGCCAGAAATACGTGCCGCCGCAGGCGCGCCGGCCCACTTCGAGCACGTAGCAGCCGAGCTGCTGCACGAGGCTGGTGACGACGGCCTCGTCGAGATCGGCGACGTAGCCCGACACCTCCACCAGCATCTCGTCGACCACCGCGACGCTCGCGACGGACCAATCGAGTCGCCCGCCCGCGCGCTCCTGCAGCGCCCCGACGGCGCGCTCGGCGGTGGCGACGACTTCCTCGTGGATGGCGTTCATGGCGCGGATTCTGCAGCAGTCACGCCAGGATGAACTTGCGCAGCACGTCGAACGCCGCATCCGCGTCGTCGCGCCACGCGCCGTGCCCCACGTTCGGGAACTCGTGGTACTGCATCCACTGCGGCGGCAGCGCGGCGGCGATGTCGCGCGCGTCGGCGACGGGGCACACGGGATCCTCGCTGCCCACCATCACCAGCACCGGGCACTGCGCCTTCGCAAGGCCGGGCAGCAGGTCCATGGTGCGCTGTTCGCCGGCGGCCGAGCGGAACAGGATGTCGAACTCGTGGATCGTGCGGGAGCCGGCGTCCGGATCCTGCGGTGTGGTGTTGTACAGGTGGCGGCAGTGCACGCCGTACTCGGCCCAGGTGGCGGCGTTCGGCTCGCTCCAGAAGCGCCGGCAGGCCGCGCGCGCGGCCTCGCCGCCCAGCTTGCCGAACATCGCCTCCTTGCGCTCCTGCTTCATGTGCGGCGAGGTCGACGACAGGATCACCTTGGACGGATGCGCGGGGTGGCGCTCGATGTAGCGCTGCGCCACGAAGCCGCCGAACGACTGCCCGAGCACGATCGGCCTGGCGACGCCCAGCGCGTCGCACAGGCGCACCACGTCGTCGGCGAAGGTGTCCAGCGTCAACTCCTCGGGCGGGCGCCGGTCGCTGCGGCCGTGGCTGCGGTGGTCGACGTAGATCACCTGCGCGATGTCGGCCACGCGGCCGAAGAACGGGCGAAAGGCGGAGTGGTCGAAGCCCGGGCCGCCGTGCAGCAGCACCAGCGTCGGCTTCTCGCGCAGCACGGGGCCGTCCGGCACGAACTGCGTGCCCTCGACATCGACGTAGAGCCGGACGCCGGGTTCGATCTCGATGCGCATCGCGTGAAATCCTGGGACTTGGGGAAGCCGCGAGCATAGCCGGGCCGACGTAACATTCCGCGATGCCCCGTTCCCGCTCGTCGTCGCTGCTGGCGTGCACGCTCGCCTTCGCGGCTGCCGCCGCCCTCGCCGCGGATCCCTTGTCCAACCGCGCCTGCGCCGACGGCGTGTGCATGGCCAACGTCGATGCCCGCCAGTCGATGGAGCCTTGCCGCGACGCCAACCTCGTCATCGCCTGGTCGCAACTGGGCGGCGCCATGGCGATCCAGTGCTGGACGGACGCGGCGCCGGAGGACCAGCCGCTGTTCGTGTTCGACCGCCGCGCCCCGCGCGGCCCGGCGTGGGAGCTCGCCGGCGTGCGCGCGTTCGCGCCCGACTCGCTGCCGCAGCTCGCCAACCGCCAGCGCCACGAGAGCGACGCCATGCCCTTCGCCTGCCGGCTGCCCGACCCGCCCACCATGGCGCCCGGCGAGCTGCTGCTGACGGAGAAGGCGCCGTCCGGCGACGCCCGCAGCCCGACCTGCCTGAGCATCCTGCGCGTGGCCAGCGGCCCGAAGGGCCTGTCCGTCAGCACCGACGATGGCCGCGCCCCGGCGCCGACGCGCGAGCCCGCCGACTGGAGCGCGCTGGCCGCGCGCATGTCCGCGCTCGCCGCGCAGGTGGACGCGCCCTCGCGGGCGCACGTCACGCGGGCCCGCGCGCCGCTGCGCGACACGCCCGAGCCGAAGTCGGCGCCGCGGGGCTGGCTCGCCAAGGGCGACGCAGTCGTCGTGCTCGAACGCAGGGCCGGCCTGGCCCGGGTGCTGCACGCCGGCCGTGACGGCAAGGCCGTCGAGCGCTGGATCGCCCAGGGCGACATCGCGCTCGACGCGGCGCGCTGAAGATCAGTCCCCGCCGTCCATCGCCGCGTGCCCGCTGGTGCTCACGGGCATCGCGGCGCCGTCCACGCCGTCGAAGAAGAACGGCGCGCGCGGCCTGTTGCGCGGCGCGATCTCGTCCAGGTGCGGCAGCGCGTAGAGGCGGCCGTTCTGCATGACGTCGACGACGCGGTCGGACTGGCGGATGTCGGTGGTCGGGTCGCCGTCGATGACGACCAGGTCGGCCAGCTTGCCCACCTCCAGCGAGCCGATGTCCTTGTCCATGCCCAGGTAGTGCGCGCCGTTGAGGGTGGCGTTGCGGATCGCCTCAAGCGGCGTCATGCCGCCCTTGACCTGCATCCACAGGTCCCAGTGCGCGCCCAGCCCTTCGCGCTGGCCGTGCGCGCCCAGGTTCTCGCGCACGCCGGCGTGCAGCAGCTCGGTGGCGGTGCGCGCGACCTGCACCACGTTGTAGTCCTCCTCGGGCGCGATCTCGCGGCGCACCGAGCGCGCCTCGAGCACGCTGCGCGGCACGAAGTCGCGCAGGATCGGATGCTTCCAGACCTCGGTCGTCGCGTAGAAGTAGTGCTCGCCGTCGAGGCCGCCGTAGGCCACGTTGTAGGTCGGCGTGTAGCCCACCTGCGTGGCGCCCCACAGCTGCTTGACGTCGTCGTACGCGTGCGCCACGGGGATGGCATGCTCGACGCCGGTGTGGCCGTCGACCACCATCGACATGTTCAGCTCGAACAGCGAGCCGCCCTCGGGCACCACCATCATGCCCGTCTGGCGCGCGGCCTCGACGATCTGCTGGCGCTGCTCGCGGCGCGGCTGGTTGTAGCTCTTGACGCTGATCGCGCCCAGCGCCTTCTGCCGCCTGAGCGCGTCCAGCGCGTCGCCGAGGCTGTCGACCGGCTGCGTGATGGGCAGCTTCGCGCCATACAGCACCGTGCCGGTGGAGAAGACGCGCGGGCCCGTGATGATGCCGGCACGCTGCATCTCGGCGGCCGTGAACACCAGCGCGGAGTCGTTGGACGGATCGTGCACCGTCGTCACGCCGAACGCGAGCGACGCGTAGTTGATCCAGCTGCGCTGCGGCACGATGCCGTCGTCGCCCATGCCGCCGTGCCAGTGCACGTCGACGATGCCGGGGATGATGGTCTTGCCGTGCGCGTCGATGCGCTTCGCGCCGGCGGGCACCAGCACGCGATCGGCCGGGCCCACCGCGGCGATGCGGTTGCCGTCCACCACGATCGTGCCGTCGGCGATGACCTCGTCGCCTTTCATGGTGACGATGCGCGCGCCGGTGATCGCGATCATGCCGGCGGGCACGTCGCTGGCCTGCGTGAAGCCGACGCGCACGCCGGCCTCGTCGGCCTTGGGAAGCTCCCTGGGCGCACCCGGCACGAAGGCGAACGCGTTGCGCAGCTCGGTCGTGAACAGCCGGTCGCCCAGCCCGAAATGCAGCCGGCTGCTGTCGCCCGACCAGCCCAGGTACTCGCCCGCATCGACGTCGAGCTGGCGCACCGGCAGCGCATCCATCTTCGCACCGACGGCCACCGGCTTGCCCGCCAGCGGCAACGGCGTCACGTACGCGTGCTCGCGCTCCTGGAACGCCAGCCAGCGGCCGTCCGGCGACACCGCGAACTGGCTGACGAACTCGCTGGTGGCGACCTCGGTCTCCTTGCGGTCCGCGAGATCGATGCGCACCAGCTTGCTGGCGAAGTCCACTTCCTTCTGGTTGCTGGTGCGCGTGACGAAGACGGCATCGTTGCCCGCCCCGAACTGCGGCGCACGCCCGCTCCTGGCGAGACGCTCAGGCTTGCCCTTGCCGTCCGACGACACGCGGTAGACGCCCGTCTCCATGCCGTGCCACGGCGAGGTCAGGTGGCCGCCGCGGCCCTTGACGTAGACCACGGACCGGCCGTCGGGCGAGAACTGCGGCTCGACGTACTGGCCGGGCTCGGACGTCAATATCGTCTCGGCGCCGCCGTTGGCTCCGATGCGGCGCACCGAGCCGAGCTCCTGGTCGTTCCACGTCGTGAACACGATCTCGCGGCCGTCGCGCGAGAAGTGCGGGAAGAACTCGAAGTGCTGCGTCTGCGACGTCAGGCGGCGCGGCTCGCCACGCGGCAGGTCGCGCACGTAGAGATAGCCGAGCGCCGAGTAGACGACGCGGTCGCCCTGCGGCGACACGTTCATCCAGCGCAGCTGCTTCACGTCGAACGTGGTCGGCGCCACCTCGGTGGGCACGCGCAGCGCGGGCGTCACCTCGCGGGTGTCCTTCACGTGGAACGGGATCTCCACCGCATCCCGCTTCGCGGGATCGACGCGCCACAGCTTGCCCTGCGCCCACACGACGACGGACTTGCTGTCGGGCGTCCACGCGAAGCCGGGGTACACGCCCTGCACCGACCACGTCTCCTGCATGTCGCGCTCGAGGTGGCCCCAGGCCGGTGTCTCCTGGCCGGTGGCCAGGTCCTTGATGAACAGCGTGCTCTGGTTGCGCACGCGGCGCACGAAGGCCAGTTGCTTCCCGTCGGGCGACGGCACCGGGCGCACGGCGCCGCCCTGCCCCGTGACGAAGGGCTCGACGCTGCCGTCGCGCAGGTCGATGCGCTGGATGTCGAAGATCTCGCCGTTGGAATCCTTGTTGTATTCGAACTGCGTGCCGGGCGTGACATCCTGCGAGAAATACACGTAGCGGCCATCCGGCGAGAATGCGGGCTCGCCGAGGTCCTTCTGCCAGTTCGGCTTCTCGTTGAGCTGCACGCCCTTGCCGGCGCCGCTCGCGTGGTACAGCCAGATCTCGCCCGAGCCGAGCGAGCGCGAGCCCGTGAAGTGCTTGCGCGCCGCGATGTACTGGCCGTCGGGCGACCAGGCGGGCGTGTACAGCAGGCGGAAATCCTCCTTCGTCACGGCCTTCGCGTCCGTGCCGTCGGCGTTCATCACCCAGACGTTGTCGCCGCCGCCCGCGTCGCTGATGTAGGCGATGCGCTTGCCGTCCGGCGACCAGCGCGCCTGCATCTCCCAGGCGATGGAGTGCGTGAGCGGCCTGGCCTCGCCGCCGGCGATGGGCAGCGTGTAGATATCGCCCAGCAGGTCGAAGACCAGGCGCTGGCCATCGGGGCTGACGTCCACCGACATCCACGTGCCCGTACGGGTATCGATGTCGACCGTGGCCTTCGGGCCCGGCGGGTGGTTGACGTCCCACTTGGGCTTGTCGGCGGCCTTGGCGTCGGGGTCGGCGGCGGCGGCATGCAGGGACAGCAGGGCGGCGAGCGCCAGGAGCGTGGGGCGAAGCGAGGTCATCGAACGGAGGCGGCTCGTGGCCGCCGTTGCAGGCTGCGGTGACGGGCAGCATAGCGAAGCGGCTCGTTCCCCGGTTGTCGGTCAATCCCTTGAAGTCGTCGCTCGTCGCATTGGTGTGTTGATTGACTGGGGGCTTGTGGACGGGCTCGACGTGGACTGCTTCGCTGCCGGCCAGGGTTGCGCGTGCGACAGGGTGGGCAGGGGTTCCGCTCTTCGGCTTGCCGTGCGTCTGGATCCGGCCTGGACGGCCGGATCCACCGGGTTCCGTAGCTTCGACTGGCTCCGCGCGCTCG
>JBJMWE010000412.1:0-3014 GCA_045810285.1 Vitreoscilla sp. | reverse complement strand
CGCCACGACCACCGGCGCACCGGTGCGCCGGTGCATCAGCAGGGGCTCGTCGCCGAACGCCGCGGGCGTGGCGGCAGCGGGCGGCGTGGCGGCATCGAGCAGCTGCACGCCGTCGCCATCGCGGCCGTGGCCGCGGCTGACGATGCCGGGCCGCAGGCCCCAGGCACGCAGCAGCGTGACCAGCGCGATGACCGTGGGCGTCTTGCCGGCGCCGCCGACGATCACGTTGCCCACGACGATCACCGGCACGGGCAGCGGCAGCGCGCGCGCCGCGGCGCGCCGGTTCGCGGCGACCGCGCCCACGAGCGCGCCCAGCGGCGCGAGCGCCGCGGTCAGGGGCGTGAGGGCGGGGCGCCACCAGTGGCGCTGGAGGAGGCGGGCGAACGCGGCAGGCATGCGGTGACGTGTCGCGCGAAGGGCCCTGCGCGGCGCGCGCAGGGCCGGGGCGTCAGGGCGCGGCGGCGCCGTTGGCCGTCTGGGCGGCGAAGGTCATGCGCGAGAGGCCGGCGCGGCGCGCGGCGTCCATCACGTTGATCACCGCCTGGTGGGTCGACATCGCGTCGGCCGAGATGATCAGGAACGGCTCCTTGCGCGCCTCGGCGGCCGTGCGCAGCGCCTGCGTGAGTGCATCGACGTTGCGGCCGTCCACCGCCTGGTGGTCGACGGTGTAGCGGCCGTCGGCGGCCACCGCCACGATGATCTCGGCAGGCCGGTCGCGCGAGGCGTCGGCGTTGGCGCTCGGCAGCGTCACCGACAGCTCGGTGAACTTCGAGTACGTCGTCGACAGCATCAGGAAGATCAGGATCACCAGCAGCACGTCGATGAACGGGATGAGGTTGATCTCCGGATCCTCCGGGCGGGGCTTGCGGAAGTTCATTTGGTCGCGGCCGGCGGGCGGCCCGAGGTGACGCGCACGAGCTGCGTCAGCAGCTGTTCCGACGATTGCTCCAGCGTGTGCAGGTAGTCGTCGACGCGGCCGCGGAAGTAGCGGTAGAACAGCAGTGCCGGGATGGCCACCACCAGGCCGGCGGCCGTGTTGTACAGCGCGGTGGAGATGCCGTGGGCGAGCTCCGCCGGGTTGGTGGCGCCGGTGCCCTGCGAGCCGAAGATCTCGATCATGCCGACCACCGTGCCGAACAGGCCCAGCAACGGCGCGGCCGCGGCGATCGAGCCGAGCGCGTTGAGGTAGCGATCCATCTTGTGGGCGGCGTCGCGGCCGGCGCCTTCGAAGGTCTGGCGCAGCTGCACTTCGCCGACGCGCGGGTCGACGGTGAGCAGCTTCAGGCCCGACGCGAGCACGCTGCCCAGCAGCGAGTTCTCGGCGAGCTTGGCGATGACGTCCTGCGAGGGCAGGCCGTTGCGCGTGACGGCGATGACTTCGCCCAGCAGGTACCCCGGCGCGATGCGCGCCGTGCGCAGCGCCATGAAGCGCTCCACGATGAGCGCCACGGCGGCAATCGAGCAAAGAATCAGCGGCCAGATCGGCCAGCCGGCCTCTTGTACGATCTTGAGCAAATCAACCCCTTCGACATGTGATTGGACGAGCGGCGAACAGGCCCGGCGGCCGAGGCCTTCGCCCGCGCGAAACGCAAGCGCGGATTATGGCTTGAGAAGGCATGCTCCAATCCCGCCGCGGCCCTCCGGCAACGGGAAGATCTTTGCAACACGACGTGAAGCCGCGGGGAGCCGCGGACCGCGTGGAACGTCCGGCGGGCAGCTTGTCCACCCATCCACACGATCTGTGGAAAACTTTGTGGGTAACCCGCCGCCGCGGGCCCGCAAGCCGCCATTTCTGGCCCTCCTGATTGGCTTGCCTAAAAAATAGGCAATAAAAAAGTGATTCAAATCAATCACTTATGTGATAGTGACAGCGCCGTGACCGTGATTCGTACCTCTGCTCACACTCTGCCGCCTTGTGGAGTACCAGGGTTTTTCCCCTCGATCCGCGACCAGGAGAGGTGTTGATGGCCGACCCCTTCGCGGTGCCCGGATTCGAGCCGCCCGGGCCGGGGCGCGGCCCCGCCGCCGCGCCGGCGCGCGCGCAGGCCTGGAGCGTCTCGGCGCTGCTGCTGGCCGCCGGCGACGCGCTCGCCGCGCGCTTCGGCGCCGTCACCGTGCGCGGCGAGTTGAGCGGCTGCACGCGCGCGTCGAGCGGCCATTGCTACTTCACGCTGAAGGACGCGGCCGGCGGCGCCGGCGCGCTGCGCTGCGCCATGTTCCGGCGTGCGGCGTCGCTCAGCAACGTGCCGCTGCAGGACGGCCTGCAGGTGGAGCTGCGCGGCCGGCTGGCCGTCTACGAGGCGCGCGGCGAGCTGCAGATGGTGGTCGAGTCCATTCAGCGCCTCGGTGCCGGCCAGCTGTACGAGGAGTTCGTGCGCCTGCGCGCGCGCCTTGCGGCGGAAGGGCTGTTCGACCCGGCGCGCAAGCGCCCGCTGCCGCCGTTCGTGCGCACGGTGGGCGTGGTCACGTCGCTGGCCGGTGCCGCGCTGCAAGACGTCGTGGCCACGCTGGCGCGGCGCGCGCCGCACGTGCAGGTGATCGTCTACCCGAGCCTCGTGCAGGGCGCCGACGCGCCGGCCGCGCTGGTGGCCGCGCTGGCCCAGGTCGAGCGGCGCGACGAGGTCGACGCGATCCTGCTGTGCCGCGGCGGCGGCTCGCTGGAGGACTTGTGGGCGTTCAACGACGAGCGCGTCGTGCGCGCGCTCGACGGCATGTCGCGGCCGGTGATCAGCGGGGTCGGGCACGAGACGGACGTCACCCTCGTCGACCTCGTGGCCGACGTGCGCGCCGCCACGCCCACCGCGGCGGCCGAGAGCGTCGCCGTCGAGCGTGCCGTCGTGCTGGAGGCCCTGACCGCGTCGGCGCGCCGCCTGGCCCAGCGCGTGGAACAGCGCCTGCAGGCGCATGCGCAGCGGCTCGACACGGCCGCCGCGCGCCTGGCGCGTCCCGCGCAGGCGCTCGGCGCGTGGCGCCTGCGGCTGCAGCGGCTCGAGGCGCGCCACGCGGCCGCGCTG
>JBJMWE010000411.1:0-17020 GCA_045810285.1 Vitreoscilla sp. | reverse complement strand
CCGCCGCCGCGGCCGTCGGGCGGCCCGCAGGACGACCCCGGCGCGCCGGGCGCCATGGCGCGCGACCGCGGACCGGGCGGCCCCGGCGGCGGCCTGCCGACATCGGCCGCACTGCTGGACTACGGCATCCGGCTGCTGATCATCGGCCTGGCCGCCTGGTTCGGCGCGCGCTGGCTGTCGGCGCCGATGCGCCGCCTGCAGGCGGCCTCGCGCACCCTCGGGCGATCGCTGGCGCGCAACGAGCCGCCGTCGCAGGTGGACGAGCGTGCCGGCACGGTGGAGGTGCGCGAGGCGGCGCACGTGTTCAACGAGATGTCGCGCCAGCTCGGCGAACAGGTGCAGTCGCGCGCGCTGCTGGTGGCGGCGATCTCGCACGACCTGCGCACGCCGCTCGCGCGCATCCGCATGCGGCTGGAGAACGCCGAGAACGACCCGCTGGCCGCGCGCTCCATCGCCGACATCCACGAGATGGACGACCTCATCGAGTCCGCGCTGGAGGTGTTCCGCGGCGCCGGTCCGCACGAGGAGCCCGCCGAGACGACCGACGTGCATGCGCTGGTGCAGGCCATCGTCGACGACCTGGCGGACCTCGGCCTGCCGGTGGGCGTGCGCGGCGCTCCGGCACCGGCGCGCGTGCAGGCGGCGGGCCTGCGTCGCGTCGTCTCCAACCTCGTCAACAACGCGCTGCGCTATGGCCAGCGCGCCGACGTCCGCGTGCACGCCGCCGCCGGCGCGGTGCACATCGTGATCGAGGACGAGGGGCCCGGCATCCCCGAGGCACAGCTCGACGCCGTGATGAAGCCGTTCTACCGCCTCGAGACCTCGCGCAGCCGCCTCACCGGCGGCAGCGGCCTGGGCCTGTACATCGCGCGCGACCTGGTGGCGCGCCAGGGCGGCTCGCTGACGCTGGAGAACCGCGCCGGGGGCGGCTTGCGCGCGACGATCGCGCTGCCGACGGGCTGAGGGCCGCGCCCGCCGTCCTGCGCGGCGGATGTCCGCTTCTGGCCCGCGCACGATGACATGGCTCGGGCAACGGCCAGCCCCTCCCGCGGGAGGGCGCGCGTCACCTCACCTCGGCGTCGAAGATGTAGCCCTCGCCGCGGATCGTGCAGATCAGCTGCTCGCCGTCCTGCGCGGCCGACAGCTTCTGGCGCAGGCGCGACACCGCCAGGTCGATGGCGCGGTCGGCCACGACGACGCCCTGGCCGCGCGTCGCATCGAGCAGTTGGTCGCGCGTGAGCACGCGCCGCGGGCGCTCGACGAAGGCACTGAGCAGCCGGTACTCGGCGCTCGACAGCGGCAGCACCACCTGTTGCGGCGACACCAGCTGGCGCTTGAGGCGATCGAAACGCCAGCCGGCGAATTCCACGGTGCTGTCCGTGCCGGGCGCACCGGCGGGCGCCGCGCGGCGCCGCAGCACCGCCTTGATGCGCGCCACCAGCTCGCGCGGCTCGAAGGGCTTGGCGACGTAGTCGTCGGCGCCCAGCTCCAGGCCCAGCACGCGGCTGTGCGGGTCGCCCTGGGCCGTCAGCATGATCACCGGCAGGCCGGCCGTCTCGGGTCGCTGGCGCAGCTGCGTGCAGATGGCCAGGCCGTCGCCATCGGGCAGCATCACGTCCAGGATCATCACGTCGATGCCGCCCTGCCCCAGCAGCGCGCGCATCTGCGCGGCGCTGGCCGCGGAGACGGCCTCGAAGCCGAAGCGGCGCAGGTAGTCGCAGACCGATTGCAGCAGTTCGGGATCGTCGTCGACGACGAGGCAGCGTGTGAGGGCCATGTTTCAGGGACGGACGCGCGCGCGTCGCGGGGTTCGCCCGCAAAGGTATCACGCCGCCCGGCGCGCCGCTGCACGCGCGACGGGCGAAAGAAACGCCTCCTGCTGCGTCGCAGCAAGAGGCGCTTTCGGGGCGGCCCGCGTCACAAGCGGCCGGTGAGCAGCATGATCAGCAGGATCACGACCAGCAGGCCGAAGACGCCGGTGGGCGCATAGCCCCAGCTGCGGCTGTACGGCCAGGTGGGCAGTGCGCCCAGCAGCAGCAGGACGAGGACGATCAGCAGGATGGTGCCTAGCATGGGAACTCCTTGGGTAGAGGGTGCCGTGGTGTTTCCGGGGACGCCCCGGATTCGGCAATCCATGGACCAGGGCGGTCCGCCGCCGACGTCCACCCCGTGGCCCTGCGCGGCGGACCGGTACGCGATTTCCCTCACCGGGACGCCGAGCGCAAACGCGGCCGCCGGTGGAGAATGCCCGCTGACCACAAGGAGACAACGCATGGATGCAGTCGCGAGCGGAACCACCGGTCACTACACGTTCGAGGAGAAGCGTCGACGCATCTTCGCGATCATGGCGGCCTCGTCGGGCAACCTGGTCGAGTGGTTCGACTTCTACGTCTACTCGTTCACGACGATCTACTTCGCATCGTCGTTCTTCCCCAAGACCTACACCACCGTCCAGCAATACCTGTATTCGGCCTTCGTGTTCGCGATCGGCTTCCTGATGCGCCCGATCGGCGGGTGGATGTTCGGCAAGATCGCCGACAAGCGCGGCCGCAAGACCTCGCTGGTGATCTCGGTGGTCATGATGTGCGCCGGCTCGTTGATGGTGGCGTGCCTGCCCACCTACCAGCAGATCGGCTTCGCGGCGCCGCTGCTGCTGCTGTTCGCGCGCATGGTGCAGGGCCTGTCGGTGGGCGGCGAGTACGGCGCCACCGCCACCTACCTCAGCGAGGTGGCGCTGCGCGGCGAGCGCGGCTTCTACTCCTCGTTCCAGTACGTCACCTTGATCGGCGGCCAGCTGCTGGCGGTGCTGGTGGTGTTCGTGCTGCAGCGGATCCTCGACGAGGCGCAGTTGAAGGAGTTCGGCTGGCGCATCCCGTTCGTGATCGGCGCCATCACCGCGGTCGTGGCCCTGCTGCTGCGCCGCACGCTGCACGAGACCGCGCGCGAGGCCGACCTCAAGAGCAGCGAGGCCGGCAGCTTCGCCACCATCTGGCGCGACCACCGCGCCGCCTTCCTCACCGTGCTGGGCTACACCGCGGGCGGCTCGCTGATCTTCTACACGTTCACCACGTACATGCAGAAGTACCTGATCACGACGGCCCACATGCCCAAGACGACCGCGACCAACATCTCGCTGGTGACGCTGTTCGTCTACATGTGCATGCAGCCGCTGTTCGGCATGCTGTCCGACCGCATCGGCCGGCGCATGTCGATGATGTTGTTCGGCGCACTGGGCGCGTTGTCCACGGTGCCGCTGATGACGGCGATCGGCAGCGCGAGCTCGCCGGTGGCGGCGGGCGTGCTGATCTGCGTGGCGCTGGCCATCGTCAGCCTGTACACCTCGGTGTCGGCCATCGTGAAGGCGGAGATGTTCCCGGCGCAGGTGCGGGCGCTCGGCGTGGGCGTGGGCTACGGGATCGCCAACGCGATCTTCGGCGGCTCGGCCGAGAGCGTGGCCCTGCTGCTCAAGGACTGGAAGATCGAGTCGACCTTCTTCTGGTACGTGACCGCGATGATGGTCATCGTGTTCCTGGTCAGCACGCGCCTGCCCAAGGTGGCCAGCTACCTGCACACTGATCACTGACCCCGTCCCCCGCGCGTCCCGCGCGCCCGGACGTGCCGACGGGCCCCGCGGGGCCCGTCGTCCATAGGGCGTCCGGCGCGCGCCGGCGCCGCGGTCAGGCCCGCTTGACCCAGGCGCTGCACCACGCGTTGGCCAGCACCGCCTTGCCGGCATACAGCGGGCACGGGCCCGACTTGTCGCCCGCCTTGCCCTGGTACAGCGCGCAGCCGGCGCAGTTCTGGCCCGCGGCGTACTTCGGATACTTCGCCTTGTCGACCTTGGCGGCGTCCGCCGTGTAGCCCAGCGCCTGGGCCTGCGGATCCTTCGGGTCGACCAGCGGCGCCCCCTGGGCGCGCGCGAGCGTGGCGGCGCCGAGCACCGGGACGAGCGAGATGAAGCGACGACGCGAGGTCATGGGAGCTTGCCTTCCTTGCAGTGGGTGGGTGGGCCCATTGTGCGACGGTGCACGGCCCGGGCCGCGCAATACCAGGCGCAGGGGTCAGTCTTGCGTGCCGCGCCGAACGAACGAATCGCCCGCCGCGGCTCCGGGAAATCCCCCGGAATGACGAGTGCGCCGCGCCGGCAGCCGTGATTGAATACTGGACAGGCCGCGCGACATCGGAAGGGTCGCGCGCCGCCAGGCCGCGCACGCGTTGCAAAGGGACGGCCTGAAGACACAACATCTGTTCGACGAGACCGCCATGACTTCGACGCATCGCTTCCGCCTCCACCCGCTGGCGGCCGTCCTCCCCCTCGCGCTGCTGGCACCGGGCTGCGCCACCGATCCGCACACCGGCGCGCAGTCCATCGCCGGCATCAAGGTCAGCGACGATCCCTGCGCCAAGACGGCCACCGTCGTGGGCGGCGTGCTCGGCGCGGTCACGGGGGCGGTCGTCACCTCGCAGTTCACCAAGTCCACCGACGCCCGCGTGCTCGGCGGCGTGGCCGGCGGGGCCGTGGGCGCGGCCATCGGCTACAACATGGACCAGCGCCGCTGCGCCATGTTCGCCATCGCCAAGGAACACAACGCCGACATCACGGTGAGCAACGTGATCGTCCCCAAGGGCGACTTGCCGCCGGCCGCCGCCGTCGCGGCCAACTCGACGTCGCCGGCGTCGGCCACGCCGTTCGCCGCGGGCAGCGACACCACCACGGCCGGCCTGTCCGTCACGCTCAAGGACACCGGCAGGCAGTTCGCGTCCGGCTCCGACAAGCTCACGCCGGAAGCGGAGGCGCTGTTCCGCGAGGTCGCCGACCAGTACTCTTACCCGAAGCAGCAGGCCAGGCTGGGCCTGACGTCCACGGACGACGAGAAGGCCGGCGTCGAGTCGCTCAAGACCAAGCGCATCCTGCTGGTGGGCCACACCGACGACACCGGCAGCACCACCGACAACGCCAACCTGTCCGAGCGCCGCGCCGCCGCCGTGGCGCGCGTGTTCCAGTCGCAGGGCATCCCGGCGGCCAACCTCTATTACCAGGGTGCCGGCGAGACGCTGCCGGTCGGCGACAACCACGCCGAGGCCGGCCGCGCCGCCAACCGCCGCGTGGAGATCATCGACGTCACCGACGACGCCGCCTTCCACAAGTACCTGGCCAGCCGCCGCCAGGTGCTGGCCTATTACCGCGCCAGCGACGCGACGCTGTCCGACACGCCCGCCGTCTCGCCGGCCAACGCCAAGGGCAAGAAGATCCCCAAGGCCGCCACGGGCTTCGTCGACTTCGGCGGCGTGCCCGCGGCCACGCTCACGAGCGCGCCCGATTTCGCGGGCGGCGCCGACGCCGCCAACGGCGCCCGCCCGGTGGTGCCCACCTGCAACGCCGACCGCCCGCGCGCCGCGAACGGCGTGAAGTCGCTGGCCACGCTGAAGGACCTGCCCATGAGCGACTACGTGCCCGGCCTGTACAACACGTCGTGGTCGGACACCGTCAACGGCAACCTGGTGGGCCTGACCAACGTGGACGTCCCGCGCGACGGCGGTGCCGTGGCCGGCAAGCCCACGCTGCTGATCTGGAAGAACTACAACCCGAAGAAGAAGATGCCCCCGGCCGACTTCCAGGCCAACCCGGACGTCAACATCTACCGCGGCAGCCAGGCCATCCTGTACCGCGTCTTCGTGGGCGGCCCGATGAAGTGCATGGACGTCTGGTTCCCGTACACCGACACCGGCGAGTCGCGCAACTCGAACCTGTTCTACGATCGCCAGCAGTCGTTGTATGTCAGCAGCTTCGAGCTGAAGCGCTGATCAGCAACCGCGCCCCGCCATCCGTTCGCCCGCCCCGCGCGGGCGAACCGCTTTTCGAGGCGGGCGCCGATCTTGCCCTGCCGTCGGGCTAGACTCCAGCGCAACAATGGCCGCCTGCGACCCCGTCACCGATGCCGTGCCCGCCTGCTCCGCGCTCGCGGCCGGACTCTGGCGTTGCCGCGGTTGCGCAGTGGTGTGCGTGCCGCCGCCCGACGCCATCGCGCAGGGGCGCACGCGCTGCCCGCGCTGCGACGCGGTCGTCCACCCGCGCCTGCCCGATTCGGTGGCCCGCAGCTGGGCCTTCCTGCTCGCCGGCACCGCCCTGTACCTGCCGGCCAACCTGCTGCCCGTCACCACCACGGCCTCGATCGGCGGGCGCCAGTCCGACACCATCTTCAGCGGCATCGTCTACTTCTGGAAGGACGGGTCGTACGGCCTGGCCGTGCTGGTGTTCGTCGCCAGCATCGTGGTGCCCATGACCAAGCTGCTGCTGCTGTCGCTGCTGCTGATCTCGCTGCAGCGCCACGACCGCCGCTGGGCGGTGCAGCGGCTCAAGGCGTGGCGCGCGCTCGAGATCATCGGCCGCTGGTCGATGCTGGACATCTTCGCCATCACCATCCTCGCCGCGCTGGTGCAGGTCGAGAGCCTGGCCGAACTGCGGCCCGGGCCCGGCGCGATGGCGTTCGGCGCCGTCGTGGTGCTGACCATGCTGGCCACGCACTGGTTCGACCCGCGCCTGTTGTTCGACAAGCCCGAAGGCGAGGTCGCCCCCATGCCGCCCGAATTCACCGACCCCGCCGGAGACGCCACTTGAGCGACCCTGACGACCCGCGCGACGACGGCCCCGCCGAGCCCGCGGCCCCCACGCCCGCTCCGCCCCCGGCCCGCGCCACCGCGCCGTCCGCCGCCGACCTGCCGCGCCCGACGATCGCGCGCCGCGCGCACTACTCGCTGTGGCTCGTCTGGCTCGTGCCGCTGGTGGCCGTGGTCATCGGCGTGTATCTGGGCGCCCGCTCCATCCTCAACCGCGGCCCGACGATCACGATCTACTTCCACAACGCCGAGGGCATCGAGGCCAACAAGACGCACATCAAGTACAAGGACGTCGACGTGGGCATCGTGCGCCGCGTCAAGCTGACCAAGGATCACCGCGAGGTGGAGGTGACGGCCGAGATGCGCGGCAACTCCGGCATCGAATCGCTGCTGGTGACCGACACGCGCTTCTGGGTCGTGCGCCCGCGCATCGGTGCCGCGGGGGTCAGCGGCCTGAACACGCTGCTGTCGGGCGCCTTCATCGGCATGGACGCCGGCCGCAACGCCACCGAGAAGCGCGAGTTCGAGGGACTGGACGTGCAGCCCGCGATCACGGCCGACGTGCCCGGTCGCACGTTCACGCTCATCGCCGACGACCTCGGTTCGCTGGACATCGGCTCGCCGATCTACCTGCGCCGCGTGCCCGTCGGCCAGGTGCTGGCCTACGCGATGCTGCCCGACGGCCGCCACATCCGCTTCACGATCTTCGTCACCGCGCCCTACGACCGCTTCGTCACCACGCACAGCCGCTTCTGGCACGCCAGCGGCGTCGACGTCGACCTCGGCGCGCAGGGCCTGCACGTGCAGACGCAGTCGGTCGTCAGCGTACTGGCCGGCGGCATCGCGTTCCAGGACCTGCCCGACCCCGACACGCCCGCCACGCTCGGCCCGCCGCCCGAGGCCGCCGAGCGCACGCAGTTCACGCTGTACGCGCAGATGTCCGACGCGCTCAAGCTGCCCGATTCGCAGGGCTTCGACTACCGGCTGCTGTTCGCGAGCTCGGTGCGCGGCCTCGCGGTGGGGGCGCCGGTGGAATACCGCGGCCTGCCGATCGGCGAGGTCACGCGCATCGCCGTCGACGGCAAGCCCGGCGAGGCCAATCCCGAGCCCAAGATCGCCATCGACGTGCGCGTGTACCCGCGCCGGCTGCCGACGATCAACAAGTCGGGCCCCGAGGACATGACGCTCGACGACCAGCGGAAACGCCTCGATCCGATGATCAAGCGCGGCTTCCGCGCGCAGCTCAAGAGCGGCAGCCTGCTCACGGGGCAGCTGTACGTGTCGCTGGACTTCGTCAAGGACGCGCCGGCCGCGCGCATCGACTGGACCACGTCGCCGCCGACGATGCCCACCGCGCCGGGCGGCCTGGACAGCCTGCAGGATTCGCTGGCCTCGCTGGCCAGAAAGCTCGACGCGATCCCGTACGACCAGCTCGCCGGCGACCTGCACAAGGACCTGGCCGACCTGGACGCCACGCTCAAGCACGTCGACGGGCTGGTGCAGCATCTCGACACGGGCGTCGTGCCCGAGGCGAAGAACACGCTCGCCGACGCGCGCAAGGCGGTGGAGGACCTGCGCAAGACGCTGGGCACCGTCGACCAGGCGGTCGGCCCGCAGGCCACCAACGCGCTGGGCGAGGTCTCGAAGGCCGCGCAGTCGATGAAGGCGCTGGCCGACTACCTCGAACGCCATCCGGAGTCGCTCCTGAAGGGCAAGCCGGAGGATCCGAAATGACGCCGTCCCGCCTCGCCGTCCTCGCGGCGTCAGCCCTCGTGCTGGCCGGCTGCGCCGCGCCGCCCGACCATTTCCACACGCTGCGGCCGGCCGTCGCGCCCGCTCCCGCGAGCCTGCGCGAGGCGCCGCGGCTGCTGGCCATCGGGCCGGTGACGGTGCCCGATGCGCTGGCGCGCGACGAGTGGGTGATCCGCACCGGCGAGACCGGCGCGATGGTCTACGACCACCAGCTGTGGACACAAGGGCTGGGCGCCGATGTCGCGCAGTCGCTGGTCGACTACCTCAACCGCGGCGGCCTGCCCGACGGCCTGTGGGCCGACGCCGGTCCCACCGGTTCGGGCAGCGGCGCCGACCTGGCCCGCCCCGCGCCGCTGCGCGTGCGCGTGCAGCTGCTGCGCTTCGACTCGATGCTGGCGCCCTCGCCCGCCGTGGCCGACCAGGTGCGCTGGACGATCGAAGGCCTGCCCTCGGACGGCGCGCTCGGCCCGGTGGACGCGGGCCGCTACCGTATCGTGCGCACCGCGGTGCGCGACGCCGGCGGCGCCGCGCCGGCGGCCAACGCGAGCATCGACGAGTCGCAGCGCCGCTTCGACCAGGTCGCTCGTGCCCACTCCGACACCGTGCGCGAGGTCGCCGACGACGTCGCCGCGGCGCTGCGCGCCTCCGCGGCCGAACGCGCGCAGGCCTGCGCCCGCTGACCATGGCCGCCGGGCGATCAGGCCGCTCGTCGGCGCGGACGACGGCGCCGCGGCGCCGGCGAGCCAGCGGGCGGCGCTGATGTTCGAGCGCCTGCGCCGCGCCTGGAGCCGACCGCGTCGCGGATCGGTGCCGCACCTCGCGGCGGCGGTCCTGGACGACGGCGTCGACGCGCTGGCGCCGCGCATCCCGGTGGCGGCGCTGCGCGACGACCTGATCGTGTGCGCGGAGTGCGACGCGCTGCACCGCCGCTCGCGCGTGGACGGCGCCGGCGAGGAGACCGACGACCTCGTTCCGTCCGGGCGCCACTACGAGTGCCGCCGCTGCGGCGCCACGCTCGGCCTGGCGCGCCACGCGAGCTTCGACCTGCCCCTGTCGCTCGCGGTGGCCGGCCTCGTCGCGCTGGCGATCGCGCACCTCAACGACGTGCTGCTGATCGACATCCAGGGCCAGGTGCGCGAGGCCACGCTGTGGCAGGCGGCCCTCACGCTCTACGACGAAGGCGCCTGGTTCATGTGCGGCCTGGTGCTGTTCACCACGCTGATCAACCCGCTGCTGGAGATGGGCGCCGTCGCCTACGTGCTGGTGGCCCTGCGCAGCGGCCGCCGGCCGCCCGCCTTCGACATCGTGCTGCGCGTCATGCAGGCCGTGCAGCCGTGGGTGATGGTGGAGGTGCTGATGCTGGGCGTGCTCGTCGCCTTCGTGAAGCTCAACGGCCTGGCCAGCGTCGTCACGGGGCCCGGCCTGTGGGCATTCGGGGCCGTGATGATCCTGGCTGCGGCCATGGCCTCGGCGTTCGACCACGAGCACGTGTGGGCGTCGACGGCGCGCATCCGTGCCCGCGGGCGCGCGCAGGACGCGACCGCCGGCCGTTGAGCATCGCCGCCGGGCGTTCAGCGCACCTGGTACGCCGACAAGCCGGCGTGCCGGGTGAGCCAGCGGTAGCCGGTGGTGAAGCCCGGCCAGTTGACCGTGTGGCGGCCGCTGGCGTCGACGTACCAGTTGCTGCAGCCGGTGAACACGGTGCCCTGGATGCGCTTCTGCAGCCGCGCGTTGTAGCGCTCGAACGGCGTCGCGCCGACCTCGATGGCGGTGCCGCGCGCAGCGCGCAGCCTGCGCAGGCAGCGCATGACATGCTCGACCTGGCACTCCAGCATGAACACGATGGAGCTGTGGCCCAGGTTCGTGTTGGGGCCGTACAGCATGAAGAAGTTCGGGAACCCCGGCACGCTGATGCCCAGCCAGGCCTTGGCGCCGTCGGCCCAGGCCTCGTCCAGCGTGCGGCCGCCCCGCCCACGGATCGTCATCGGCGCCAGGAACGCATGCGCCGCGAAGCCGGTGCCCAGCACGATGGCGTCGGCCTCGACCTCGCGCCCGCCCGCGACGCGCACGCCCGCGGGCGTGACGGCCTCGATGGCGTCGGTGACGAGCTCCACGCCGGGCCGCGCGAACGTGGGCAGCCAGTCGTCGGAGATCAGCACGCGCTTGCAGCCGATCGTGTAGCGCGGTGTCAGGCGCTCGCGCAGCGCCGGATCGCTCACCTGCTTGCGCAGGAGCGCGCGCGCGGGCGCGGCGCCGAGCAGGTCCATCAACCACGGCAGCCGCGTGAAGCCGACGGCGCGGGCATCGTGCTTGACGTACAGCCAAGCGCGATGCGCGGCCATCAGTCCGGGCCAGCGTGCGAAGCGGCGGCGCTGGGCCGCGGAGTACGCATGGTCGCCGCGCGGCAGGATCCAGGGTGGCGTGCGCTGGAACACGGCCAGCCGCGACGCCGTGCGCGCGAGCTCGGGCACGAACTGGATCGCCGACGCGCCGGTGCCGATGACGGCCACGCGCTTGCCGCGCAGGTCGGCGCCGTGATCCCACCGGGCCGAATGGAACACCGGGCCGGCGAAGCTCGCCAGGCCCGGCAGCGAGGGGATGACGGGGCGCGTGAGCAGGCCCACCGCGCTCACGAGGGCGCGCGCGTGACCCACGTGCGCCTGCCCGGGGCCCACCCACTCGACGCGCCACAGCGAGGTCGATTCGTCGAACGTGGCCGACGTCACCTCGCAGCCGAAGCGGATCTTCCCGCGCACGCCGTACTTGTCGGCGCAGTGGCGCAGGTAGTCCAGGATCTCGGGCTGGGGCGAGTAGGCGCGCGTCCAGCCCGGGTTGGGCTCGAACGAGAAGGAATAGAGGTGGGACGGGATGTCGCAGGCCGCGCCCGGGTAGGTGTTCTCGCGCCAGACGCCGCCGACGTCGCGCCCCTTTTCCAGCAGCAGCACGTCGTGCTCGCCGGCGCGGCGCAGCGCGATGGCCATGGCCAGGCCGCCGAAGCCGGCGCCGATGATGACGGCGGCCCAGGGGGCGTCGGGCGTGCCGTGCTCGGCGTGGGGTGCGATGTCGGCCATGGCCGGACTCTAAGGGAAGCGCGCGGCGCCGGCACGCTGGTTTGCGCCGAGTCCCGACGCGCTCGGCCGCCTTCCGCCGGCACCGGGGCGGCGAGTCACGGCAGCACGATGGCCTGCGCCAGGTGCGTGAACACGGTGGCCACGCGGCGCAGGTGGCGCGAGTCGCGGTGGGTGAGCACCCACAGGTCGTTGCTGGTCTCGTCGAGCGGCGGCGTGAGCGCGCGCAGGCCGCGCGTGCCCTCGGCCAGGAAGGTGGGCAGCAGCGCCACGCCCAGGCCCTCGACCACCAGCGCCTGGGCCGACTGGATGCTGTTGACGCGAAAGCGCGGCTGCGCCTTCGGGAAGTGGCGGCGCCGCCAGGCCACCGACGGGTGATCGGGCAGCGCATCGTCGGGCGCGATCCATGCGACCTTGCCGGCCTCGACGTCCTCCAGCCGCCTGGCCGCCGAGCCGCGCGCCGCGTAGACCGCCAGGCGGATGCTGCCGACGCACTTGCCCACCAGGTGCTGCGGCGGGCGCCGGGTGGCGCGCACGGCGATGTCGGCGTCGCGCCGGGTGAGGTTGACGAGCTCGTTGGCGCAGTTGATCTCGCAGTCGAGGAGCGGATGCGCCTGTGCCAGCGCGCGCAGCGCCGGCGCCACGAGACCGTTGAGCACGGTGTCGGTGGTGGTGATGCGCACCAGTCCCGAGATCTGCCGCGGGTCGGCCTGCGCCGCGCTGCGCGCCGCCTCGAGGGCGACTTCCACCTGCTCGGCCTGCTCGGCCAGCGCGTGGGCGAGCTCCGTGGGCAGGTAGCCCGTGCGCGAGCGCTCGAACAGCGCCTGGCGCAGGCCGCGCTCGATGCGCTGCAGGCTGCGGAACACCGTCGACGCGTCCACGCCCAGGCGTTCGCCGCTGGCGGCCAGCGTGCCGCCGCGCACCATCGCGAGCACGGTCTCGAGGTCGGATGCGCTCAGGGTGTATTGCGTTCGTGCATTCATCGATTGCCTCCTTGCCAATTTTCAAGGCATTCGCGCAATCCTACAGTGACGACCTCACCCTCTTCCTCAAGGAACTTTCCATGAAGCTCTACTACGCTCCGGCTGCCTGCTCCCTGGCGGTCCACATCGCGCTGCGCGAGGTCGGCGCGGCCTTCGACACCGTCGCCGTCGACCTCGCCCGCCACACCACCGCCGACGGCGGCGATTTCTTCGCCATCTCGCCCCGCGGCTACGTGCCGCTGCTGGAACTGGACGACGGCACGCGCCACACCGAGGGCGCGGCGCTGCTGCAGTACGTGGCCGACCTCGACCCGGCCCAGGCCCTGATCGGCGCGCCGGGCAGCCAGCGCCGGCTGGCCGTGCTCGAGTGGCTGGCCTTCGTCGGCTCCGAGCTGCACAAGGGCTTCAGCCCGTGGCTATGGCACAAGGAGACGGCCGACTCCACGCGCCAGGCCGCCAAGGACAAGCTCGCCCTGCGCTTCGCGGAACTCGACGCGCTGCTGGCGAAACAGGATTTCCTCGCCGGCGACTACAGCGTGGCCGATGCCTATGCGTTCACGATCGTCAACTGGAGCCGCCTCCTCGCGCTGCCGCTGAAGGCCTGGCCGCATCTGGAGGCGTACCTGGACCGCGTGGCCGCGCGGCCGCCGGTCCAGGCCGCGATGCGGGCGGAAGGGCTGCTGTAGGGCGGTAGGGCGGTAGGGCGGGTTAGCCGAAGGCGTAACCCGCCGTTCGGCGGCGATCTACAGACCGGACCTTCGATGACATGGGCGGACCAGTACCGCCACGAACGGCGGGTTACGCCTGCGGCTAACCCGCCCTACGGCCTTCCGGCAGGCCGGCGATGTCGGCCAGCATGCTGTACGACCGGCGGCGCGCCTCCGGGTCGAAGACGGCCGTGACCACCATCAGCTCGTCGGCGCCGCTGTAGGCCGCGAAGCGCTCGAGGCCGTGGCGCACGGTGTCGGGCGAGCCGACGATGGAGCACGCGAGCATGCTCTCGGCCATCTGCTTCTCGGCGGGCGACCAGTAGGTGTCGATGTCGTCGATGGGCGGCTGCTGCGGCCCGGGTCGGCCGCGGCGCAGGTTGGCGAACGACTGCTGGTGCGTCGTGAACAGGCGCCGCGCCTGCGCGTCCGTGTCGGCCACGACGACGTTGACACCGGCCATCGCGTACGGCGTGCGCAGCTGCTCCGACGGCTTGAACAGCTGGCGGTACGACGCCATCGCCTGGGTGAGCGCGTCGGGCGCGAAGTGCGACGCGAACGCATACGGCAGGCCCAGCGCTGCGGCCAGCTGCGCGCCGTAGGTGCTGGAGCCGAGGATCCAGACCGGGACGTCGAGGCCGGTGCCCGGGAACGCCTGCACCGCCTGGCCGGCGCGCACGGGCTGGAACAGCGCCTGCAGTTCCTGCACGTCCTCGGGGAAGGTGTCGGCCGCGCGTGGGTCGCGCCGCAACGCGCGCGCCGTGGTCGGGTCGGTGCCGGGCGCGCGCCCCAGCCCGCAGTCGATGCGCCCCGGGTACAGCGACGCCAGCGTGCCGAACTGCTCGGCGATCACCAGCGGCGAGTGGTTGGGCAACATGATGCCGCCCGAGCCCACGCGGATCTTCGACGTGCCCTGCGCGAGGAACCCGATCACCACCGACGTCGCCGCACTGGCGATGCCGGTCATGTTGTGGTGCTCCGCGACCCAGTAGCGCGTGTAGCCCAGCCGCTCGGCATGCTGCGCCAGCGCCAGGCTGTTGCGCAGCGCCTCGCCGGGCGTCGCACCCTGCTGCACGGGCACGAGGTCGAGGATGGACAGCAGTGGCAGCTTGGCAGACGAGAGCGAGGGCATCGGAGACGGCGAGCGAAAGACGAGGGCCCTACCTTACGGGCAATCGCGAGACCGAGGTGCCGGTGGGGAGGATCGGCAGCCGGACGGTCTGGCCCCCGCCGTACAACAGCCGGAGGGGCCTGGCCTATCCACCGTCCGCGCGATGACGTGGAGATGCAGAGATGCCCTCGACCGCGGACAGTGGCCAGGCCTGACCCCGATCCCCCGAAACCACGCCCCCGGCGCATCCACCACCCAAAACCGAGCCGTTCGCGCGCGCCAGAGATCCTCCAACGCCGCTAGCCTCCCCTCATGCCCCGCCCGACCCGCCTCGAGTACCCCGGCGCGCTGTACCACGTCACCGCCCGCGGCGTGCAGCAAGCGCCCATCTTCGCGGACGACATCGATCGTCAAGCATTGATCAAGTACATCGCCCGCGCGCTGCACGAAGGTGGCGCCCGCGCGTTCGCCTACTGCCTCATGGGCAACCACTACCACCTCGTCCTGCAGACGAGCCGGCCGAACCTGTCGGCGCTGATGCAGCGGATCAACAGCGGCTTCTGCCAGTCGGTCAACCGACGCCACGAGCGCTGCGGCCACTTGCTCGAGGGGAGGTTCAAGGCCATCGTCGTGGATCGCGACAACTATCTGCTGGAGGTGTGTCGCTACGTGGACCTGAATCCAGTCCGCGCGGGCCTCGTGGCGGCGCCGTCGCAGTGGCGATGGTCGAGCCATGCCGCGCATGTCGGCACGGCTGCGGTACCGGCGTGGCTGGCCACCAGCGACCTGCATGCTGCGCTGACGGGGCAGGCGGGCGACTCGGATGCCGCCGTGCGTGCGGGCCGGCGGAGCTACGCGGAGTGGGTTGCCGCGGGGATTGGCGTGCGGCTATGGGATCAGTCGCTGCGCCACGGGCTGTATCTGGGAGATGATGAGTTCGTGCGAGGTCTGGCGGCGGAGAAGCGGTGAGCGGTCTGGGTCCGGGCTGACCTCGATCATCGGCCGGGGTGCGGGTCAGGCCTGAGCTCGGATGGCGGCAAGTGGGCGTGGCTCTACGACGTGGCGACCTTGTCCTGGGACAGGTGAGACCCCTGGGCCGTCGGTGCCGGCGCCGGCTCGCCCCAGCCGCCGCCCAGGGCGCGGATCAGGCCCACGGTGGCCTGGTATTGGGCGGCGCGCACCTGTACCGCCGCGCGGCGGTTGGCGAGTTCGCTGCGGCGGGCGTCGAGCAGTTCCAGCTGGCTCACGAGGCCGTTGCGGTAGCGGGCGTCGGAGAGCCGCGTCGCGCGGGCCGCCGCGTCGACGGCCACCTTCTGCGCGCCGGCCTGGTCGGCCAGCAGGCGCAGCGACGCGAGCTGGTCCTCGACGTCGCGGAAGGCGCCGAGCACCTGCTCGCGGTAGGTCGCGGCGGCGATGTCCCATTGCGCGTTGGCGGTCTGGACGCCGGCCTCGCGGCGGCCGCCGTCGAACACCGGCAGCGACAGCAGCGCGCCCACGCCCCAGGCGCGCGCCGACCACTTGAACAGGTCGCCGAGGTCGGTCGACGCGTAGCCGCCGTTGGCGGTCAGCGAGACATCCGGGAACCACGCCAGCCGCGCGACGCCGGCGCGCACCTCGGCGGCCTGCATCGCGAGCTGGGCGGAGGCGACATCCGGCCGGCGCGCCAGCACGGTGCCGGGCACGCCCGCCGGGATGCCGGGCAACCGGCCGGCCCAGTCGCCTTCCTTCAGCGCGAACGTGCTCGGCAGCTCGCCCAGCAGCACGGCGAGCGCGTGCTCGCGCAGCGCGCGTTCGCGGTCGAGCGCGAGCGCCTGCGAATTCGTCGCGGCGACCTCGGCCTGCACGCGCGCGAGGTCCAGCTCGGCGACGTCGCCGGCCTGGTAGCGGCGCTCGGTCAGGCGCAGCGTGTCGGCGTAGGCGGCCACCGTCTGGCGGGTGATGTCGCGCTCCGCGTCGAGCGCGCGCAGCTCGAAGTAGGCCTGCGCGACGTCGGACTGCACCACCAGGCGCGCGCTCTGCAGCGCGGCCTCGCGCGACCTGGCATCCAGCGCCGCGGCGTTCTTCGTCTTCGTGAGCTTGCCGAAGAAGTCGGGCTCCCACGACGCGTTGAAGCCGGCGGTGCCGAGATTGGCGGCCTGCCCCGGCGCGGCGCCGAAGCCCGGCTGGATCGTGGCGCGCGAGACGCCCGCCGAGGCGCCGACCTGCGGCAGCAGGCCGGCCTGCGCGTCGCGCAGCAGCGCACGCGCCGCGACCACGCGCGCAGCGGCCTGCTGCACGTCGGTATTGCTCGCGGTGGCTCGCAGGATGAGGTCGTCGAGCACCGGGTCCGCGAACACCGTCCACCACGCACCGCGCGGCTGCGCGTCGGCCGGGCCGACGTCGACGAAGCGGGCGGCGCCGTCTTCCTTGAACGCGACCGGCGCCGCGGGCGCCGCCGTGGGCGTGAAGGGTTCGCTCGCGCAGCCGGCCAGCACGAGCGCGGCCACCAGCGGAATCAACGAGGTCTTGAGAAATCCAGTCATGGCAAATCCTTTCGTTCGCAGCGGTTCATGTCCTCGAGACGAGGACGGGAGCGCTGCGGGCCGGCGCAGCCGCCGGCGTGGATCCTGCGACTGCGCGCAGGATGACAACGGGTGAGCGCGAATCCGACGACGCGCGGGGATGGCGACGGGTGAACGCGAATGCGACGACGCGCGGGGATGGCGACGGGTGAACGCGAATGCAACGACGCGCGGGGATGACGACGGGTGGGCGCGACGCGACGACGCCGCGGCCCTGCTG
>JBJMWE010000410.1:0-14805 GCA_045810285.1 Vitreoscilla sp. | reverse complement strand
GGCTCAGTCGCGTGGGATCGGCGTTGAGCACGATCTCCGTGTCCGGCAGGCGCACGGTGAGCGTCTGGCGGCGCCGATCGACCAGCGCGCGCGAGGTGTCCAGGGCGTTGTCGACCACCGAGCGCAGCGCCACGTCCTGCCTGCGCAGCGCCAGGCGTCCGAAGCGCAGCCGCGAGACGTCCAGCAGGTCGTCCAGCAGGGTGCCCATGGCGTCGACCTGCGAGCGCAGCGTCGCCTGGGCACGTCCGCGGTCGACCGGCGTCAGCCGGCTGGCCGCCTGCAGGGCGTCGGTGGCGTTGGAGATCGAGGCCAGCGGGTTGCGCAGCTCGTGCGACAGGACGGCCAGGAAGCGGTCCTTGGCCAGGTCCGCGGCCTGCAGTTCGTCGCGCGCATGCTCGTTCTGCGCCAGCGCGTCGACCAGGTCCTCCCGGCTGCGCGCCAGTTCGTCGCGACTCTGGCGATCCGCCGTCTCGTCGCGCAGGATCTTGACGAAGCCCACCACCTCGCCGTGCTGGTCGCGCATCGGCATCATGGCGCCGCTGGCCCAGAAGCGTTCGCCGTTCTTGCGCTGCAGCGGGCGTTCGTCGCTGGCCCAGCCGTCCGCCAGGGCCGCCTCGGCCTCGCGCCGGGGGATGTCCTGCGCGCGCTCCTCGGCCGTGAAGATCGTGTCGTAGCGTTGCCCGACGATCTCGCTGCCCGCCCAGCCCAGCAGGCGCTGCGCCCCGGAATTCCACGACGTGACGCGCAGCGCCCGGTCGATGGAGAAGATCGCGTACTCGGTCGCGTTGTCCATCACGAGGCGCAGGCGCTCCTCGCTGGCGCGCAGCGCGTCCTCGGCATGCCGGCGCTTGGTGATGTCGATGCACACCACGAGCGCCGCCGCCGGCCGGGCCCCTTGCGCGGCGAGCCACGACACGCTGTCGTGGACCCACAGCACCTCGCCGTTGCGCCGCAGCAGGCGCTTTTCCAGGTCGAAGCTGCCCGTGGCGGGCAACCGGACGAGCAGCGTCGCGCACTCGGCACGGTCGTCCGGATGCACCAGCGTCAGCGCCGGCACGCCGACGAGTTCGCCCTCGGCATAGCCCAGCAGCCTGGTGGCGAACTGGTTGGCGTAGGTCACGACGCCGTCCTCGGACAGTTCCAGAACGCCCACGGCGGCGCGGTCGGCCACCGCGTCGAAGCGCTGTTCGGACACCCGCAGCGCCTCCTGGTGGCGCTTGCGCTCGGTGACGTCCACCAGGGTCAGCACGACGCCGGCGATGCGGTCCTCGCCGACCCGGTAGGGCAGCACCCGCACCAGGAAGGCGTGGTCGCGCATGTCCACGACCTCGCGCTCGATCGGCACCAGGCCCTGCAGCACGCGCCGCGCGTCGACCTCCAGCTCGGGGTAGTTCAACTGGTTGCTGAGGTCCGACAGCGGCCGTCCCAGGTCGCCGGGAATCAGGTTGAACAGCTCGACCGCCGACGGCGTATAGCGCGTGACCCGCAGCGAGCGATCGAGGAACACCGTGGCGATCGCCGTCGCGTCCATCAGGTTCTGCAGGTCGCTGTTGGCATGCCCCAGCTCCTCGACCTTGGCCTTGAGCTCCTGGTTGACGGTGGTGAGTTCCTCGTTGATCGACTGCAGTTCCTCGCGGCTGGTCTCCAGCTCCTCGGTGGCCGAGCGCAGTTCCTCGTTCATGGCCTGCAATTCCTCGTTGCTGGCCTTGAGTTCCTCCGTCGATGCCTCGTACTGCTCGACCGTGTCGCGCAGGTGGGATTTCAGCCGTTCCAGTTCGCGGTCGAGCAGCTGCGTCAGCGGATCGTTGTCGCTCCCCACGGCCGGGGGCGGCGCCGACGGCACGCCATCGCGCGCCGGCTCGAGCATGACCAGCAGGAAGCCGGGCGACAGCTCGCTCATGGGCACCACCGACATGCGCACCGACAGCGCCTTGCCGCCGACCGCCACGGACAGCGCCGCGACGTCCACGCGCGACTGGCGCTGCTCGGCCTGGTACAGCGCCGCGCGCAGCTCGACGCGCAACGACGGATGCATCGCACGCAGCAGGTTGCGGCTGGGCTCCCCGCCGGCGAACTGCAGGAAGCGCCCGGCGTTGGCCGACAGGTGGACGATGTCATGCTGCGCGTCGATCACGATGGACGGCGGCGCCAGCAGCTCCAGCATGCGGAAGTGCAGCTCCGTCCACGACAGGGGCCGGCCGTCGGCGTCCAGCAGCGCCTGGCCGGAGGCGCGCGGCTCCAGCGTGGCGGCGAACGACGGGCCCGGCAGCACGGGCGCGGTGCGCGCGCCCTCGTGCAGTTCCAGCACGCGCGACAGCGCATCCTGGCCTGCCGGCGCGGTGATGTTGGCGCGCGGCAGCGGGCGCGGCACGTGGATGCGGTGCTTCTTGTCGAGCGTCAGGAACAGCGCGCTGTCGTCGTCCACCGTCTCCGACGCGCCGAGGAACAGCCGGCCGTTCGGCAGCAGCGCGAAGTGAGCGGTCTCCAGCAGGCGGCGCTGGGCGTCGCGGTCGAGGTAGATCAGCAGGTTGCGGCACGAGACCAGGTCCTGCCGCGAGAACGGCGCGTCGCGCAGCACGTCGTGCGTCGCGAACAGCACCTGCTCGCGCAGCTCGCGCCGCACGCGGTAGCCGCGGTGCTCCTTGGTGAAGAAGCGGCGCAGCCGCTCCTCGCTGACGTCGGCCGAGATGGACAGCGGGTAGATGCCTTCGCGCGCCACGCGGATGGCCTGCTCGTCCAGGTCGGTGGCGAAGACCTGCACCGGCGGCGGCGCCGGCAGCCGCGCCGCATGCTCGGCCAGCAGCATCGCGATCGAATAGGCCTCCTCGCCCGTCGCGCAGGCCACGACCCAGGCGCGCAGCGCGCCGTTCGCGGACTTGTCGATGAACAGCGACGGGATCTCCTGCTCCAGCGCCGCGAAGCACTCGGGGTCGCGGAAGAAGTTGGTCACGCTGATCAACAGGTCCTGCAGCAGCGCCTCGGCTTCGCCGGGACGCGTGCGCAGGCAGCCGACGTAGTCCGCGCAGGCCTGCACCGCGTTGACCTGCATGCGGCGGCCGATGCGCCGGACGATGGTCGCGCGCTTGTAGCCGGAGAAGTCGCGCCCGGTGCGGGTGCGCAGCAGGTTCAGCACCTCGCGCAGCTCCTGGTCGGCCGGTGCGCGGCCCGGCGAGACCGCGTCCGATTCGTCGTCGGCGTCGTCCTCGGGCAGTTGCACCCGCGATTCGAGCGCGACATAGCGCGCCACCCGGCGCCCCATCTCCGCCGCGGGGAGCACCCAGTCGACCATGCCGGTGTCGATGGCCGAGCGCGGCATCGCGCCGTACTCGGCCTCGTCGGGATCCTGCGCGATGGTCAGGCCGCCGCGTTCCTTGATGCGCTTGATGCCGATCGCGCCGTCGCCGTCGAGGCCGGACAGGACGATGGCGGTGGCGTGCGGCCCGTGCGACTCGGCCAGCGCGCGGAAGAACAGGTCCACCGCCACGTGCCGCGACTGCCGGGGCGGCAGGTCCGCCAGCTCGAGCTGCCCGTCGGCCATGCCCAGGGCATGCCCCGGGGGGATGACGTAGACCCTGTCGCGCTCGACCGTGACGGCCTCCCGGACCTGCACCACCGGCATCGACGTGTGCCGCTGCAGCAGTTCGGCCAGGATGCTCTCGTGGTCGGGCGACAGGTGCAGGATCACCACGTAGGCCAGGCCGGACGGGACGCTCACGCCCTCGAGGAAGCGGCCCAGGGCGGGGATCGAGCCCGCCGAGCCACCCAGGCCGACCACGGGAATCCGCGAGAACCCGTCATCCGGCGTGCCGTCGCGCGACTCGTCGTCGATCTGGCTCTCGGCCGCGGCGGCGGTTTGATCCATGCATTCTCCTGGCTGGGCGATCATCGGAAACCGACGCTGCGAAGGTGCATCGGTGTGCGCTGCCGCCACTTTACCTTTGCAAGATCGGCGCCCGCGCCTGTCGCAGCGAAATGCGATTCTGCACCTGCGGGCGGCGATGCAGTACCGGGTATTGCGCCTGTACGAAGCACCAGCGGCGAGCCAGGGATAGTTGCCGTCGATCGTTCCGGCGCGCCTGGCGCCGTCGCCTGATGCGGGCTCCCGACACGCATGGCACGCGGGTTGTCATGGGGATACGCACAGCACTCGAAACGGCGTAGCATCCTTGGCCTGCGTCGATCCGGCACGGAGCCGGTACGCTTGACCGGCCGTAGTCCAGCACGATGTCTTCCGGCCCTGCCGCCCTGCCGCCTCGCTCAGGAGGCACCTCATGAACAACCTCGAACCGCGGCTGCTGCGCCTGCGCGAGATCGAGGCGCGGCTCGCATTCGCCGAATACCACATCGGCGAACAGCGCGCCCTGTGCGCGCGCCTCACGCGCCTGGGGCTCGACAACAGCCTGGCCCACTCGCTGCTGCGCTCGATGGAGGATTCCATCGCGATCCTGCAGTTGCGCCGGGCCGACGCGTTGCGCTGCCTCGAGCTCGGCGAGGGGCCCCAGCTGCCGCTCAAGCCGCCGCCACCGCGCTGAACGCGGTCATTCCGCGGCCATGCGCGCCGCGCGTCCTTCGTCCGCTGCGGCAGGCCGGCGCCGGAACCAGGCACGGCGCTCGTTGAGGCGCTCGAACGAGAACACGCTGCCGAGCAGGCTGCCCAGCGTCGACAGCTGGTCCACCGTCTGGCGCGCCTCCCACAGCATCTCCTGCACCACGCGGCGCTCGCTGACCTCCGCGCCTTCATGCACGCGCGAGAGCGCATGCATCACGTACAGCCCCAGCAGTCCGGCGATCGCGAACAGGAACTCATAGTGCTCGAAGCGCACGACCGAGAGCTCGTGCGTCGTCGTGTTCGAGACCCAGCGCAGGACCAGCGCCAGCCGGCTCGACTGCAGCCACTCGCCCACCGCGCCCGCCACCAGCGGCGCCAGCCCGCCGGCGGCGGACGACACCAGCCCCACCGCCGCCAGGTACGACGTCGCCTGCGACGCCGGCGCGCACTTGATGCCCAGGTTGCCGGTGGCCAGCCCGATGCCGCCGCCCACCACGCCCATCACCGCGTGCACGGTCGCCAGCAGCGCCAGCTGCAGGCCGAACGGCGCGCCCAGGCGCGTGAACACGAGCGCGACGGTGCAGACGAAGAACACCGGCAGCGCCACCGACAGGATCGCCTTGTTGGACAGCCGGTCCGACACCCGCCCCCAGGCCACCATCGTCGCCGCGTTGAACACCTGGTTGACCACCCACAGCCCGGTGACGGTGACGATGCCGTAGCCCAGTTGCTGCATCAGGTAGAGCGTGAGGAAGGGCGCGGCGAAGTTGCTGGTGAAGTTCCAGGCGCCCAGCATCACGAGCAACGGCCGGAACGCGCGGTCGCGGAACGGCGCGGCAAGCTTGGCGCGCACCGTCACGGCCGGCCCCGCGGCGCGCTGCTCGGGCTCGGGACAGCGCGCGAGCCACGCGCAGCTCGCCAGCCCCGCGAGCGCGGCCACCGCGAAGGCCAGCGAATAGGCCGTGTTCGGATCGCCGCCCGGTGGATGCTCCACCAGGAAGCCGGCCGCCAGCGTGAAGACGCAGCCCAGCAGCGTGCCGGCCACGAGCCGGTTGGAGAAGAACGAGCCGAGCGCGCGCCCCGCCAACAGCTGGTGCATCCACGAGTTGAGCGCGCACGCCGCCACGGCCGACAGCGCGCAGATCGCCGCCTTGCCCAGCAGCAGCAGCGGCACCGTGGCCGCGCTGTTGGGCCACAGCGGCACCAGCGCGAGACCGAAGATCACGACGCGTGCGCCCACCAGCAGCCGCACGGCGAGCCGCTTGCGCCGCCCGAGGCGGTCGACCAGCACCGTGGCCGGCAGCTGCAGCACCTGCGTGATGTACGGGATCGCGGCCAGCAGGCCGATCGCGAACGGCCCGGCGCCGGCGCGGATGGCCCAGGCCGCGAGCACGACGCCGCCGAACAGCGCGCCGCACACGCTGGCCCAGCCCGAGTCGCGCACGAGGCAGCGCCGCGCGAGCTCGAGGTCCGCGTCGGTGATGGTGGCCTGCGGCTCGAGTGCCATCGCCCGCCCGAGGGGGCGCCTGTCAGGCAGCGACCGCGCGCGACGCCGGCACGCCGGTCGCCGCGCGCACGGTCTCCAGCGCGCCCCGCTCGCGCAGGTGCGCATCGAACCACTCGATGGTGCGGCGCAGGCCGTCGCGCAGCGCGACCTGCGGCGTCCAGTCGAGCCGCTCGCGCGCCTGCGAGATGTCGGGGCAGCGCTGGCGCGGGTCGTCGGCGGGCAGCGGCCGGTAGGTCAGCGTCGAGGCCGAGCCGGTCAGCTCGAGGATGGTCTGGGCGATCTGCAGCATGCTCAGCTCGATCGGGTTGCCGATGTTGACGGGGCCCGTGATGTCCGGCGCATCCATCAGCCGCAGCAGGCCGTCCACGGTGTCGTCGACATAGCACAGCGAGCGCGTCTGGCGGCCGTCGCCGTAGATCGTGATCGGCTCGCCGGTGAGCGCCTGCACGATGAAGTTCGACACCACGCGGCCGTCGCCCGGGTGCATGTGCGGGCCGTAGGTGTTGAAGATGCGCGCGATGCGGATGTCGACGCGGTGCTGGCGGTGGTAGTCCATGAACAGCGTCTCCGCGCAGCGCTTGCCCTCGTCGTAGCAGGCCCGCGGGCCGATCGGGTTGACGTGGCCCCAGTAGCCTTCCTGCTGCGGATGGCAGTCGGGGTCGCCGTAGACCTCGCTGGTCGAGGCCTGCAGGATGCGCGCCTTGAGCCGCTTGGCCAGGCCCAGCAGGTTGATCGCGCCGTGCACGCTGGTCTTGGTGGTCTGCACCGGGTCGAGCTGGTAGTGGATCGGCGAGGCCGGGCACGCCAGGTTGAAGATCGCGTCGCACTCGATGTACAGCGGGAACGTCACGTCGTGGCGCATCAGCTCGAAGCGCGGGTGCTGCAGCAGCGGCGCGATGAACTGGCGGGAGCCGGTGTAGAAGTTGTCGACGCACAGCACCTCGTCGCCGCGCGCGAGCAGGCGCGCGCACAGGTGCGAGCCGATGAAGCCGGCGCCGCCCGTCACGGCGATGCGGCGGTTGTGGAGTGGAAGCGTCATGCGGTCTCCTCGGTATTCCAGGCGGGGCGGACGCCGGCCGCGCGCGCCAGCACGCGCTTCCAGTCGGCCACGAAACGATCGATGCCGAAGCGTTCCTCGGCGGTGCGGCGGGCGGCCTCGCCCCAGCGCCGCGCCAGGTCGAGGTCGTTCATCAGCTCGCGCGCGACGGGCACCAGCCGCTCCGGCCGCGTCTCCAGCCAGCCGTTGACGCCGTTGGTGATGACGGTGGGCATCTCGGTGGTGGCCAGGCCCAGGATGGGCAAGCCGACCATCATGGCCTCGATCACCGACAACCCCAGGCTGGTGTAGCGGATCGGATTGAGGAAGAAGCGGAAGTCGGCGACGAAGCCGGGCAGCTGCGTGTTCTGCACCTCGCCGTGGCCGCCGAGCGGCGCCGATCCCATGCCCACCAGCGTCAGCGGGATCTGCTCGCGCAGCTGCAGGAACACGTCCGGCCCCAGGCGTCGCCCGCGCGTGCCGATGTTGTTGACGACGACGACGCCCTTGCCGTGCCGCCCCGTGAAACGCGCCGGCGCGAGCAGCCGCACGCCGTGGTCGATCACCTCCACGCGGCAGTCGCGGTGGTCCCACATCAGCGCGTTGAAGCCGGTCACGTGCACCAGCGTCACCTTCTCGTCGTCGGCCCAGTGGCGCTGGTCGGTGGCGCTGTCCAGCGGCGGGTCGTGCTCCAGGTAGACCATCGGCAGCCGCTGCTGCGCCGCCGAGAAGATCACCGTCTGGTCGCGCTCGTACTCGGCGCGCGACTGGTAGAGGATCAGGTCGAACTCCATGTCGCGGATCTGGTCGACCGGCGCCTCGTGGACGTTGTCGCCCCAGGGCAGCGTGCCGCTGCGGCCGGTGTGATGGGTCGATCGCTCGCGGTCGGTGACCAGCCAGAAATCGTGCGGCACCTGGGTCAGGTACCACAGGTAGTTGCCGTGGACGTGCCAGGTCAGGATACGCAGGCGGCGGTGGGTGTCGGACATGGGCGGAAGGTCTCCAGGAGGTCGAGGGCGGCGGCGGCGACGGCGGCGGCCGTCACGCCGGCGGCGCATTCGTGCGCCGTGGGGCAGTCGGCGTGCGCGCAAGGGCGGCAGGCGACCGGATGCCACAGCACGCGATGCCGCGCACCGTCGAGCGGCGCCCAGCGCGAGACATCGGAGCCGCTGGCCACGATCACGCTGGGCGTGCGCAGCGCGGCGGCCACGTGCGAGATGCCGGTGTCGTTGGCCACGACGATCGCGGCGCGCTCCACCAGCGCGCCCAGCGTCCACACGCTGGTCGTGCGGCCGCACAGGTCGACGGCGGTGCCGCGCATCGCCGCGCAGACGGCCCGCGCCAGCCCGGCCTCGTCGCGCGTGCCGGTGACGACGATGCGCAAGCCCTGGCCGGCCAGCGCGTCGGCCACCGCCGCGAAGCGCGCCGGGGACCATCGCCGCGACGGCAACTGGGCGCCCGGATGGACGATCGCGTAGTCGCCGCAGAGGCCCGCCGAGGCCAGCAGCGAGAGCGCCTCGCGGCGATCGGCGTCGCGCAGCGGGAAGTCGATCGCGCGGCCCTGCGCCGTCGCGCCGACGGCGTCGGCCAGGGCCAGGCAGCGGTCGATCTCGTGTCCCTGCGCGGACCATGGGCAGGCGATGTCCAGCCCGTCCTCGGTGCCGGGCACGGCGAAGCCGGCCGTCATGCGCGCCCCGATCGACGCGACGATGCCGTTGACGACGTCGCCGCTGCCGTGCATCTGCAGCGCCAGGTCGAAGCGGCGCACGTGCGCCTGCGCGAGGAACTCGGCAAACGAGCCGGCGCCCGGCGCCTTCTCCGGCAGCGCGGGATGGCCGGGGAACGGCAGGAAGGCGTCGACCGGCGGCAGGCGTTCGACCAGCGCCGCGGTCCACGGCAGGCCGCACAGCACGATGCGCGCGCGGGGCGCGGCGGCGCGCAGCGCGCGCAACGCGGGCGTGGCGCACAGCCAGTCGCCCAGCATCAGCGCGCGGAACACCACGATGCTGCGGACGGCGGACAACGGCGACGCGGTCATGGCGTCAGAAGAACGCGACGCGCCAGCGCCACGCGCCCACGAGGCGCCACCAGAGCGACACGAACGGGATCGCGAACGAGCTGATCAGCATGTCGGCCACCAGGCGCGGCGACTTCGCCAGCCCCCGCAGGCGCCGCGCCGCGAACAGGAGCACGCCAGCGACCGCCACGGCGAGCGCGCCGAGCGCGACATCCGCGTCGAACGGCCACGCCCCGGCCGCCACCAGCGTGGCCAGCACGATCAGCGCGTACAGGGCCGGCGGATGGCGCAGCCCGACGTGGCGGTCGTACAGGCCGGGGTATTTCTTGAACAGCAGCGCGTCGAACGCCATGTTGGCCTGCTGGCCGATGCTGACGAGGAAGCGCGCTTCGCGCACCGGGTGAAGCACGAGGGCCGCGGGCGCGGCGACGACGGCGGCGGCGCCGAAGCGCCGCACCAGTGCGAAGTACAGGTCCGTGTCCTCGCGCCACGCGCGGCGATAGCGCTCGTCGAAGCCGCCGACGTCGCGCAGGGCGTCGCGCCGCACGAACGCGTTGGCGGTGACGAACACCGCGTTCTCGAGCCCCGCGGTGTTGCGGGCGTTGTCGGTCAGGGCGGCCGGCATCGGCACATGCACGCGGCCCCACGCGGCCAGGACGCCGCGCGCGGCGAGCGCCGTCTCGCCCTGGCGCAGCCAGTCCGGGTCGGGAAGGGTGTCGTCGTCGGTGAACGCCACCACGCGCCCCTGCGCCGCGCGCCACCCGCGATTGCGCGCCGCGGCCGGGCCGCGCGAGCCCTGCGGTCGCAGGTAGCGCAGGACCGGCCCGGCGCGGTCGCACGAGCGACGGGCGACGTCCGCGCAGGCGGCGCGGGTGTCGTCGTCGCTGCCGTCGTCGACCACGATGATCTCGAAGCAGTGCGCGGGCAGCGTCTGGGCCAGCAGCGCGTCGAGGCAGCGCGTGAGCAGCTCGGGGCGCTTGTAGGTCGGGATCACCACGCTCATGCGCGGCCTGGGAAAGTCCATGTCCGGGTTCCTCGGTTCGGGTTGATGGGGGCCTCGAGGCGATGCGCCCGGCCGACGCGGGGGCGGCGAGCGGCGGCGAGCCGGGTCGTCGGGTTGTCGGCGGCCTCGTGCTGATGCGCCCGGCCGACGCGCGCTCGGCCGCTCCGGAGCAAGTCGGCCTGAGCCCCTCGGGGGCGGTGAGCGGCAGCGAGCCGGGTCGTCAGGTTGGCGCGCGCTCGGCCGCTCCGGAGCAAGTCGGCCTGAGCCCCTCGGGGGCGGTGAGCGGCAGCGAGCCGGGTCGTCACTTCACTTCTCCAGGAGGAAGCGGCCGATCACGAGCGCATCGAGCGGCGTCGAGAAGAAGGCGTCGAGCGCGTCCTTGGGCGTGCACACCACCGGCTCGCCGCGCACGTTGAACGACGTGTTGACGAGGATGGGCACGCCCGTGATCGCCTCGAAGGCCTTGAGCGTGTCGTGGTAGCGCGGGTTGGTCTCGCGCTCCACCGTCTGCACGCGCGCGGTGCGGTCGGCATGGCAGACCGCCGGGATGCGCGCGGCCTGCCCGGGACGCACGTCGTACAGGAACAGCATGAACGGCGCCTCGCCGCCGTTGGCCGCGGCGGGCGTGAACCAGGCGGCCAGGTCCTCGCGCGGCACGACCGGCGCGACGGGGCGGAAATCCTCGCGGTCCTTCAGCTCGTTCAGGCGCGCCTGCATCGCGGGGCTGCACGGCGACGCGAGGATCGAGCGGCCGCCGAGCGCGCGCGGGCCGTACTCCATGCGGCCCTGGAACCAGCCGATGATGCGATCCTGCGCCAGCAGCTTCGCCGTCTCGCCGGCCACGTCGTCCAGCCGGCGGTAGCTGAGCTTGGCCCAGCGCAGCAGCTGCTCGATCTCGTCGTCGTCATAGCCCGGGCCCCAGTAGGCATGGCGCATCGACCAGCGGCGCTCGACCGGCGCGCCGGACAGCGCGCTGCGCTCGCGATGATCCGTCCAGAGCGCCGCGCCGAGCGCCGTGCCGGCGTCGCCGGCGGCCGGCTGCACCCACACCGCGTCGAAGAGGCCCGCGTCGCGCAGCTTGGCGTTCATCACGCAGTTCAGCGCGACGCCGCCCGCCATCGCGAGACGGCGCTCGCCGCTCGCGTCGCGCAGCCACGCGGCCAGGCGCAGCACCGTTCGTTCCAGCGCCAGCTGCAACGACGCGGTGATGTCGAAGTGCCGCTGCTCGAGCGGCGCGCCGCGGTCGCGCGCCGGGCCGAACAGCGCGGCGGGGTCGAAGTCGGCGATCGTGTACCGGCCGCCCTGGCCGATCTCGATGAGCTCGAGGAAGCGCCCCACCATCGTCGGCCGGCCGAGCGCGGCCAGCGCCATCACCTTGTACTCGTCGCTGGAATGCAGGAAGCCCAGGTGGGAGGTGATCTTCTCGTACAGCAGGCCCAGCGAGTGGGGCATCGTCACCTCGCCGAGCGCCTCGTAGCGGCCGCCGCTCCAGCGGCCATAGGCGGTCGTCGCCTCCTCGCCGCGGCCGTCCAGCGTCATCACGGCGCAGTGCTCGAAGGGCGCGGCCAGGAAGGCGCTGGCCTGGTGGCAGAGGTGGTGGTCGATGTAGTGGAACTTGAACGGGCCGTCGTGGCGCACGCCGCGGAAGCGCGCCTGCAGGTGATGCGGCGCGCCGTCCGCGAGCTGGCGCGGCGCATTCGCGAGGTGGCACGCGAACAGCGGATCCCACGGGCTCTCCCAGAGCTTGTTCTCGACCCGGTCGAGATCGAGCGGCAGCAGCGCGAAACCATTGGGCAGGCGGTCGCGGATGAAGCGCGCGGGGTCGTAGCTGTAGGCCACGTGGTCCACCTCGGCCAGCGTCACGCCGGCCTCGCGCAGGCAGTAGTCGATGGCCGCGAACGGCAGCTCCCAGGCGGAGAACGGCACCGGCCGCTTGCCGTGCTTGATGCGCGAGAAGCGCTCCTCCTCCGCGGCGGCCACGAGTTCGCCGTCGCGCACGAGGGCCGCGGCGCTGTCGTGGAAGGCGGCGTTGATGCCGAGGGTGATCATGCGAGGGTCTCCAGCAAGTGGGTTTCGGAAGGCGCGCTGCGTGGCTGGGCCAGCAGCGACAGCGCGGCGTCGACGGCCTCCGCGGGCGCGACATCCGCGATGCAGCGGTGGTGCCCCTGCGGACAACGGCTCTTGAGGCAGCCGCGGCATTCCACGTCGCGGCTGAGGACGCGCGACGGCACCCGCCACGGCGTGTGCTGCGGGTTGGTGAGCGCGTAGACGTCGACCACCGGCGTGCCGAGCGCCGCGGCCAGGTGGGCCGGGCCGCTGTTGTTGCCCACAAGCAGGTCGGCACGGGCGATGAGGGCGCCGAGCTGGCCCAGCGTGAGCCGGCCCGCGAGCGAGTGCGACGGCTGCCTCATGCAGGCGCGTGCGGCCGCCACCAGCTCCGCCTCGTCGGCGCCGCCGGTGAACACGATGCGCGCGCCCTGCTCGTACGCGAGCACGTCGGCCACCTGCCCGAAGCGCTCGGCGGGCCAGCGCCGCGACGGCGCCGTCGCGCCGACATGCACCACCACCAGCGGCCGCTCGCCCTTCTCCATCCATTCGCCGTCGAGCCAGGCGTCGATGCGCGCGACGTCGGGCTGGCGCAGCGCGAAACGCAGGCGCTCGTCCGTCGTGCGCCAGCCGACGTGGCCCACGAGATCGAGCTGGCGCCGCACTTCGTGACGGGCGTCGTCGAGCACGAGGTCGGTCTCGGGCACCCAGTCGCTGAGCAGGCCGTACGGGTTCTCGCGCACGTGCGCGAGCCGCAGCGGGATGCCGGCCAGGCGGCACATCAGCGCCGCGGGCAGCGCGCTCTGCGTGCACACCGTGAAGATGACGGCGGCGTCGAAGCGGCCATCGGCCAGGCGCTCGATGAGCAGGTGGTCGTGACTCGGGTCCACGTCGCCGGGCACCCACGGCACGCGGGCGGGGATGATCTCGCGCACCATCGGCAGGTGCGGCGCGAGCGCGCCGGCGCGCGGGCCGCCGAGCAGCGTGATCTCGACGCCCGGCAGCGACTGCGCCGCGGCCGCGAGCGCCGGCGTCGTCATCAGGACGTCGCCCAGGTTGTCGACGCGCACCGCCAGCAGGCGCCGCACGCCGCGCCAGGCCGCCAGCCGATCGGCGTTCGCCGCGATCGCGAGGTCAACCGATGAACTCATGCCGCCACCCGCAATGCGTCGCCCTTGGCCGCCATCGCGACGGGCGCCGTCGTCTCGAGGATCGCATGCGCGGCCTCCAGCAGGTCGGCGCAGCGGTGCTCGGGCGAGCGCATCGGTCCCGGCACCCATTCGGTCTCATGGCCGACGTCCAGCAGCACGCTGCGGCAGCCTGCACGGTGGCCGGCCTCGACGTCGTTCAGGATGTCGCCCACCATCCACGACGCCGCCAGGTCGATGTCCAGCGCGCGCGCCGCCTCGTGCAGCAGGCCCGCGCGCGGCTTGCGGCAGGCGCAGCCCGCGCCGTCCAGGTGCGGGCAGGCGAAGAAGCCGTCGATGGCGATGCCTTCGCCCGACAGGCGCTCGACCAGCGCGCCGTGCAGCCGCTCGAGCGCGGCGCCGTCGAACAGGCCGCGCGCGATGCCCGACTGGTTGGTGACGACGACGAGGCGGTAGCCGGCGTCGCGCCACAGCCGCAGCGCCTCGAACGCGTGCGGGGTGAAGCGCAGCCGTGCCGGATCCACGTTGTACGGAACGTCCTCGACCAGCGTGCCGTCCTTGTCCAGGAAGATCGCCGGCCGCCGGCCGCTGCCCGGCACCGGCGCGGGGGCGCGCGTGGCGTCGTGCCCCGCCAGGTGGAAGACCGACGCGCGGCGGCGCCGGGCACGCGACTGCACCGCCTCCCCGAACACGCCGGCGAGGCTCGCCGCGACGCGCTCCCACGTGAATTCGGCCCGCACGCGCCGCAGCCCGGCCTCGCCCATGGCGCGCGCGCGCGCAGGTTCGGCGCGCAAGCGCGCGAGGGCACGCGCGAGGGCACGCTCGTCCTTGGGCGGCACCAGCAGCCCGGTGCTGCCGTCGACCACCGTGTAGCGCACGCCGCCCACGGCGCTGCCGACGACGGGCCGGGCGCAGGCCATCGCCTCCAGCGGCGTGATGCCGAAGGGCTCGTACCAGGGCGTCGTGACGAAGACGTCGGCGGCGGCGTACCAGAGGTGCAGCTCGGCGCGCGTCCGGCGGCCCTCGAACACGACGCGGTCCGCGACGCCGCACTCGCGCGCCACGGCCATCAGGCGCCCGATCTCCGGCGTGCGCACCGGATCGGCCGGCGCGCAGTCGCCGCCCACCACGCGCAGGCGCATGCCTTCGCAGCCCGGCGCGGCCATGGCGCGCACCACGGTCTCGATCCCCTTGCGCGGCACCATGCGGCCCAGTTGCAGGACCAGGAATTCGCCTGCGGGAAGGCCCAGCACGGCGCGCGCCTGCTCACGCGGCATCGGCGCGAATTCGTCCGGGTCGAAGCCGCACGGCACCATCGAGATGCGGCGCGGATCGGCGTCGTACAGCCGCACCAGGTCGTCATGGTCCTGCGGGCACTCGGCGACGACGCGGTCGCTGTGCGCGGCCAGCAGGCGCTCGATGCCGATGCGCGCCGGCGGGAAGGCGTCGGCGTCGCCCTGGTGCTCGCGGCGCACGAGGCCCAGCGCATGGAAGGTGGT
>JBJMWE010000409.1:0-3843 GCA_045810285.1 Vitreoscilla sp. | reverse complement strand
TCGAACGCGGCCAGCTCGCGGGTGCAGACGCAGGCGACCAGGCGCCTGTCCTCGGCGTCGTCGTGCAGTCCGGCGGCCGGGGCCGGGCGTCGGGAAGGCTGGGGTGTCGGGGCGGTGTTCATGGGCTGGCGCGGGCGTCGTCTGCCCGTGCATGCCGCTGGGCGAGGAAAGGGTTCAATCGTCGCGCAGGCGCCGCGGACGCGCGGGCGCCGAGCGTGACTTGTGGCACGAACCGGACGGCCCAGGCTCTGAAAGCCGATCAGCGGCCGCCCGCGGCGGCCAGGCGGCGCCCGGCTGGCGGCGTGTCGGGGCCGGAGGGCCGGTCCCCGGATCGCGTTCGACCTCATTGCCATGATCGGCGCAACGGCGCGGTCCGTGGAAAGGCCGGCCCCCTCCGACCCGCCGTTCGCCGGCCAGGCGGGGCGTCAGTTCCAGCGCCACGTGTAGATCGCGTCCAGCGACCACGAGGTGGACTGGCTGGTCGTCTGGCTGGTGGAGGTGTCCTGGCCGGCCTGGGCGCGCAGCGTCAGGCGCTGGGCGATGCGGTAGATCACCTGCCAGTTGCCGGCCGTGGCCGCGACGCTGCGTTCGTAGCCGACGTACACGCGCTTGGACACCTGGCGACCCAGGCTCACGACGGTCTGCTTCGTGTTGTCGGCGTCCGTCTTCTGGCCCACCGAGAAGTTGGTCAGGCCCAGGCGCCGGAGCACCTGGTCGCTGGGCGCCTCGCCCTCGCCGGCGAGCAGGGCCATCGCGGCCTGCTGCAGCAGCGCGGTGTCCGCGCCGCCCACCGTCTCGGGCGCGCGGCCCAGCATCAGCCACGAGAGCTTGTCGGCGTCGCTCATCTCGGGCTCGCTCATGAGGCGCACGTGCGGCGCGAGCGCGGTGCCGGTGATGGCCACGCCGACCACGACGTCGAGGTTGGGGCGCACGGCGAGGATGTCCAGCCGCGGGTCGGCGACCGGGCCGGTGAAGAAGATCTCGCCGCGCGTGATGTCCAGCTTCTGGCCGTAGGCCACGTATTGGCCGCCGGCCGTGTGCACCGTGCCGCGCACCGTCAGCAGGCCATTCGGCGAGGTGATCTGCAGCGCGCCCTGGAGCGTGGTGTCGATGCCGCGGCCGCGCAGCTTCAGCTTCTCGCCGAGGTCGACGGCGAGGTTGATCTGCGTGCTGCGGCTGGGCTTGGGCACCGCGGCGGCGGCGGCGCCCGGGTCGTTCGCGTCGGCGGGGGGCGTGCTGCCGTCCAGCACCTCGACGTCGGCATCCAGCGACGGGGCGCCGCCCTTGCTGAGGTCGAACAGGCCTTCGTCGATGCCCAGCTTGCCGTCCACCTTGATGGCGTCTTCGCCCAGCTGCAGCGTCATGTTGCCCGTGGTGACGATCTTGCGGTCGATGCGCCCCAGCAGCTGGAACTGCCGCGCCTGCAACTGCAGCCGCGCCACCGGCGTGGCGCCGAGGCTCGCGTTGCCGGCGATCGTGAGCTCGCCGTTGCCGCCCTGCAGCCGGAAGCGCTCGATCTGCGCCTGGTCGCCGGTGAGCCGGATGGCGGCCTCGCCGTCGCGGCCATAGACGCCCTCGAGCGCGTTGCGGATCGCGAGCTTCGTGGCCACCAGCTCGCCGGTGAGCTTGGGCTCGCCCCAGCGGCCGGACAGGGCGAGGTCGGTCCGCATCTCGCCGCCCAGGCGCCAGCCCGGCGGCAGCCAGGCGCCCCAGACGTTGAGGTCCTCGACATGCGCCTTCAGCTTGCCCGTCAGCGGCGACTGCGGCGTGGGCAGCGCGGCGGGCGAGGGCGCCTCGGCCGTCCAGTGGCCGGTCAGCTCGCCCAGGCGCGTGCCGGCGATGTCGGCGTCGGCGACCCAGCGCGCGCCCTCGGCCCTGACGCTGGCCGTCGCGCGCGTGAGCCCCAGCGCCTGCTTGGCCGCGGTGGGATCCTGCACGAGCTCCGTGACGCTGAGATCGCCGCTGGTGCGCACCAGCTGCGCCGCCACGTGCCACTGGCCGTCGAAGGCGGCGTGCAGGGTCGTGGCCATCTGCAGGTCGCCGTGCCAGCCGAGCTCGGGCTGGGCGCGCGCCATCAGCTGCGCCACCGAGAACGGCGCCAGGGCCGCGTCGACGGCCCAGTGCGCGCTGGCGCCGGGCGACGCGGGCGCCGTCCAGAACGAGGGTTGCCAGTTCAGCACGAGGCCCGCGAACTCCGCGCCACCGGCGGCCACGCGCAGCGTCTGCCAGTCGCCCGCCGCATCGCGCGACAGGCTGAGGTCGAAGGGCTTGACGTGCACCAAGTTCGGATTGACCACGGTGGGCGCGGCCGCCGCCGAGGCGGCCGCGGCGGCCGAGGCCGCGTCCTCCGCCGGCGCCGCCCTCGGGTCGTTGGCCGCGCGCAGGTCGAACTGCGCGACGTGGCCCTGCCACGCCGGTGCGTTCGCCGCCTCGGGCTGCCAGCGGCCCTGCAGCACCGCGGCCAGGCGCGTGGCGTTGGCGTTGCCGATGTTGGCCAGGTGCGCGAGCCACGGCGGCGGGCTCACCGGCGCCTCGCCGTCCATCTGCAGCTGGTGCTGCGCCAGCGTGCCGCTGAGCGTGGCCTGCGCGTGCGTGACGCGCGCGACGCCCACCTGGCCCTCGACGAGCGTGACGCTCGCCTCCAGCGGCGCCTGCGGGTCGCTGCTGCCGCGGCCGCTCCATTGCAGCCTCGCGAGCTTGAACTGCGGCCCGACCCAGTCGGCGAGCTCGCCCTGCGTGACGATGCGCAGCGGCGCGGCGCCGCGGCGTCCACGGGTGCCGTCGGCGCTGCCGCCGGTCACCTGCACGTCCAGCTTCGCCGACCCGCGCGTGGGCCAGTTGCGGCGGCCGGCCACCGGATCGGCTGCCCGCGCCGCCGACGCGGCCGATGCCGCGGCCGCGGGCACCAGCGTGCGCGCATCGTCCGTCCGGCCGCCGGTGGCGACCTTGGTGGCGGCCTGGGCGAGAAGCTGGCCCGGAATCGTCTTCGACTCGCCCAGCGCGTTGACGGCCGAGGCCGCCGCGACCGCCGGCGACGCCGTGTGCGACCGGCCGGGCGGCGCCAGCATCTGCAGCTGGGGCGCATCGACCACCAGGTGCAGCTGGTCGACGACGGCGAGCGCGTCGGCGCCCGCGCTGCCGGGGCTGATCGCGCCATCGACGTGCGCCTGGTTGCCGCCGCTGTGCACCTCGGCCGCGACCGCCCACGGCGCGTGCAGCGCATCCAGGCTCGCCTTGCCGTCGAAGGGCAGGCCCGCGAGCAGGCTGTCCGCCAGAACGAGCTCGGCCCTGGCGTGCACGCCGGCCAGGCCCTGCCAGGCGGCGGGTGCGCCGGCCAGGTGCAGCGCCAGCGAGCCGTTGAGCGCGTTGGGGCCGTCGCGCAACGGCCCGGTGTCGGCCAGCTGCCACCATGCGCCCGGGTCGAGCTGCGTCCACTGCGCCTTGAGGTCGCCTTGCCAGATGGCGTCGCGGCCCCGGGCGACGCCGCCGGTGGCCGACAGGCTGGCGGCGCCGGCCTTGAGGTCGAACTGCTTGAGCTGCAGCGCATCGGCGCGCAGCAGCGCGTCCAGCTGCAGCGCCATCGGCGGCGGTGCGACCGCGTTCTTCGCGGCCGACAGCGGCGGCGCGGTGCCGGACAGCCGCCCCGTCACGTGCGCGATCACGGCGTCGAAGGCACCGGCCGGCGCGGACGCCGCCGCGGCGGTCGACGTGGCCGACGGCGCGGACGCGGGGGGCGCGCCCGCGCCGCCGTGCCACAGCGCTGCCGGCGGCGGCAAATGCTCCAGCTCCGCGCGCAGCGGGCCCGCGATGCGCCAGGCGCCGATGTGGGAATCCAGCCGTGCG
>JBJMWE010000408.1:0-4991 GCA_045810285.1 Vitreoscilla sp. | reverse complement strand
CCAGGCCTTCGAAGGGGTCCGAGCCCGGTCGATCCTTGTCCAGCGCGGCATGGCCGAACGGGTCGGCGAGCTTCACGTAGATGCCAGGGGCACCCGGCACCCGGTGTCCGGTGACGCGAAAATCGGCCAGCGTGCGCAGCACCGCCTCCTCGAGCCGGAACACGTATTCCTTGACGTAGATGCCCAGCCGGCGCAGGTCGACCAGCGGGTAGGCCACGACCTGGCCCGGGCCGTGGAAGGTGACCTGGCCGCCGCGGTTGGTCTGGACGATGGGGATGTCGCCCGCGTCCAGCACATGCTCGGCCTTGCCGGCCAGGCCTTGCGTGAAGACCGGCTCGTGCTCGACAAGCCAGATCTCGTCGGGCGTGTCGGCGCTGCGCCCGGCCGTGAAGGCCTTCATGGCATCCACGGTGGGCTCATAAGGTACGCGGCCCAGGGAACGCAGCAGGGGGGAATGGGTCGGGGCGTCGGGCGCCGGGGACGTCGTCAAGGCGGGGCCTTCCAGGCAGTGTCATTCCGCGCGCAGTCGCGGAATCCACCCCTGCGAAGGGAAGAGGCCTGGTCATGCGCGTGGATCCTGCGACTGCGCGCAGGATGACCAGCTTGGTGGATGCCCGATCTTAGAGCAGCGGCCGGCCGGCGCCCGGAACCTGTGGATGAATCCAGCGCGCTCGCGCGACGCGGGCAGCGGGCGTGGCGGATCACAGGCTCTCAGGCCGGCGTGATCTGCTTGAGCTTGAGCAGGCGCTTGTAGTCGCGCGAGCCGCGGAAGGTCTCGAACTCGGCGTCGATGCTGTCGCGGTCGACCGTCTCGAGCTTGCGCGCGAGACAGGCCAGCACGAACGCGTGCTCGTCGCCGTACTTGTTCACCGACCAGCCGATGCCGCCGGAGTTGGGGCAGCCGGGCCAGAACGCGATCCAGCGCCAGTCCGGGTAGGCCTTGTCGTCGCGCCGGCGCACGGCGTGGACCAGGCGCACGCCCACCACGCCCGAGGTGTTGCGGCTCGTCATCCTGTTCTTCATGCCGATGGGCGGCGGCAGCACCGCCAGGGTCGCCTTGACCCACTTCTTCGCCGCGGCCTCAGCCTTGCTCCAGGTGCCGAACTGTTTCAGCGTGAAGTTCTTCTGGTGCAGCTGTTTCTGCCGGACGATGCGTGCCATCACGCATTTCTCGGTCTCGTTCCTGGTGAGATGCATGAAGCCCCTGCGAGTACTTCTCCCACCCGGCCATCACAGAACGATCTTGACCATCGGATGCGCGGTCAATGTCCGGTAGAGCTCATCCAGCTGCGGACGGCTGGTGGCTGTGACCGTGATCGTGATGCCCAGGTAATTACCCCCCTTGCTGGGTCTGGTCTCCACCGTCGCGTGGTCGAAATCCGGATCGAACTGCCTGGCCACCGCAACGATCGCCTCGACGAAGCCTTCAGCGTGCGGGCCCATCACCTTGATGGGAAAAGCGCTGGGGTACGTGATCAGCGACTGTTCGGGAGGAATTTCTTGCATGGCGGCCAATACCGTTCAGATGGACTGCGACTGGATCGCACGTTGGTAAGCCTCGTGCAGACGGGCATAAACCGGACCCGGCCGACCGCGCAACGCGCCGTGGCCGACCTGCTCGCCGTCGAGACGGGTGACGGCGATGATCTCCTTGGAGGCGGAGCTCAGGAGCACTTCGTCGGCCGCGCGCACGTCGGCCTCGCTGATGGGGCGCAGGTTGAAGGCGATCCCGGTCTCCTCGCACAGCTCGCGCAGCAGCTCGATGCGCACGCCGGCCAGCACGTGTTCGTCGGGCGCGGGCCCCAGCAGCGCGCCCTCGTGGACGATCCAGACGTTGCTGGAAGCGCCCTCGGTCAGCCAGGGGCCGCCGGCGCCGTCCTCGCGCAGCAGGATCGTCTCGTCGGCCCCCTGGTCGGCGGAGATCTTGCGCGCCAGCACGTTGCCCAGCAGGGAAATGCTCTTGATGTCGCCGCGCTCCCAGCGGAAATCGCGCGCCGTGACGCACGCGAGTCCCTGCACGCGCTGCGCCGGCGTGGGCTGCGAGCGCTCGCTGGTGGCGACGAACACCGTGGGCTCCAGGCCCGCGGGCATCAGGTGCGAGCGCGGGGCCACCCCCCGCGTCACCTGCAGGTAGACGAGCTGCTCGTCGCCGGGGTGCGCCTCGACGACCTTGCGGATGCGCGCGAGCCAGGCCTCGGCGTCGAGGTCGGCCTCGATCTCGAGCTTGCCCAGGCTGCGCTCCAGCCGCGCGAGGTGGTCGTCGAAGCGGAACAGGCGCCGCTGGTAGACGGGGATCGATTCGTAGGCCCCGTCGCCGAACAGGAACCCGCGATCCATCACCGAGACCTTGGCCTGGTTCAACGGCAGGAATTCCCCGTTGAGGTAGCACAGCGAGTCGGGCAAGGCGGTCATGGTCGTTGCTCCTGGGCGAGCCCGGCGCGGGGTCGCGCCTGGCACTGGGGTCCCGAGCGGCGGCTCCCGTCACGCGACGGGGGCCGGGCCCAGGTCACTAGCCTACTTGATCCAGAGGCGGATGGCATCCCAGGCGCGGCCCAACAGGCCAGCCTGGGGAACGTCCTCGAGAACGGTGAGCGGGATCGTGGCAATCGCGGACCCTGCGGCGGTGCTGACCAGCAACGAACCGACGCGCTGTCCCTTGGCCAGTGGCGCCACGAGGGGGTCGGTGCGCTCGATGTGCGTCTTGAGCCGGTCGCCTTCGCCCTTGGGCACGGCCACGTAGACGGCCTGCGGGCTGCCCAGGGCCACCTCGGCCTGGCTGCCCTTCCAGACCTGCACCGGCGCGCCCACGGGCTTGCCGGCCTCGACGAGGCGCACGTCGTCGAACGCCGTGAAACCCCAGTTGAGCAGCTTCTGCGCCTCGTTGGCGCGGCCCTGGATCGAATCGGCACCCATCACCAGCGCCAGCAGGCGGCGCTGGCCGTTCGGGAACTCGCGCTGCGCGCTGGCCAGCAGGCCGTAGCCGGCCGCCTCGCTGTAGGCGGTCGCCATGCCGTCGACGCCGGGGTCGCGCTGCAGCAGCAGGTTGCGGTTCTCCTGCCGGATGTTGTTGAACCTGAAGTCGCGCTGCGCGTAGTAGTGGTAGTACTCCGGGAAGTCGCGGACGACGTGCTGCGCGATCACCGCCAGCTCGCGCGGCGTGCTGCGGTGGCCCGTCTCGGCCAGGCCGGTGACGTTCCTGAACGTCGTGTTCTTCAGGCCCCAGGCCTGTGCCTGGCGGTTCATCATCGCGACGCACGCGTCGACGCTGCCGGCCACGCCTTCGGCCAGCGCCACCGCGGCGTCGTTGCCGGAGTCGACGACCAGGCCCTGCAGCAGTTCGTCCACCGTGGGCACGCTCGTGGCGTCCACGAACATCAGCGCGCCGCCGCCCTTGCGTTCAGCCAGCGCCCGTGGCGACACGGTCAGCTTCTGGTCCAGCGTCAGCTTGTGCTCGCGCAGCGCGACGAACACCGTGTAGGCCGTCATCAGCTTGGTGAGCGAGGCCGGGTCGGCGGAGGTGTCGGCGCCGCGCTCGGCCAGCACCTGGTTGGCGTTCATGTCGACGAGGAAGTACTCGCGCGCGGCGATCTCGGGCGCGGGCAGCGCCTGGCCGCAGGCGACGCCGGCGGCGGCCGCCAGCATGAACAGGGTGAGCAGTCTCTTCATGGGAACGCCGGGGTCACTCGGCAAAGTGGCGCAGGACGAGCGCCTTCAGGATCATCAGCTGGCCATGGAAGAAATGGCCCGCGCCCGGCACCACCACGACGGGCAGCCCTTGCGGCCGCGCCCAGTCCATCGAGGCCGACAGCGGCACGACGTCGTCGGCCTCGCCGTGCACCAGCAAGGTCTCGACCTCGACCGGCGGAGCGGCGTGCTTCACGGTGGACGGCGCGACGAGCACCATCCGCTGGGCCTTCTCGCCTTCGGGCAGCTGCGCGGCGGCGGCCGCGGCGACGTAGCCGCCGAACGAGAAGCCGCCGAGCACCAGCGGCTCGCCCGCCACGCGATGCGCCGCCACCACGGCCAGCGCATCGTCCACCTCCCCGCGCCCCTCGTCCCAGCTGCCGGCGGACTGGCGCACGCCGCGGTAGTCGAAGCGCGCCACGCGCCAGCCGCGCTGCACCAGCGCGCGGGCGAGCGTCGTGACGACCTTGTTGTCCATCGTCCCGCCCTGCAGCGGGTGCGGGTGGCAGATGACGGCCAGGCCGCGCGAGGGCAGGTCGGTGGTGGTGTCGACCGCGACGCTCAATGCGCCCGCCGGCCCGGCGATCTCGCCGCGCTTGGTGAAGGTGTTCATCAGTCCGATGGCCTCAGCGGCCGACGTTCGGCGGCAGCAGCAGGCGCTCGACCGGCTGGCCGCCCACCAGGTGCGAGTCGACGATCTCGTCGATGTCGGCCGCGTCGACGTACGTGTACCAGGTCTCGTCGGGATAGACGACGGCCACCGGCCCGCCCGCGCAGCGGTCGAGGCAGCCCGCCTTGTTCACGCGGATCCCGCCCGGCCCGGCCAGGCCCGCGGACTTGATGCGCGACTTGCAATGGTCGTATCCGGCCCGGGCACCGACCTGCGTGCAGCTGTCCTCGCCGGGCTTGCGCTCGTTGAGGCAGAAGAAGATGTGGTGCTTGTAGTACATGCGTCCATTGTAGGAAGGCGCGGCAGCCGAGTTGCAGGTCGAGCCGTGCGAAGGGTCGACGCGGTCCTCAGGCCGCCGCCGGCACGTCGTTGCGCACCACCCGGCGGAACAGCCCGGCCAATGCCGCGAACGGCCACAGCCAGCCCACCCACTGGGCCAGCCCGTGGAAGTGGATGAAGCGGCCCTGCTCCCACTGCTGCAGGCTCTCGGCGTAGTACGGGTCGGATGGCGCCTGGGAGACGAGCGCGACGTTGATCGACAGCACGACCAGGCCCAGCGCCGCCGCGGGCCGCTGGCCGACGAAGACGCCGGCGAGCGCGAGCACGGCGCCCAGCGCCAGGCCGATCGGCACCGTGG
>JBJMWE010000407.1:0-23052 GCA_045810285.1 Vitreoscilla sp. | reverse complement strand
GTCGACGCGATGGCGCGCCTGGGCGACCAGGCCGCGGAGGCCGGGCGCATCGTCAAGCGCATCCGGGAGTTCCTCACGCGGCGCAGTCCGCAACGCGAGTCGATGGATCTCGGCGCGGCGGCGCATCGGGCGCTAGGCCTGCTCGCACGCGACCTGCGCAGGCAGCAGGTGCATGTCGACTGGGCGATCGTCTCCGCGCTGCCGCCGGTGGATGCCGACCCGGTGCTGATCGAGCAGGTCGTGCTGAATCTCGTGCGCAATGCATGCGACGAGATGGCCGCCGTGCCCGCCGCCCAGCGCCGGCTGCGCGTGGGCATCGCGCGCGCCGGCGCCGGCGCGTTGCCGGGCGCGGGCGACGACGGTTTCCTGCGTCTGGACGTCGACGACGCCGGCCCCGGCCTGCGCGGCCGCAGCGTCGAGCAGCTCGTCACGCCGTTCTATTCGACCAAGCCGGACGGCATGGGCATGGGGCTGGCGATCTGCCGTTCCATCATCGAGGCGCACCACGGCGCCTTCGACGCCACCACCAGCGCCTTCGGCGGCGCCCGCTTCTCGTTCACGCTGCCGCTGGCCGCCGCTGGCGGGCCCGCGTCGGAGCTGCAGCGGCTCGACGCGCTGCACGACGAGCAACCCGAGGATCTTCCATGAATGCCACACCGCTCCACGCGCGGCCGCCTGAACCGATGGTGCACCTCGTCGACGACGAGGCGCCCGTGCGCGACGCACTGACCTTTCTCTTCCAGTCCCACGGCCTCGCGGTGCGCGCGTACGCGAGCGGCCCGGAGTTCCTCGACGCGGCCGACGAGGCGCCGCTGGCCGGCTGCATCGTGCTGGACGTGCGCATGGAGCCCATGTCGGGCCTGCAGGTGCACGACGCGCTGGTGGCGCGCGGCAGCGGGGTGCCGGTGCTGTTCCTCACCGGCCACGGCGACATCCCGATGGCCGTGGAGGCGCTGAAGAAGGGCGCATTCGACTTCGTCGAGAAGCCCTCGGGCGACGTGGCGCTCGTCGAGAAGGTCACGCGCGCGCTGGCCGTCGACGCCGCGCGCCAGGCCGCGGACTCGCAGGGCGAGGAGACCGCCGCGCGGCTCGCGAGCCTGTCCGAACGCGAGCGCGAGGTGATGCAGCGCGTGGCGGCCGGCAAGCTGAACAAGGTCATCGCCGACGAACTGTGCATTTCCGTGCGCACGGTGGAAGTGCATCGCGCGCGCGTGTTCGGCAAGCTGGGCGTGCGTTCCGCGGCCGAGGTGGCGACGCTGCTCGCCCGCGCGCGCTGACACGCGGGCGCCGCCGTCGATAGCGCCCGACGATACGGTCGGCCGTATCGATGCGTTTCACCGCGTTTCCCGGGGCTGGCACGGCGCCCTGCATCGTGCAAACCCGCGCCCCCCCGGCATCCCCCCCCGATATTTCCCGGGTTTTCGTGGCGTACGGGTACCGCACCACCTATGCAAATTTCGTGAAATGCCCACAATGACGATGCGGTGGCCCACAAGAGCGCTGCCGGTTGGAGGGATCAAAAAATGTCCGTGCTTGTCGATGAACAAAGCCGCAGTGAAATGCTCAACCGCCTCAAGCGCGCCGAAGGGCAGCTCCGGGGCATCCAGCGAATGATCGAATCCGGCCAGCCCGGCATCGACGTCGCAAGCCAGCTCGTGGCGGTCCGCCGCGCGCTGGACAGCACCTACGTGCACATGACCGTCAGCCTGGTCGAGCAGGAGCTCGGCAGCCGGCTGGGGGGCGATGCGCGAGGTCGAAAACAGATCGGCGAAGTGCTCGGTGAACTGACCGCGCTGCTGGCCAAGGTGCGCTGACCCCGCGCAGGTCGCCGGCCGCGTGCGGCCGCGCGAGCGGGCGGAGCTTCGCCCGGAGGAAATCCCGCTTCCGCCGCGTGCGAAGTGGTGATCTCCGCTGGGCGCTCGAGCTTCCGGCGAATCCCGAATAACGAAGCGCACATCGCTTCGTTGTCGCGTCGCAGCATGGGCTCGTAGAGTGGATGCAACGCGCCACCATGGCCCCCGTCAGGGTCGTGGCGCGGACGCTCGCTCTCGTCGCCACCTTGCTGCCACCATGCCCACGCCCGCCCTGCTGCTGCGGCGGCACAGCGTCCTGCCGGGGTTCAACCTGTCCCTCGGCTTCGCACTGCTGTACCTCTGCTTCGTCGTCCTGATCCCGCTGTCGGCGGTGTTCCTCAAGACCTTCACGGTCAGCTGGGGCACGTTCGTCGACACGGTGACCGCCCCGCGCGTGGTGGCGTCGTACCGGCTCACGTTCGGCGCCTCGTTGCTGGCCGCGCTGGTCAACGGCGTCTTCGGGCTGCTCGTGGCCTGGGTGCTGGTGCGCTACCGCTTCGCGGGCAAGCGCGTCGTCGACGCGCTCGTGGACCTGCCGTTCGCGCTGCCCACGGCGGTGGCGGGCATCGCGCTGACGTCGCTCTACGCGGCCAACGGCTGGATCGGCAAGTGGCTGCCGTTCAAGGTGGCCTACACGCCGCTGGGTGTGTTCGTGGCGCTGACCTTCATCGGCCTGCCCTTCGTCGTGCGTACCGTGCAGCCGGTGCTGGAGGACCTGCAGCGCGAGCTGGAGGAAGCCGCCGCCACGCTCGGGGCGTCGCGGCTGCAGACCTTCGCGTACGTCATCTTCCCCGCGCTCGCGCCGGCGCTGCTGACCGGCTTCGCGCTGGCATTCGCGCGCGCGCTCGGCGAGTACGGCTCGGTGATCTTCATCGCGGGCAACATGCCCATGATCTCCGAGATCACGTCGCTGCTGATCATCACCAAGCTGGAGCAGTACGACTACACCGGCGCCACCGCGATCGCGGTCGTGATGCTGGTGGCCGCGTTCGCGCTGCTGCTGCTGATCAACCTGCTGCAGGCCTGGGCGCGCAGGAGGCAGGGGCGATGAGCGCGGTGATCGATTCGGGCAAGCGGGTGGCCGTCGTGGACGCGCCCGCGGGCGCCCGCCCGGTCGCGCCACCGCGCGTGCACGACGCCGTCAGCGAGCCCGCGTGGGTGCGGCGCACGCTGGTGGGCATCGCGTTGGCCTTCCTCACGCTGTTCCTGTTCGTGCCGCTGGTGTCGGTGTTCGTGCAGGCGCTGGCCAAGGGCGTCGACGTGTACTGGGCCGCGCTGGTGGAGGCCGACGCGTTGTCCGCGCTCAGGCTCACGCTGGTGGCGGCGAGCGTGTCGGTGCCGCTGAACCTGGTATTCGGCGTTGCTGCCGCCTGGGCCATCGCGAAGTTCGACTTCCGCGGCAAGAGCGTGCTGCTGACGCTGATCGACCTGCCGTTCTCGGTGTCGCCCGTGATCGCGGGCCTGATCTACATGCTCGTGTTCGGCCTGCAGGGCTGGTGCGGCGAGTGGCTGCGCGACCACGACATGAAGGTGGTGTTCGCCGTGCCCGGCATCGTGCTGGCGACGGTGTTCGTCACCTTCCCGTTCATCGCGCGCGAGCTGATCCCGCTGATGCAGGCGCAGGGCCAGGAGCAGGAGGAGGCCGCGCGCGTGCTGGGCGCCTCGGGCTGGCAGATCCTCTGGCGCGTCACGCTGCCCAACGTCAGGTGGGCGCTGCTGTACGGCGTGATCCTGTGCAACGCGCGGGCCATGGGCGAGTTCGGCGCGGTCAGCGTGGTCTCGGGCCACATCCGGGGCCAGACGAACACGTTGCCGCTGCACATCGAGATCCTCTACGACGACTACCAGTTCGCCGCGGCCTTCGCCGTGGCGTCCCTGCTGGCCGGCCTGGCGCTGGTCACGCTGGTGCTGAAGTACATCGTCGAGCGCCGCGCGCAGGCGTCGGCCGACCTGGAGAAGTCATGAACATCGAGCGAGGACGACCATGAGCATCGAAGTCCGCAACGTCACGAAGAAGTACGGCGATCTCGCCGTCTGCGACAACCTGAGCCTCGACGTGCCCGCGGGCGAGCTCGTCGCGCTGCTGGGTCCGTCGGGCTCGGGCAAGACGACGCTGCTGCGCATCATCGCGGGCCTGGAGGTGCCGGATGCGGGCAGCGTGCTGTTCCACGGCGAGGACGCGACGAACACCGGCGTGCGCGACCGCAACGTCGGCTTCGTGTTCCAGCACTACGCGCTGTTCGGCCACATGACCATCGCCGAGAACATCGCGTTCGGACTGCGCGTGCGGCCGAAGGCGACGCGGCCGACCGAACGCGAGATCCGCGCCCGCGTCGCCGACCTGCTCAAGCTCGTGCAGCTGGACTGGCTCGCCGATCGCCACCCGCACCAGCTCTCGGGCGGCCAGCGCCAGCGCGTCGCGCTCGCCCGCGCGCTGGCCGTCGAGCCCAGGCTGCTGCTGCTGGACGAGCCGTTCGGCGCGCTCGACGCCAAGGTGCGCAAGGAGCTGCGCCGCTGGCTGCGCCGGCTGCACGACGAGATGCACGTCACCAGCGTGTTCGTCACGCACGACCAGGAAGAGGCGATGGAGGTGGCCGACCGCGTGGTCGTGATGAACGCCGGCCGCATCGAGCAGCAGGGCGCGCCCGACCACGTCTACGACCACCCGGCCACGCCCTTCGTGCTGCAGTTCCTCGGCGACGTGAACCTGTTCGCGCGCGGCGCCGACACGGACTACGTGCGCCCGCACGAGATCGACATCGTCTCCGCCCCCGCGCCCGACACCTGGTCGGTGACGGTGGGCCAGGCGCTCACGGTGGGGCCCAACACGCGCATCGAGTGCAAGCGGGACGACGACGGCAGCTTCGTGGACGTGGAGCTGCCGCGCCAGGACTTCGTGGCCCTGCGCGACGGCCTGGGCCTCATGCCGGGCGCACGCGTGTTCCTCAAGCCGCGCCGCGTGACGCGCTTCGCCGCTGCCTGACGCGGCGGGCCTCAGAAGTCCGCGTCGCAGATGCGCGCGCGGCCGGCGGCCTTGGCGCGGTACATGCGCAGGTCGGCCACGCGCACCAGCGACTCGAAATCGGTGCCGTCGGCGCCCAGCCAGGCGATGCCCGCCGAGAAGGTGCAGTCGTCGGTGAGGTCCTCGCCGGCGCCGAAGCGCATCGCGCGGAACTGGCGCATGGTCTTGCCGAGCAGGTCCAGGAGCGCCTCGGGCTCGGGGTTGTCCAGCAGCAGCACGAACTCCTCGCCGCCGAAACGGCAGACGATGTCGCTGCGGCGCATGCGGTCGCGCAGCAGCGAGGCGAAGGCCTGCAGCACCTCGTCGCCGCGGCCGTGGCCGTAGAGGTCGTTGATCTGCTTGAAGTGGTCGATGTCGATCAGCACGATCGCGACCGCCGTGCCCTGGCGGCGCGCCAGCTCGATGCGCGCGAGGCTGGTCTCGTCGAGGAAGCGGCGGTTGACCAGGCCGGTCAGCGGATCGCGCACGGCCTGGTCGCGCAGCTGTTCCTGCAGGGCCTCGGCCTCGGCGATCTTGAGCTGCAGCGCCTCGTTCAGGCGCTGCGATTCGCGCATGCGCTCCTCCAGCGCGAGGTTCAGCGTGGCGAGCCGGCGGCGGTCGACCTCGGCGCGCTCCTGCGCCTCGCGGGCGCGGTCGCGGTCGTCGCGCGCGAGGGCCGTCTCGTGTGCGACCTGCGTGGCGATGAAGCCGGCGCGCGCGCTGCGGTCGACGAGCGTCTCGTACAGGCGTTGCGCCTCGCGCAGGTGGCGCAGCGCGCAGGCGGTGTCGCCGAGCGACTCGCACACGTCGGTGGCCACGTGCAGCAGGCGCATGCGCGAGTACGGCGGGTCCTGCAGCTCGGTCTTCGTGGCCGTGGCGAGGTGCGCCTTCACGATCTCGTGCGCCTGTGCCGCGCGGCCGGTGGCCAGCAGCCAGGTCGCGTGGGCGCGGGCGTGGTCGGTGCGGATGCTCGGCTCGACCTGCGCCGTCGGCGTGACGCCCGGATCCAGCCATGCGCCGGCGCCTTCCACATCGCCTGCGCACAGGTGGGCGATCGCCATCAGCGGCGTGTTGCGCGCGAGCACGCCCGGCAGCATGCGATCCTTGTTGCGGCGGATGCGCTCCAGCATCGCGGCGCAGCGCTCGTGCAGCCCGAGGCCGTCGTAGACCTGCGCCAGGTTGAACACCGCCACGGCGAACGACGACCAGGCGCCGGCGGCCTCGGCGAGGTCCAGCGCCTGCTCGGACAGCTTCTGCGCCTCGCCCAGGTTCCACAGGTCGGTGTGGCTGCCGCCGAGGTTGGTCAGCGAGTTCAGGTGCGGGCCGGGCGAATCGCAGGACTTGGCGGTGGCCAGCGCCGCGTAGAAGTCCAGCAGCATGTCGTCGTGCTGGCCCAGCAGCTTGCGCGTGATGGCGCGCGAGTTGTGGCAGATGTAGAGGTCGACCGGGCGGCGCGCCACATCGGCGCTGCGCGCGAGGATGCGCTGGTGCAGCGCCAGCGACTCGTGCAGCTTGCCCTGGATCTGCAGGTGCAGCGCATCGAACTGGTCGCACATCAGCAGCCCGCGCGCATCGTCATGGGCGGCGAACGAGGCGCGGGCGAGTTCGTTGTGCGCGACGCCCCGCTCGGCCTGGCCGGTGCGGGCGAGCGCGAACGCCACGTGGAAGTGCGCCTCGCCGCGCAGCGCCAGCGTGGGCTCGTCGCGGGTGGCGTCCAGCACCCGCTGGCCCAGCGCGCCGGCGCCGCGGATGTCGACGTAGAGCAGCCTGTCGGCCTGCTCGAGCAGGCGCGCCGACGCCGCCGTGTCGTCGTGCACGGGAGCGGGGTCGAGGTCGGGCGGCAGCGGGTTCACCAGGTCGTCGGGCAACGGGAGCGCCTGCGGAATCGGGGGCGCATCACATCGTCCATCGGAGGGTGCCGCCCAGGCTTGAGGGACGGGCCGCCGAATCCGTTGGATAGTTCTCGCTTCGGACGACTGCCTGGACCCGGCGCTGCTCTACAGCGGCGCCTGCTCGGTGTCGCTGGGCGCCGCCTGCGCCGCTTCCACCACCTGGCGGGTCAGGTGCGAGGCGAAGGTCTGGATGAAGTCGTAGGCGTAGCCGCGCAGCAGGCCGCCGCGGCGCACCGCGACGCTGGTCGTGTTGATCGAGAACAGGTGGCGCGCGTCGACGGCGCGCAGGCGTCCCGGCTGGTCCTCGTCCATGGCGATGGAGGCCAGGATGCCGACGCCCAGCCCCAGGTCGACGTAGGTCTTGATGATGTCCGCGTCCATCGCGGTGATGACGATGTCGGGCCGCAGGCCGGCGCGCTTGAACGCGGCGTCGATGCTCCAGCGGCCGGTCAGGCCGATGTCGTACGTGATGATCGGGTACTTGGCCAGGCGTTCGAGCGTGACCTCGCCGTCGGCCACCAGCGGGTGGCCCTCGGGCACGACGATGGAATGCGTCCAGCGATAGCAGGGCAGGGCGACGAGCTCGGGCCGCTCGGCCAGCAGGTGCGAGGCGATGCCGATGTCGACCGTGCCAGTCAGCAGCATCTGCGCGATCTGCTCGGGCGAGCCCTGGTGCAGCTGCAGCTGGACGCCGGGGTGGGCGGCGCGGAAGTCGCGTACGGCCGTGGGCAGCGCGTAGCGCGCCTGCGAGTGGGTGGCGGCGATCGTGAGCACGCCCGTCGTGCCCTGCGTGAACTCCTCGCTGGCGCGCTGCAGGCTCTCGGCGTCCTGCAGCAGGCGCTCCACCCAGGGCAGGACGGCGACGCCGGGCTGCGTCAGGCCGGTCAGGCGCTTGCCGACGCGCACGAAGATCTCGACGCCCAGCTCTTCCTCGAGCTCGCGGATCTGGCGGCTGACGCCGGGCTGCGAGGTATGCAGCGCCTGGGCGACCTCGGTCAGGTTGAAGCCGCGACGGACGGCCTCGCGCACGGAGCGCAGCTGCTGGAAGTTCATGACGGGCTCGGAATCGTTATCTGACGAAAACGATTATCGAACCCCATTCGTTATGCGCATCACCTCAATATGCAGCTCCATGCGCGGAAAACGGATATGGAGCAACCCGGCTCAGGCGCCGGCCGCCAGCACCAGCGCCAGCCCGATCGCCGCCGGCACGGCCTGGATGAACAGGATCCGCTTGTTCGCCGTCAGGCCGCCGTAGATGCCCGCCACCAGCACGCAGCCGAGGAAGAAAAGCTTGGCGCCGTGGCCCTCGGCGCCCATGGTCAGGCCCCAGGCCAGGCCCGCCGCCAGGAAACCGTTGTACAGGCCCTGGTTGGCCGCGAGCACCTTGCTTTGCTCGGCGAACTCGGCCGTGGTGCCGAAGGCCCGGCGACCGCGCGGGGTCGTCCACAGGAACATCTCCAGCACGAGGATGTAGACGTGCAGCAGCGCGATCAGGGCGACGAAGACGTTGGCGATCGTGGCGAGCATGGGGCGGGTCCTTGAGGCTGGGTTCGGCGCGCAGCATGCCACGACTGCGCCGGGGCGCGATGCGCCAAGGTGACACGGCGCGGGTTTGTGCGATGTTGCCGCGTCGTGGCGGGGGTGGATCCGGCGACTGCGCGCAGGATGACGGTGGCTTCGGCGCCGACGGCGGCCATGCTCCCCCGGTCATCCTGCGCGCAGTCGCAGGATCCACCCCCCGTCAAGGCGCCCCGGACACTCAGCCCAGCGTCTGCGCCGACTCGATCACGCCACCACCCAGGCAGACCTCGCCGTCATACAGCACGGCCGATTGCCCGGGAGTGACCGCCCACTGCGCCTCCGGAAACGACAGCGAGATTGCACCCGCATCGCCCGGCGTCTCCAGCGTGCACGCCGCGTCCGCCTGGCGATAGCGCGCCTTGGACGCCAGCGCACCCGGCGCCGGCGCTTCGCCCGCCACCCACGCGAGATCCATCGCGCCGAGCCGGTGCGACAGCAGCCACGGGTGGTCATGACCCTGCACGACGCGCAGCGTGTTCGTCGCGAGCTCCTTGCGCGCCACGAACCACGGCGCGTGCTCGCCGCCGCCGCGCTGGCTGCGCTTGTCCTTGACGCCGCCGATGCCCAGCCCCTGGCGCTGGCCGAGCGTGTAGAAGCTCAGGCCGACGTGCTCGCCCAGCTTGCGGCCGCGGTCGTCCAGGATCGGCCCCGGGTCGTGCGCCAGGTACTTGTTCAGGAATTCGCGGAACGGCCGCTCACCGATGAAGCAGATGCCCGTCGAATCCTTCTTGCGCGCGTTCGGCAGCCGGATCTCGTCGGCGATGCGGCGCACCTCCGTCTTGTGCAGCTCGCCCACCGGAAACAGCGTCTGCGCCAGCTGTGCCTGGTTCAGGCGGTGCAGGAAATAGCTCTGGTCCTTGCCCGGATCCAGGCCCTTGAGCAGCTCGTGGCGGCCCGTCGACTGGCTGAAACGGACGCGCGCGTAGTGCCCGGTGGCGATGCGCTCGGCGCCCAGCCGCATCGCGTGGTCGAGGAAGGCCTTGAACTTGATCTCGGCGTTGCACAGCACGTCGGGGTTGGGCGTGCGGCCGGCGCGGTGCTCGCGCAGGAACTCGGCGAAGACGCGATCCTTGTACTCGGCGGCGAAGTTGACGTGCTCGATCTCGATGCCCAGCACGTCGGCCACGCTGGCCGCGTCCAGGAAGTCCTGGCGCGTCGAGCAGTACTCGTCGTCGTCGTCGTCTTCCCAGTTCTTCATGAAGATGCCGACGACCTCGTGCCCCTGCTTCTTCAACAGATGGGCCGTCACGGCCGAATCCACACCGCCGGACAGGCCGACCACCACGCGCTTCGCTGACATGCTTCGATTGTAGGAAACGGGGCCTTCGCGCGCCGGCGCAGGGCCAAAGCCGCTTGACTCAGGCCGGGTCGTCGGGTTCCGCGGTGGCCGGGCCGGACTGCGGCGAGGCCACGCTGGGGTGCGTGTAGATCGTGTCCAGCGGCAGGCGGCGGCCGGCGCGGTGGTCGGCGATGCATTGCAGCACCAGCGGCCCGCGCAGGCGTGGCGCGGCGGCGACGATCTCGTCGAACGTCATCCACAGGGTGCGCACGACGGGGCTGTCGAGGGTGCGCCCGGGCACCGGGTCGCTGGCCGTGCCGCAGAAGGCGAAGCGCATGTAGGTGACGCCGGGGCCGCGCTCGGAATCGGGGTTGCGCGCCATGTAGACGCCCAGCAGCGCCTCTGGCGTGAAGTGGCAGGCGGTCTCTTCGAGCGCCTCGCGCATCGCGCCGTCCAGCGGCGATTCGCCGGCCTCGAGCCCACCGGCGGGATTGTTGATGCGCAGGCCGTCCCGCGTCATCTCCTCGATCATCAGGTAGCGCCCGTCCTTCTCGATGACGGCCGCCACGGTGACGCTCGGCTTCCAACGATCTGCTGCCATGGGCGGCGATTGTGGCGGCGCCCGGGCGCGCCCGCCAGCGAATCCGTGGGATGGCGCCGCGGGGTGTGGCGTTGCGTGCACGCCTCATCCGCCCGGGGCGCGCCACTAAACGGCAGGTGGCAATGTGTGTAAGCTGTGCCGCTATTGCGCAGGGGCAGCCCATTGCGACAGGGCGCGCATGCCCGGCCGGGCCTGTGTGACAGGTCCGGTTCTTGCGGACCAGGACAAGCAAGTTGGCGAGGAGACATCCATGTTGATCGGTGTTCCGCTGGAGACGGCGGCGGGCGAAACGCGCGTGGCGGTCACGCCCGAGACGGCCAAGAAGCTCAAGGCGCAGGGCCACGTGCTGCGGGTGCAGTCGGGCGCCGGCGTCGCCGCCAGCGCCACCGACGAGGCCTACGTCGCCGCGGGTGCCGAGATCGTCGACCGCGTCGCCGCCCTCGGTGCCGACCTCGTGCTGAAGGTGCGGGCCCCGCAGTCCGACGAACTCGGCCTGATGAAGCCCGGCGCCGTGCTGGTGGGCCTGCTCAACCCGTTCGACCGCGACGGCCTGGGCAAGCTGGCCGCCGCCCGGCTCACGTCGTTCGCGCTCGAGGCCGCGCCGCGCACGACCCGCGCGCAGAGCATGGACGTGCTGTCCTCGCAGGCCAACATCGCCGGCTACAAGGCCGTGATGATCGCGGCCGACAAGTACCAGCGCCTGTTCCCGATGCTGATGACGGCCGCCGGCACCATCAAGGCGGCGCGCGTCGTCGTCCTGGGGGTGGGCGTGGCGGGCCTGCAGGCCATCGCCACCGCCAAGCGCCTGGGCGCCGTCATCGAGGCCACCGACGTGCGCCCCAGCGTCAAGGAGCAGGTCGAATCGCTGGGCGCCAAGTTCATCGACGTGCCCTACGAGACGGCCGAGGAGAAGGAGGCCGCCGAGGGCGTCGGCGGCTATGCGCGGCCGATGCCGCCGTCGTGGCTGGAGCGCCAGAAGGTGGAGGTGGCCAAGCGCGTGGCGCAGGCCGACGTCGTCATCACCACCGCGCTGATCCCGGGCCGCGCCGCGCCGGTGCTGGTCACCGAGGACATGGTCAGGTCGATGAAGCCGGGATCGGTGATCGTCGACATCGCCGCCGGCCGCGGCCCCGCCGGCACCGACGGCAACTGCCCGCTGACCGAGGCCGGCCGCACGGTGCTCAGGCACGGGGTCACCATCGTCGGCGAGACGAACCTGCCGGCGCTGGTCGCGGCGGACTCGTCGTCGCTGTACGCGCGCAACGTGCTCGACTTCCTGAAGCTGGTCATCGACAAGGAAGCCGCGTTCCACCTCGACCTGCAGGACGACATCGTCGCAGCCTGCCTCATGTCGCACGAGGGCGAAGTCAAGCGGGCATGACCTGCGAGAAGCGTCACGCGTCCCCGCGCGCGACGCCGCCAACGAATCCATCGCATCCAGGAGCCTCCATGGAACTCGTCTCCCCCACGGTCATCAACCTGATCATCTTCGTGCTGGCGATCTACGTCGGCTACCACGTGGTGTGGAACGTCACGCCGGCGCTGCATACGCCGCTGATGGCGGTGACCAACGCGATCTCGGCGATTGTCATCGTCGGCGCGATGCTGGCGGCCGCGCTCACGGAGGGCACCCTGGCCAAGACCATGGGCGTGCTGGCCGTCGCGCTGGCCGCGGTCAACGTGTTCGGCGGCTTCCTGGTGACGCGGCGGATGCTGGAGATGTTCCGCAAGAAGGAACGCCCGGCCGTGTCCAAGGACCCGGCATGACGACCCTGGTGCCCGACACGCCGCCGCGCAGCCCGTTCTGGCGCGTGCTCCAGCTGATCGCGGGCGTCGCGCTGTTCCTGTACGCGCTGCGCCTGCTGTCGCCCATGCCCGGCGACCGTGCCGGCTTCATCCTGCTGGTGGCGATCCTGGCCGCGGGGTCGATGGCGCTCACAGATTCGATCATCGGCCTGCTCGTGGCCACGCTCGACAAGATGCACAAGAAGGGGAACGAATGAGCCTGAACCTCGTCACGCTGCTGTACCTGGTGGCCAGCGTCTGCTTCATCCAGGCGCTCAAGGGGCTGTCGCACCCCACCACGTCGATCCGCGGGAATGTATTCGGCATGGCGGGCATGACCATCGCGGCCCTGACCACCGGCGCGCTGATCTGGAAGCTCGCCGGCACGCCACTGGGGCTGGGCTGGGTGCTGCTGGGCCTGGTCGCCGGCGGCGGCTACGGCGCCTGGCGCGCGAAGACGGTCGAGATGACCAAGATGCCCGAGCTCGTGGCGTTCTTCCACAGCATGATCGGCCTGGCCGCGGTGTTCATCGCGATCGCCGCCGTCGCCGAACCGTCGGCGCTGGAGCCGGGGCTGGCCAGGGGCGAGCCGATCCCCACCGGCAACCGGCTGGAGCTGTTCCTGGGCGCGGCCATCGGCGCGATCACGTTCAGTGGCTCGGTCATCGCGTTCGGCAAGCTCTCGGGCACCTACAAGTTCCGCCTGTTCAAGGGCGCGCCGGTGCAGTTCGCGGGGCAGCACTTCCTCAACCTGGCGCTCGGCGTCGCGATGCTGGCATGCGGCATCGCGTTCGTGGCGACGGAGAGCCCGGTCGCATTCGGCCTCATGCTGGCGCTGAGCTTCGTGCTGGGCGTGCTGATCATCATCCCGATCGGTGGCGCCGACATGCCCGTCGTCGTCTCGATGCTCAACAGCTATTCGGGCTGGGCGGCGGCCGGCATCGGCTTCTCGCTGAACAACTCGATGCTGATCATCGCGGGCTCGCTGGTGGGCAGCTCGGGCGCGATCCTGAGCTACATCATGTGCAAGGCGATGAACCGCTCGTTCTTCAGCGTGATCCTGGGCGGCTTCGGCGCTGAGCCCGGGGCGGCTGCGGCGGGCGCGGCCGAACAGCGTCCGGTCAGGAGCGGCTCGGCCGACGACGCCGCGTTCATCCTGGGCAACGCCGAGAGCGTGATCATCGTGCCGGGCTATGGCCTCGCGGTGGCGCGCGCGCAGCACGCCGTCAAGGAGCTGGCGGCCAAGCTCACCAGCAAGGGCGTCACCGTCAAGTACGCGATCCATCCCGTCGCCGGACGCATGCCCGGCCACATGAACGTGCTGCTGGCCGAGGCCGAGGTGCCGTACGACCAGGTGTTCGAGATGGACGAGATCAACGGCGAGTTCGGCCAGGCCGACGTGGCGATCATCCTGGGCGCCAACGACGTCGTGAATCCGGCGGCGCTGGTCAAGGGCTCGCCGATCCACGGCATGCCCATCCTCGAGGCGTACAAGGCGCGCACCGTGATCGTGAACAAGCGCTCGATGGCCGCCGGCTACGCCGGCCTCGACAACGACCTGTTCTACATGGACAAGACGATGATGGTGTTCGGCGACGCCAAGAAGGTGGTCGAGGCCATGCTCAAGGCCGTCGAATGACGTGATTTCCTGCGCGCACCACGCCGAACCGATCGCGAGAATCGGATAAGGTCCCCACAAGAATTTCCTTTACCGCTATACGCCCCGCACGCCGGAGACAAGATGGAACGCAACTGGTTGAAGAACTACCCTGAAGGGGTCGCGCCGCACATCGACGCGAACGAATACGCGTCGTTGGTCGAACTGCTGGACGACAGCTTCGGCAAGTACGCCGACCTGGCCGCGTACAAGTTCATGGGCAAGGACTTCAGCTACCGCCTGGTCGACGAGCTGTCGCGTGCATTCGCCGCCTACGCGCAGACGCTGGGCCTCGCGCAGGGCGACCGCGTCGCCATCATGATGCCCAACGTGCCGCAGTACCCGGTCGTCGTGGCGGGCCTGCTGCGCGCCGGCCTGGTGGTGGTCAACGTCAACCCGCTGTACACGCCGCGCGAGCTGGAGCACCAGCTCAAGGACTCCGGCGCCAAGGCCATCGTCATCATCGAGAACTTCGCCACCACGCTGCAGGAAGTGCTGCACGCGGTGCCCACCAGGAAGATCGTGCTGGCGTCCATGGGCGACCTGCTGGGCCTGCTCAAGGGCACGCTGGTCAACTACGTGGTGCGCAACGTCAAGAAGATGGTGCCGGCCTTCGACCTGCCCGGCGCCGTGCGCTTCAACGACGCCATCGCCATCGGCCGCCGCGCCGCGTTCAAGCCCGTCAAGGTGGGCCCGGACGACATCGCCGTGCTGCAGTACACCGGCGGCACCACGGGCGTGAGCAAGGGCGCGGTGCTCCTGCATCGCAACCTGGTGGCCAACCTCCTGCAGTCCGACGCCTGGTACCAGCCCGCGCTGGGCAAGATCCCGCAGGGCACGCAGGTCGTGACCATCTGCGCGCTGCCGCTCTACCACATCTTCGGCTTCAACACGAACATGATGCTGGGGCTGCGCATGGGAGGGTGCAACCTGCTGATCGCCAATCCGCGCGACATCCCGGCGATGTTCAAGGATCTGAAGCGCCAGCCCTTCCACAGCCTGCCGGCCGTCAACACGCTGTTCAACGCGATGGCCAACCACCCCGACTTCGGCACGGTGGACTGGTCGCACCTGGTGCTCTCCGTCGGCGGCGGCATGGCGGTGCAGCAGGCCACGGCCCAGCTGTGGCTGCAGAAGACGGGCTGCCCGATCTGCGAGGGCTACGGCCTGTCCGAGACCTCCCCCGCCGTGTCGTGCAACCCGGTCAACACCACCGCGTACAGCGGCACGATCGGCATGCCGATGCCCGACACCGACATCGCGCTGCTGGACGACGACGGCAACGAGGTGCCCATGGGCGAGCGCGGCGAGATCGCGGTGCGCGGCCCGCAGGTGATGGCCGGCTACTGGCAGCGCCCGGACGAGACCGCCAAGGTGATGACCGCCGACGGCTTCTTCCGCACCGGCGACGTCGGCCTGGTGGACGAGCGCGGCTACTTCAAGATCGTCGACCGCAAGAAGGACATGATCCTGGTCTCGGGCTTCAACGTGTACCCGAACGAGGTCGAGGACGTCGTCAACCTGATGCCCGGCGTGCTCGAATGCGCGGCCGTGGGCGTGGCCGACGAGAAGGCCGGCGAGGCGGTCAAGGTGGTCATCGTCAAGAAGGATCCCGCCGTCACCGAAGCCGACGTGCGGGCCTGGTGTGAAACAAGTCTTACGGGTTACAAACGTCCGAAGATCGTTGAATTCCGCGCCGACCTGCCGAAATCCAATGTAGGGAAGATCCTGCGGCGTGAGCTGCGGGACGGAAAGTGACGACATAGCCAGCCGCGGGCTGTCAGGAAACCTCGATGATGACCACGACCTTCGCCGATCACTACATACGCACCGACGCCGGCAAGGCGGAGATCCGTTCCCAGACGATCAAGATGTCGCGTCCGGCGCGCAACCTGCTGATGGTGATCGACGGCAGTTGCAGCGGCGACGCGTGGCTGGGCAAGGTCAACGGCAGCACGCCGGCCGACCTCGAGGTGCTGATCTCGGCCAGGCTGATCGCCCCGCAAGGCGTCGTGGCGGGCAAGACGGTGCACCAGCGCGTGCCGGTGGAAGTCGCCGTGCGCGACTGGACGTACGACGCGCTGTACACGCTGCTCACGCACGAGGCCAAGGAGCGCTTCGGCCTCATCAAGGGCTATCGCCTGATCCTCAAGATCGAGGGTTGCTCCGACCTCGCCGGCATCCAGGCGGTGGCGCTGGAATTCGTCGAGCACATCCGCAAGGCGCATGGCGAGGAATCGGCGGCGCGCTTCCGCAAGCAGCTCGGTGCGACCGACTGAGAAACCCGTGAACGGATACGCCCCGCCCGCGCCGGATTCATCCTCGGGTTGCGGGCGCAGCGCCACCGGATGATGCGACTGGCGGTCGTCGGCGCGATGCACGAGGAGGTCGCGGCGCTGCAGCCCTGCCTGCAGGGCCTGCGCACCGAGCGGCGCGCCGGCCGCGATTTCCACTTCGGCCGCCTCGACGGCCATGACGTGATCCTGGTGCGCTGCGGCATCGGCAAGGTCGCCGCGGCCACCACGGCGGCCGTGCTGCTCGACGCCTTCGACGTCGGCGCGCTGCTGTTCACCGGCGTGGCCGGCGGCCTGGGTGCGGGTGTGCGCGTGGGCGACATCGTCGTCGCCAGCGCCTTGCTGCAGCACGACATGAACGCCGAGCCGCTGTTCCCGCGCTGGGAGGTGCCACTGACCGGCCGCGCGCGGTTCGACGCCGATGCCGCGTGGTCGGCCCGCCTCGTGCAGGCCAGCCGCGCCGTGGCCGCCGCCAACCTGCATGCCGACACGGCGGTCATCCACCAGGGCCTTGTCGTCAGCGGCGACCGCTTCGTGGCCACGCGTGCCGAGAGCGACCTGCTGCGCGCCGCGCTGCCCGACGCGCTGGCCGTGGAGATGGAAGGCGCCGCCGTCGCGCAGGTGTGCCACGACTTCGGCCGACGGTTCGGCGTCGTGCGCACCGTCTCCGACCGCGCCGACGACGCCGCCCACGGGGATTTCCAGCGCTTCGTGCGCGACGTGGCGGCACCCTACTCGCGCGACATCGTGCGGGCTGCGCTGGCGGGGTAGGAACAGAACCCAGCGAATGGCGGGTTACGCCTGCGGCTAACCCGCCCTACGTGCCCCAATGTCCGTAGGGCGGGTCAGCCGCAGGCGTAACCCAACGTGCCCCAATGTCCGCAGGGCGGGTCAGCCGCAGGCGTAACCCAGCGTGCCCCAATGTCCGCAGGGCGGGTTAGCCGCAGGCGTAACCCAACGTGCCCCAATGTCCGTAGGGGCGGGCTAGCCGCAGGCGTATCCCAACGTAGCCCAATGTCCGTAGGGCGGGTTAGCCGCAGGCGTAACCCGCCATGCCGCGCGCCCCGCGAGGTCTAGACCCCGTAGTGCGCCGCCAGCGCCTCGTTGCGCCGCTGCCGATCCGTGAACCAGCGGTCGAGCCACGGCGCGTCGAAGCGCGCCGCGAGGGCCAGCGCGCGCGCCAGTGCTTCGGCGCGGCCGGGCTGCCCGGCCAGGCGCAATCCGGCCGCGAGCTCCAGTTCGAGGAACGCGCGGTCGACGCGCTCGCCGTCGTCGACGTCGAACTCGTCCAGCAGCGCCAGCCCGGCGCGCGCGTGCGCCGCGCCGGCGACGCCATGGCCCAATGCATTGGCGGCCATCGCGCTGAGATAACGGGCGCGCTCGCGCTGGACCCAGGTTCCGGCGTCGTCCCAGATGCGTTGCGCAAGCTCGGCCGCGCGCGCGAGCGCGTCGCGCAGGTCGGGCTGGGCCAAGTCGGCCAGCGGGCGCTCCAGCAGGTCGGAGGCGAGGTTGTTGGTGACCGCACCGAAGGCGGCATCCAGGCCGCTGCCCGGGGTGTCGTGCAGCGCGGCGACCGCCGCCAGCGCGTGCAGGGCCAGGCGTGCGGCGACCTCCGCGGACAGGCGGCCTGCCGAGAACTGCACCGCGCCGAGCGCCACCAGGGCGCGCGCCTTGTCGAGCGGCGCGTCGGCGCTCGCGGCCAACGCCTGTGTCCATTCGCGCGCCAGCACGTCGTCCGCAGCCAGGTGCGCGGCGATGGCGGCGTGGCGCAGGATCAGCGGCGTCGCCTCCGGCCCCGCGTGCGCCACGATCGCGCGCAGGCCGGCGACGGCCTCGCCCCACAGGCCGAACTTCTCGCCGGCGACATGATCGAGCAGGAACGACAGCCGCCCCAGCTTGCCGGGGCTCAGCGCCGTGGTGTCGAGGGCGCGCAGTATCTCGAGCGCGCGCAGCGGCTCGTCGTCGTGCAGGGCGTCGGCCTGCGCGAGCAGCGCGTCGGCGTCGGGCGTGGACGGGGTGGGGTCGCTCATGGGACACGAGGCCGGTGGCGTGGCGGAGGCGAGGTCATCGTAGCGCGGCATGGCGGGCGGCGCCATGCGGCACACTGGAGGTTGTCGTCCGTTCCGCCCGTGCCATGTCCCTGCGCCTGTTCGTCGAATCGCCCCTGTCCACCGACCTCGAGCTGGCGCTGCCGGAGGACGCCGCGCGCCACGTCCAGGTGCGGCGGCTGCAGCCCGGCGACGCGCTGCGGCTGTTCGACGGCCGCGGCGGCGAGTGGGCGGCGCAGGTCACGCGCATGGGCAAGCGCGACGTCGACGTGCGCGTCGGCGTGCACGAGGCGACCGAACGCGAGCTGCCGTTCCAGCTCGAGATCGCACTCGGCATGCCCACCAACGAGCGCATGGACGCGCTGATCGAGAAGGCCACCGAGCTCGGCGCCGCCGTCATCCAGCCGCTGCAGACCGAGCGCTCGGTGCTGCGGCTCGAGGGCGAGCGCGCGGCCAAGCGGGTCGCGCACTGGCAGGCGGTGGCCGTGGGCGCCGCCGAACAGAGCGGCCGCACGCGGGTGCCCGTCGTCGAACCGGTGCGCGGCCTCGCCGCCTGGCTTGCCGCTCTGCCGGACGACGGCCATGCCGGGCGCTTCGTGATGAGCACCGGCAGCGCGCCGCCGCTGGCGCGCGCCGTCGGGCCTGCGGCCGCGGGCCGCTGGCTGGCACTGAGCGGGCCCGAGGGCGGGCTGGCGGCCGACGAGGAGGCCGCGGCCGTCGCCCGCGGCTTCGCGCGCATCAGCCTGGGCCGGATGATCCTGCGTGCCGACACCGCGCCGCTGGCCTGGCTCGCGCAGATGGCCGTGCTGCTGGCGCCGTGAAGGGACCCGGCACGAACCGCGAAGGCTTCTTCATCGGTTCCTCGCAGATTGGCGGGGATGCCGGCATGGGCCGCGCGCGCCGGTGCCGACGCAGAGATGCTGTCATCCTGCGCGCAGTCGCAGGATCCACCTCTGCCGCGACGTGATCTTGTCGGCGGTGCCGCACATGGACGGCGACGCCTTGGCCGGCGTGAATCCTGCGACTGCGCGCAGGATGACGCTGCGTGGGGTTCCTCGGACCGGGCGCGGGGCGGCTATTGCCGCGAGAGGCGGTCGACGTGTCCCCTCAACGTCCTTGTTCGACGTCGCGGATCGCGTGCCGCGTGGCCTCGATCGCCAGGTCGGCGTGTTCGACGATGCGGTTGCGCAGGTCGCGCGCCTCGGGGTTGTCTTCCTCGCGGGCGACGTCCTCCTTGGCCTTCTGCAGCAGTTCGAGTGCGTGGTGCAGGCGGCCCGGGCGGTTCAGGTCGGCGTCCTCGTGGGGGTGGTCCTCGATGTTCTTGGCGTCTTCCATCGCGGCGACCTTGGCCTCGCGGATCGCGCGGTCCGTCTCGACGATGGCCACGTCCTCCTGGGCGCTGACGGCGGCGTCGCCGGGCCGGTGCTCCAGGTTCCAGCGCGCGGCACGCAGGTCGCTGAGCGCGTGCAGGTAGGCCGGATGACGCCCCGGCAGGTCGGTGGCGCAGGCCGACAGTGCGGCGAACGACGCGCAGAGCGCGAGCGTGGCGAGGGCGGTGTTCGAGAGCGTGCGGGACATCTGGGTCTCCTGATTGTGTGATGCACGTGTGCGTGCAGTGCACCCAGGAAACGGCCTGCGCAGGGCCGTCGTTGACGACGTTCGGCCGCGCGGCTTGCGCGAGCCTGAGTTGCAACCCCGGCTCGCCTGAACGTCAGGCCCATGCCGCGAGCAGGCCCGCGCGGTCCCTCAGCGCTGCCCGTGCTCGACGTCGCGGATCGCGCGTCGGTTGGCCTGCAGCGCACGGTCGATGTGCGCGATGGCGTGATTGCGCAGGCGGCGCGCCCGCGGGTTGTCCTCCTGCAGCGACACGTCCTGGCGCGCCTGCTCCAGCAGGTCCTGCGCGTGGTGCAGCGCGCCCGGCTCGTCGAGCGTGGCGTCCACGTGTTCCTCCTGGGCCACGTTCTGCCCGTTGTCGCCGGCGGCCTGCATGACCTCGGCGATCGCGCGATCGATTTCCGCGGCCGCGATGCGTTCCTGTTCGTTGACCGCGGCGTTGCCGGGGCGGTGCGTCAGGTTCCATTGCGCGTGGCGCAGGTCGGTCAGCGCGTGCAGGAAGGACGCGTGCTGGCCGGGCATGCTGGCGGCGGAGGCGCCGAATGCGCTCAACAGCGTGGCGAGCGCGAGCGAAGCGACGAGGGGTGTCGACGTGCGGATGGTCATGGTGGTCTCCTTTCGGGCGTTTCGGTTCGGCTGCATGCAGCTGGAAACGCGCCGATCGGCCGATGCGGCCGACCCGCGGGCGGCTGCCCGCTACGAGACGTCGTCGCCGGCGGCGGCCGGTGAAGGGCCGCGTGCCGATCCGCGCACCATGTCGAAGCGGAACAGCCGGCATTCGATCGGCCCGTTCCACATCGGAATGCGGCGGCTTTCCTTCAGCCGCATGGCGCTCGGCAGTTTCATGTCGGGGCTCAGCACCCAGGCCGTCCACCCGCTGTACTGGCGCTTCCAGTGCGCAGCCAACTGGGCAAAAAACTCGCCCGCTGCCTGGTCGCCGCCGTCGCCGGCCACGGCGAATTCCCGTCCCGTGCGCGACGGGCCCTGCTCGCGCGCGATCGCGTCTGCGCCCGGGCCGCGCGGGCGCTCGTCCGTGCGCGGGCTTGCGAACGTGCGTGGCGCGCGCGCAGTTGCCGCCGAGCTGCCGCGACCCTTGGCGTCGATGCGCTCGCCATAGGGAGGATTCATCACGATGCAGCCGTGGTCGGCCGGCGCCGGGCGCTGCAGCGCGTCGGCCGTCTTGAAGTCGATGGCATGCGCCACGCCGGCGCGCTCGGCATTGCGCGTGGCGAAGTCCGTCATGCGGAACGACACGTCGCCGGCCCAGATGGGCACCGCCGGCTTGACGATGGCGTCGCGCGCCTCGACCTGCATCTCGCCCCACTGCTTCGAGTAGTCCAGGAACGGCCGCAGCCGTTCGAAGGCGAAGCGCCGCGTCAGGCCGGGCGCCACGTTGCAGGCGATCTGCGCGGCCTCGATGGCGATGGTGCCGGCGCCGCAGCACGGGTCGAGCAGGCCGCCGTCGGCCGGGCGGCCATGCCAGCCAGCGGCGTAGACCAGCGTGGACGCCAGCGTCTCCTTCAGCGGCGCCTCGCCCTGCTGCTCGCGCCAGCCGCGCTTGAACAGCGCCTCGCCGGAGAGGTCGATCGCGAGCCACGCGTGCGTCTCGCCGACGTGCAGGCTGATCGCGAGATCGGGAAAGCGCGTGTCGACGCTGGGCCGCGCGCCGGCCATCTCGCGCATGATGTCGCAGACGGCGTCCTTGATGCGCAGCGCGGCGAAGTTCAGCGACTGCAGCGGCGAGCGCTGGGCGGTCACGTCGACGCGGATCGTCTCGTCGGGCGTGATCCATTCCGACCAGTTGATGCGGCGGCCGAGCTCGTACAGGTCGTCCTCGTTGCGGTACTCGCCGTCCACCATCGGCCACAGCACCCGCTGCGCGATGCGGCTGTGCAGGTTCAGGCGCATCGCGTGCTCGACGTTCTCGTCCACCATCACGCCGCCGCGCCCCGCGACGATGCCCTGACTGGTGCCGAGGATGCGCGCGCATTCCTCGGCCAGCAGCTCCTAGCTGCCGTTGGCGCAGGTGACGAAGAGGAAGTCGGGCTGGTTGTCCATGGTCTGTGCACCCTTTGGCATTTCATGACGGCCGGCCTGGCTGCCGATCGCCGCCCCGGAGGGCTGGAGGCCGCCTTGGCTCCGGGTGACCGCGCACGCGGCGGCCGGGGAACATCTCGGCGGGGGAAGGTGAGGAATGGTGGGCTGGTCGGCTACACCGTGCGGCGCAGGTTGGCCGGCGCGATCTTCAGCGCTTCACGATACTTGGCGACTGTGCGGCGCGCCACCTGGATGCCCTGGCCTTCCAGCAGCTCGGCGAGCTGGCTGTCGGACAGCGGCTTGGCCGGGCTCTCGGCCGCCACGAGCTGCTTGATCAGCGCGCGCACGGCGGTGGACGACGCGTTGCCGCCCGCGTCGGTGTTGAGCGACGAGCCGAAGAAGTACTTCAGCTCGTAGGTGCCGAACGGCGTGGCCATGTACTTGGCGGTGGTCACGCGCGAGATGGTCGATTCGTGCAGGCCCAGCTCGTCGGCGATCTCGCGCAGCACCAGCGGCTTCATGGCGATGGCGCCGTGCGAGAAGAAGTTCTTCTGCCGCTCGATGATGGCCTGCGACACGCGCAGGATGGTGTCGAAGCGCTGCTGGATGTTGCGGATGAACCAGCGCGCCTCCTGCAACCGCGCCGACAGCTGGCTGCCGCTGGCGCGCTGCGACTTGATCGCCTGCGCGTACAGGTCGTTGACGCGCAGCTTGGGCATCACGTCGGGGTTGAGCACGGCCTTCCACTGGCGCGCCACCTTCATCACGATGACGTCGGGGATGATGATCTGTGCCTCGGCGCGCGCGAAGGGGCGGCCGGGCTTGGGCTCGAGGCCCACGATGAGGCCTTGCGCGGCGCGCACGGTGGGCTCGTCGACTTCGATCAGCTGCGCGATCTTCTTGAAGTCGCGCCGGGCCAGCAGGGCCAGGTGGCCGGTGCAGATCTTGAGCGCGGCCAGCAGCGTGACGGCGGTGGCCTTGGCGGGCGTCTTCTGGCGCAGTTGCAGGCACAGGCATTCGCCCAGCGAGCGCGCGCCCACGCCGGTGGGCTCCATGCTTTGAAGGAAGTTCAGGCCGCACTGCAGGCGGTCCATCAGCTCCTCGCGCTCTTCTTCGCCTTCCACGCCCAGCACCTCCGCCAGGCGCTCGGCGATCTCCTCCAGGGAGTCGGCGAGGTAGCCGTCCTCGTTGAGCGACTCGATCAGCACGTGCACCGCGGCGGCGTCCTCGGCGGACAGGCGCAGGCTGCTCAGCTGCGTGCGCAGGTGATCTTCCAGCGTGATGCCGGCGTCGGCGCGGTTCTGGCGCTCGAAGTCGTCGTCGTTGTCGCCGGACGAGCCGCTGGCCGACGAGGGCAGCTCGCGGATGCCGTCGAAGTCGTCGCGCTCGGTGCCGTTCTCCCAGTCG
>JBJMWE010000406.1:0-4550 GCA_045810285.1 Vitreoscilla sp. | reverse complement strand
GTGGCAGGGGGCGACGTTGCGCATCACCAGCGCGTGCTGCAACTCGTCGGAGGTCGGCCAGCCGTCACCTTCGGCGTCCTCCGTGCCCTGCGTCTCGCGGATGAGCCGTGCCTGGGCGCCATAGACGGCATAGGTGGTGGGGCGCGGTCGGTTCGCCTCGGCGGCGCTGGCGTTCGGCGGCTGCTTGCGCGCCCACGCGGCGAGCACCGTGTTGCCTTGCCGCTGCAACAGGATGACCTCCTGGCCCGGCCGGCGATCGACGACCTGGCGCATCGCCGTGCCGGGGGCGTCGAACGGGCGCCAGCTGAGCGTGTCGCCCTGCGCGTTGAAGAAGCCGCCCGAGGCCGCGAGCACGACGCTGGATACCTTGTCGCTGCGCGGCGTGGGCAGCGTGCGCAGGCGTCGGCCGTCGTCGGGATTGATCTGTGTGATCGTCGTGCCGTCGTCCACCCACAGCGCGCTGTCGGTGCGCGTGAAGATGTCGCTGCAGGAGCCGCGGCACGGATACAGGCTGCCCGCGGGCATCTGCGGCGGGACGGGCGAGGGCCCGAGCTTGGCGGAAAAGCGATGCATGGGCAGCGTCCAGCGCGGTGCGAAGGCCGTCTCGGCGATTGCGACGACGCGCGCGTCCTGCAGTGCGCGATCCGCGGGGCAAGTCTCCTTCGACCACGACGCCGGCGACACGGCCGGAGCGCGGGTGGCCTGCGGCGGCAGCCTGAATTCGACCACCTCGCCGGCGTGCGCGGACGGATCGGGTGGGTCGTTCGACTGGGCGGCCCAGCGAAACCCCGCCGGCGCGACGAGAGCGAGCAGTGCGCTGCCGTCGCCATTGGAGATCAAGCCTCGCAGCTCGTGCTTCCAGGCCTGGCGCGCCAGGCGACGACCGGTGGCGACGTCCTGCACGATCAGCTCGGTCTTGAACCCGGCGCGTATCTCGTCGTCATCGCCGCCCTGGTCCGGCAGGATGGCGCGCGTGCCCGCGATCCAGCGGCCCGAGGGGTCGACGGCAACGCTGGTCCAGACGCCGATCGGCGGCCTGGCATCGGGCGTCGCGCCGCATGCGGCGAGGTGCCATGTCTCGAGCGCGATGGGCAGCCGAGGCTTGCCGTCCGTGCGCCAATGTCCGGGCGCCGACGTCAGCAACTCCCCGCTGCGCGCGGCGTACGCGGGCAGTAGCGACGGCACGTCGGCGCCGTCCGGCAGGTCATGCAACGACATCGCCAGCAACGTCTGCGCAGAGAGGTCCCAGGTCGCGACCGCGAGCCTGCTCGGGTCGCTGTCGGAGCCCGTAGACTGGCCGAGGAAGGCGGTGACGACCAGCAGCTTCCGATCGCCGTCGACGAAGCGCAGCAACAGGGCTTCATCGCGGCCGCGCGGCAGCGTCGCGATGACGCGCGGGGTGTCCACGTCGACCACCTCCGTCGCCGTGGCCACCTGGCGCCCGTCGCTGGAGATGGCGACGACGTCGCGGCCCGACACCTGCCTGGCGCGCTGCCGGCAGGCTTCGGGCAATTGGGGTCCCCAGGGCCTGGCCGCGACTCCGGGCAGGGTGTCGGGACGCCAGTCGATCCGTGCGATCGCACCTGGCGCGTTGCCGAAGTCGGCACGTCCGACGCAGCCGTGGTCGATCAGCAGCGCGACCTTCTGGCCGCTACGCGACGCCGCGATGACGCGCACCGGGACGGGCAGCGTGAGCGTCTGCGCGCGCGACGGGTCGGCCAGGTTGACGCGATGGAGCACGTCGTGCGCATCGACGTGCAGCCGCCACTGGCCGTCGGCCGACAGTGCCAGCGGGCCCTGCAGCGCCGCGGCTTCGTCACGCGCGTAGTCCTCGGACGTATCGCCCACGGCCAGCGCCGGGCCGGCGAGCAGCGCCAGCGCGGCGAGGGTCCACAGCGCGCGCATGGATTCAGCGCGCGGACGCGATGCGGCCGTAGTCTGCCGGACGCGGCGTGGGCGCGTTGTCCTTCCTGAAGACCGCCGTCGACTCGTCGCGCTCGGAGGGCCGGTGCAGGTGCGCCACCAGCGTCCAGCCGGGCGGCGCCTGCATGAGCGCATGGCGGTTCTCGTCGACCAGCAGGTACGCGCACTCCGTCTTCCTGGCGACGTCGCCCTGCGCGTCGATGCGCCAGTTGCTGTAGATCTCGAGGGCGGCCAGCGCGGAGCGCGGCAACTGTGCCGCGACGCAGCCGCCATTGGGCACGTGCTGCGCGACGAGGTAGACCCACGGGCGGTAGCTGCGCGCGTAGTCGATCACCGGCAGGCCCAGCGTCAGCAGCAGCAGCCAGCTGAGCGCGACGCCCGAGGCCGGCAGCACCAGCGATTTCCACAGCGCATGCTGCACGCGCGCCGTGCGCCAGCGCACCAGCGCCAGCCAGGCCGCCATGCCGGCCACGGCCAGCGCCAGCAGCGGCGCCGAGAAATGCGGCTCGAAGCCGGGCAGCAGGTGCGCGATGCGCTGTGCCGGCTTGGCGGGCGCGCCGGTCATCATCGCGACGTAGAACACCCAGATCGCGATCGCCAGTCCCGTGAAGAAGAACACCGAGAACCAGTCGATCGCCGAGCCCGCCGAGCGCTTGAGCGTGGGCAGTGCGAACGCGGCCAGCACGGCGACGCCGGGCACCGCGAGCATCAGCGCGCGGTCGGAGCCCCCCATCGTCAGCGAGGCCAGCATCGCGACCGCCACGCCCACGCTGGGCACCGCGATATGGCGATAGGTCAGGTGCTGGCGCCAGCGCCACAGCGTCCACAACGCCAGCAGCCAGCCGGGCCACAGGAACCAGGCGCTCAGGCGCACCAGCTCCCACAACGAATTCCAGCGCAGCCCCGTGCGCCAGGCCCATGCGTGGCCGGCGGCGGCGACGAGCGCACCCGCCAGCATGCCCAGCACCAGCCAGGGGCGCAGCCCCAGCGCGCCCGGATAGCGAGACCACTGGCACAGCGCGAAGCCGCTCGCGCCGAGCGCCAGCGCGATGGTGGGCGCGCCGCTGGCCGCGACCACGGTCAGCGCGACGACGCTGGCCGCCGCTGCCACGCGCGGACGCGTCGGCGCCGCAGCGAGCACCCACATGAACAATGCGACGCCGCTCAGCTGCACCAGTTCCGGCGTGGTCTCGTGGCCCAGTTGCAGCAGGCCCAGGCTGGCGATGGTGGCGAGCACGGCGCCGTCGGCCAGCGCCCGTGCGTAGTCCACCGGCGAGGCTTCGCCACCGAAGGCGAAGGCCACGGGCTGCGCGGCCTCGGTGCGCGCCAGGTGCAGCGTGCTGTACCAGATCAGCGCGAGCGTGGCGGCCAGCAGGAGCGCGAACGGCACGCGCGCGGCGTTCGCGGCATCGACGAAGGGCAGGGCCTTGATCGCCAGCGCGCCCAGCCAGTAGGGCAGCAGCGCGCCGTCGCCCGGCAGTCCGGCCAGTGCCGGCGCCGACCACGGGCTGCGGCCCTCGGCGAGGGAGGACATGTAGCCGAACGCGGTGATGTCCGCGTTCTTCCACGGCTCGCGCGCGAACTGGCCCGGCAGCAGGTAGGCGGCGCACAGCAGCATCAGCGCCCAGCGAGGCAGTCGCTGCGCCGCGCGCTGGGTGACGAGGGCGGGAGTTGGCAGATTCACGGGAGAGATTGACAGCCCCACGGTTGCTGCCCCCCGGAGGGGGTGCTTCGCGAACGCTCCCTGCCCCCGAGGGGCCGGCCGCGAGCGGCCCGGCGGAGCCGGTACCGCCGCTCCCTTGAGCTTCATTTGGCGCGAGTGAGCCGCAGCGCCGAGGCGGATTGGCGCGCGGAGATGGTAACAAAAAAGGCAGCCGAAGCTGCCTTTCCAGATGGCCGGCGGGGCCGACCCGTTCGCGCGGCGGCTTACTTCTTGAGGCCGACGCGGGCGAACTTGTTGCGGAACTTCTCGACGCGGCCGCCCAGGTTGTCGACCGACTTCTGCGTGCCGGTGTAGAACGGGTGGCTCTCGCTGGTGGTTTCCAGCTTGAACAGCGGCAGTTCCTTGCCGTCATCCATCTTGATGGTTTCCTTGCTGGAGGCGCACGAACGCGTCACGAACTTGAAACCGTTGGACAGGTCCACGAAGCAGACTTCGCGGTAGTTGGGGTGAATGCCGTCTTTCATGGGATGTCCTCTGTCGCGCTTTGCCGGGGATCTTTCGACCCGAGACGTCGTCGGAAGCCACATGGGCACCATGCCCAGCACTTTCCGAAAGCGGAAAACCTTGGATTATAGGATGGATCGGCCGGGATTGTCTACCCGGCCCGGTAAAGCGGGCCCCAGACGAGCGAAAGGCCCGCGCGGCGGGCCTTTCGGGTCGACATGAAGCGAGCGGTCAGCCGCCGCGACGCATCATGTCGAAGAAGTCCAGATTCGTCTTGCTGGCCTTCATCTTGTCGAGCATGAACTCCATCGCCTCGATCTCGTCCATCGGATAGAGCAGCTTGCGCAGGATCCAGGTCTTTTGCAGGATCTCCGGCTTGAGCAGCAACTCCTCCCGTCGGGTTCCCGACTTGTTCAGCAGGATCGACGGGTAGACGCGCTTTTCCGACATCCGGCGATCG
>JBJMWE010000405.1:0-22936 GCA_045810285.1 Vitreoscilla sp. | reverse complement strand
CTCGTCGGTCATGTGCGGCTGCCGCGAGCAGCGGGGTCCCTGACGCACGCGGCGGCTCGGCAGGGGTGGATCCTGCGACTGCGCGCAGGATGACAGGGTCTAGGGATGAGCCTGTCCGTGAGGCGATGCCCCCGCCCGGCAGCCACGCTGCCGGCAGCCTCCCCGCAGACCGGCGAAGAACCAATAAAAAACCGGCGCGGCGACTTGCGTCGCGGCGCCGGTTCTTGAACGTGTCGCCCGGGCCGCCGAAGCGGCCCTGGCGATCAGCTCAGGTGGCTGTTGATCAGCTTCGTCATCTCGAACATCGAGACTTGCGCCTTCTTGAAGATCTCCTTCAGCTTGGCGTCGGCGTTGATCATCGTGCGCTTGGCCTTGTCCTGCAGGCCGTTCTTCTTGATGTACTCCCACACCTTCTTGGTGACCTCGGTGCGCGGGATCGGCGTGGAGCCGATCACGGCCGCCAGCGTCGGCGAAGGCGTCATCGCCTTCATGAACGCGGCGTTCGGGGTGCGCTTCTTGGCCGGAGCGGCCTTCTTCGCGGGAGCAGCCTTCTTCGCAGGAGCCGCCTTCTTGGCCGGAGCGGCCTTCTTCGCGGGCGCCGCCTTCTTGGCCGGGGCGGCCTTCTTGGCCGGAGCCTTCTTGGCCGGAGCGGCCTTCTTCGTTGCAGTTGCCATGTTGAATCTCTCCATCAAGAGGTTTTGATGTGCCGCGGTCTGGGTGAGCGTCGCATGAACTCTCTTTTCTCTGCAGACATCAGCGAAGCGAATGGTACTGCCTCATGCAGTGCATGAGAAGCCACTTCACCTATGAAAATCGCGATTCTCACGAGGGAAAAGCAAGTTTTTGTCTCGTGGAGGCGTCATTCGGCCCTGCAGAGAAGCTTCCAGCGCGAGTTTCTATATACCCCCTTAGGTATTTCGAGAATCTCGGCGCGCCGGGAAACTCGTCACCCCGCGAATGTCGAAACTCGTTTTTCGCGCGGCGGCGACGCGCCCGCACCCGGGTTGTCCCGCACGAAACGCGGCGCGGGCACGCCGCCTGCAGGTCCGACGCCCGCGTTTCCGCCACGCGTTGGCGCGGCGCGGCGAACCGGTGCCCGGCGCGTGACGACTCGCGCGTGCTTGCCCCACAATCCGCGCAGTCCCAACCATCTCGCGGGTCGCCATGAAACTCATCGTCCGCTGGCTGCTGCTGGCCGCCGCGCTGTTGCTGGTGGCACACCTGTCGCCCGGCGTCTCGGTCAACAGCTTCGGCGCCGCGCTGGTGGCCGCCCTCGTGCTGGGCCTGCTCAACATCCTCGTGCGCCCGCTGCTGGTGCTGCTGACGCTGCCTGTCACCGTGCTGACGCTCGGGCTGTTCCTGTTCGTGATCAACGCGCTGATGTTCTGGGCCGCGGCCGGGCTGCTGTCCGGCTTCCACGTCGACGGCTTCGGCTCCGCGCTGATCGGCTCGGTGATCTACTCGATCGCCTCCACCATCATCGACGTGGCGATCGAGCACCTGTTCGAGGAATGACGCGGCGCCTGGCGCACCGCGCCCTCAAGGCTGTTCGGCCTCGCGGTTGTTCTTCATGAGTTCGCGCCGGATCGACTCGAGTTCGCGCAGGCGCGAGTCGATGATCGACGCCTCGACGAAGTCGACCTTGCCCGTGCGCGTCAGGCGCTGGCCGGCGCGCAGCCGGTCGATCGCGCCGATCAGGTCGCCCTGCGCGGCGTGCGCCTCGGCCTCGGCGCGAATGGCGCGCAGCTTCAGGCCCAGCGGCTCGGCGCACTGCGCGAGCAGCGTCCAGGCGAGCACGTCGCGCGGGTGCAGCGCCACCCAGGTCTGCAGCGTCTCGACGGACTCCTGCAGCGCGGCGCCGGCCGCCGGATCGCGCGCCGTCGAGCGCGCGACGGCGGCCTCGGCGCGCGCCATCTGCGCCGGGCGCGAGCGATCCTTGCCCAGCGCGGCCACGGCCGCCACGATCTCCGGCGCCGAACGCCTGGCCGCCGCTTCCTCGACCCGCAGCAGCAGGAAGTCGCGCGCCACCTCCGGCTCGATCGGATAGAGCCGGGGCGTGACGACCACCGGCGCGGGCGGCGCCGGCGGCGGCGCGACGCCGCTGTCCTGCGCCGCGACCGCCGCGGCATGCCGCGCCAGCACGTCCTCGGCCTGCGCGATCATCTGCGCCGCCGCCGGAAAATCCCGCAGCTCGATCGACGCCAGCGCGCCGCCGTACAGCGTGCCCAGGCGCTGCGCGTCGTTGAGCGGCACGTTCAGGCGCGCCTGGCCCTGCATGCGGCGCAGCGCCACGTCGGAGGTGTCCATCAGCGCACGCGCCCGTGCCCGCATCAGCGAGTGCTCGGCGAGGTGGCTGCGGGCCGGATCCTGCGGCATGCCCTGGCGCGCGCGCAGGCGCGCCGCGGCGATGCGCTCGATCGTCAACGGGTGGGTGCGCAGCCAGGGGTACTGGTTGCTGTCGTTGAGCCGGCCCACTTCCTCCAGCCGGCCGAACATGTCGGCCATGCCCGACGGCGAGAAGCCCGCGTCGGTCATCACGTCCTGGCCGAAGGTGTCGGCCTCGGTCTCCATCTGGCGCGAGAAGGTCAGCTGGCCGGTGGCCATCGCCGCCTGGCCGCTGGTGATCACGGCCATCGGCACGTCGCCGTTGCGCGACTTGGCCGAGAACAGCAGGCCCAGCAGCATCGCCGCCATCGTCACCATGCTCTGGTGCTTGTTGGCGACCATGCTGCGCGCGATGTGGCGCTGGGTGATGTGCGACAGCTCGTGGCCCAGCACGGAGGCCATCTCGTCGCGCGTGCCGGCCTGCGCGATGAGGCCGAGGTTGACGCCCATGTAGCCGCCGGGCAGCGCGAACGCATTGAACTCGGCGTCGCGCACGAGGAAGGGCTCCCACGCGAGCTTCTCCTCCTGCTCGGCGCTGATGTTGCCGCGCTTGAGCGCCGCGTCGTGCAGCGGCCCGAAGATGGACATCAGGTATTCGAGCAGCACCGGGTCGTCGATGACGGCCGGGTCGGGCCGGATCTGGCGCATGATCTGCTCGCCCAGCTTGCGCTCGTCGTCGATGCTGAACTCGTCCGACTCGGCCTCGCCGAGCGCCGGCAGGTTCGGTTGCGCGGCCGGCGCGGGCGGCACGATGAACACGTTCAGCGCGAGGCAGGCCGCGGCGGCGAGGGTGGCGAATTTCGGGCGCAAGGGAGCGATTTCCTGTCCGGTCGAGAGGCGGCCCGAGCGGGGCCGCGCTCGCTATGATGACACCGCCATGTATCGGCCGTGTAGCGCGCCTTCCCCAGGCTGACGCGACATCGCCGCCCCCGTCGGACTTCCGCCGCCCGCCCAAGGTTCCATGAACGAATCGACCGCCTCCCCTGCCGCCGCCGGCCTGACGCATTTCGACGCCCAGGGCCAGGCCCACATGGTCGACGTCGGCGGCAAGGCCGAGACGCGCCGCATCGCGCGGGCATCGGGCACGATCCGCATGCAAGCCGCCACGCTCGCCGCGATCGCCGCCGGTAGCGCGAAGAAGGGCGACGTGCTGGGCGTTGCCCGCATCGCCGCGATCCAGGCCGCCAAGCGCACGTCGGAGCTCGTGCCCCTGTGCCACCCGTTGCCGCTGACGCACGTGCAGGTGGATTTCGTCATCGACGCCGCAGCCAGCGCCGTGCACTGCACCGTGCAGGCCGAGACGCTGGGCCGCACCGGCGTGGAGATGGAGGCGCTCACCGCCGTCCAGGTGGGCCTGCTGACCGTCTACGACATGGTCAAGGCGATCGACCGCGGCATGGTGATGGACAACATCCGCGTGCTGGAGAAGCACGGGGGGAAGTCGGGGTCGTGGTCGGCGCAGACCTGAGCGCGTGACAGCCGGGTCGGCCGTGCCGCGCGCTCGGGCGACGCCCGCGCGAACATGGATCCTGCGACTACGCGCCGGATGACGCGTTCTTCCGTCGACGCAGGTGCATCGCCGGCCGCGGCGATTCGGCGATGAGCCACGTGACAAGGCCCGCGTCGTACGGGCCTCGTTTCTTCCCGACGTTCAGCGGAAATCGCGCCAGCTCAGGCCCGTCGGTTCGGGCTGGCACTGGAACGGCTTGACCTGCAGGGTGGCATCGGCGCAGGGCGCGAAGAACTCGTCCGCGTCCTCCTTGTGGAATTCCTTCAGCCGCGCGACCAGGTAGCGTGCGCGCTCGGTCTGGCCGCTCTCGGCGAGCGCGTTGGCCCACGCGATCATCAGGCGGCTGTCGAGCAGCGAGTGGGTGGAGCGCGAAAGCGCGCCCAGCGCACGCGAGGCCGGCTCGGTGGTGGTGGCGTCGGCATAGTCGGCGTGGTGCGCGAACAGCGGGCTGGCCTCGCCCGCCTCGATGCGCTTGGCCAGCGGCGGCAGGCCCGGCTCGTCGAGGAAGATCGTGGACACGCGCTCCATGTAGTCCCACCAGCACAGCGCGGCCACCACCACCATGGCGGCGCCGAACACCCGCAGGCCGGTGCCTTCGCTGCCCACGCGGATGACGATGCCCGATTCCAGCGGCTTGGCGCGGCCGACGCCGCTGAGCGCCGGCTCCCCCGCCGACCGGCCGGAGCCGAGCGTGAAACCCCAGGCCCAGGCGGCGGGCAGCAGGAAGTAGCAGTACCAGAGCGGGTATTCATCGAGGCTGTGGGCCGCGATCATCAAGACCATGACCGACGCTGCGCGCGCACCCTGGCCGGCGGGGCCGGGTGTCGTCCAGGCGCGCGCCACGCCCTGGAAGAACGCCCAGAGCAGCAGGCCCAGCACGAGCACGCCGAGCGGGATACCGAGCTCGACCAGCAGTTGCAGCGGCAGGTCGTGCGTGTGGTCGAAGAAGGCGACGGGGCGATTCGGGAACGGCGTCAGCGTCCACGCGAAATTGAACTCGCCCCAACCCACACCCAGCCACGGCTGCTGGTGAATCATCTCCACCGCATTGCGCCAGATGGCGAAGTGCGAGCTGTCGCCGTCGTTGGAACGCGTGGCCGTGCCGACGACAGCGCCGTGGCTCAGCTGCGAGACCAACCAGGGAGCAGCGATCGCGAGCGCGCAGGTGGCGAGGAGCGTCACACGGGAGATCGCGGACAGCCTGGGCAACGGCGACTCCCTGGCGGCCAGGAAGTACACCAGCGCGTCGATGAGCAGCACCAGCAACAGCAGGCCGACGCCGATCCACAGCGGGATCCGCGATCCGCTTGCCGCGAGCGCGAGGACGCATGCCACCAGCAGTGCTACCCGGGTGCTCTCGGACAGCCTGGGAAGCGCAGAAGCCTCGGGAATGAGCAACGCCAGGAACCAGTCCGCGAGGACCCACAGCGCGATCGCGACCGCGCCCCCGTACAGGCCCGTGCGCGAGCCGCTGAGGAACACGCCCGTCATGATCAGCGCCAGCAGGATGGCGCCGAGCCAGCGCGGGATGCGGCCCCATTCGACCAGCGGCACCAGCGCGATCACCGACCACACGAGCAGGCTCGCGAGGTGGTTGGGCTGGCGCAGGTTGCCCACGGCGCGGCCCGGGATGCCGGACTGCGCGATGAACCCACCGTCGGCCAGGCCGGGGAACCAGACCTGCACCACGGCGATCAGCGCGCTCAGCACGCCCACGCCCACCATGCCGAACGCGAACGGCGCAAAGGCCTCGAGGCCGTCGCGCTCGCCGCCCTGCGCGGAACGCGCGCCGAGCGAGGCCACGAAACACGCCGCCACCAGCGACAGCAGCGGGGGCAGCGCGAGCGACATCGGCAGCGAGCCCAGCGTCCACGAACCGACCACGGCCAGGCCGAGGATGGCCAGCGGCAGCACCAGCCACGTGATCGGCGCGCGGCGCAGGCCGACCGACGGCAGCGCGTTCGCGGCCAGCAGGCACAGGCCCCAGAAGAAGACGCACAGCAGTTCGTTGAGCTGCGTGGCCGACGGCGTGCGGTTCCAGGCCAGCAGCGGCGGGCACAGCAACGCCAGCGCGTACACGCTCAGGCGGATTTCCGGACGATCGCCGAGGGAAGAGGGACTGTTCATTGCGGGACGCTGGCAAGGGAAGCAACGGCGCCGCCCGGGGCGGCGCGAACGGTGCACAGGGTAACGCGAATCGGGAGGGGCGCCGCCGACGGGCCTGCGGCTACCTGAAGTCGCGCCAGGTCACCGGGTGCGCGGGCGCCAGGCACTGGAACGGCTTGGCGACCACGGCCACGTCGTCGCACGGCGCGAACCACGGCTTGGGTCCGGGCAGGTTGAACTCGCGCAGCCGGGCGGCCATGAAGCGCGCCTTGTCGGACTGGCCCTGCGCGTCGAGCAGGTTCGCCCACAGGTACATCAGCCGGCCGTTGAGCAGCACGTGCGAGGAGCGCGCCACGAGCGGCGCCATCTGCGGGGTGAGCTGCAGGTTCGTGATGGCGACGTAGTCGGCCTGGTTGGCGAACAGCGGGCTCGCCTGCGCGCGCGCGATCCGCTCCTGGAACGGCAGCGACGTCGCATCCGGCAGCCACAGCTTGACGACGTTGAGGTAGTCCAGCCAGGCCGACGGCGCGAGCACCACCATCAACGCGCCGGCCCAACGCCAGGCGCGCAGCGGCGCGGCGCGGGCGGCGCCGTCCTGCGCAGGAGCGGTCGCCGTGCCCGTGCCCACCGCGAAGCCGAACGCCCAGGCCGTGGGCAGCAGCATGTAGGCATACCAGAGCGGGTATTCGAGCATGCTGTGCAGGCCCATCACGATGACGATCATCAACGTGGCGCGCGCGCCCACGCCGGCCTCGCCCGCGAGGCGCCACGTGCGCCGGAAGGCGAACGCGACGGCCGCCAGCAGCAGGCCCGTCATCGCCAGCGCGAGGGGCACGCCCATCTCGACGGCGAGCTGCAGCACCAGGTTGTGTGCGTTGTCCACGAAGCCGGCGCTGCGCGCGGCGAAGGGGGTGAGCGTCCACGCCAGGTTGAAGCCGCCCCAGCCGACGCCGGACCACGGGTCCTGCCTGATCAGCGCAATCGACTGGCGCCAGATCTCGCTGCGGAAGGATGTCACGTCGGCCGCGTCGCTGCGATCGGTGATGCCCGCCGCGATGCCCAGCAGGTCCCCCAGGGCGTGCACGCCCCAGGACAGCAGCACCGCCGCCAGCGGCGACAACACCAGCGCGATGCGCAGCGGCCGCGCGAGCTGCCGGTCGGCGAGGCCCCACGCGGCCATCAGCACCAACGCGACGAACGGGGTGCGCGAGCCGGTCAGCACCAGGCCCAGCAACATCAGCAGCGCCAGCGCCACCCAGCCCGCGCGCGCCAGGCGGCTGCCGGCGCGATCCCGCCAGGCGCGGGCCAGCGGCACGAGCGCGATCAGTCCCCACAGCATCGAGTCGGCGAACTGGTTGGGCTGTCCCACGTTGCCGCCGACACGCCCGGGACGCATCGGAATGGCGATGATGGCGTTGTCGAGGTGGCCGAGCGCGAAGGTCTGCAAGAGGGCCACGCCGGCGCCGCACGCGCCGCCCGCCACCAGCGCGATCGCGAATGCGCGCAGGAACGGCACGGGATCGTTCGCGCCGGCGCTCGCGCCGTGCAGCGTGACGGCGGCCGCCAGCGCGATGATGCCCAGCACGCCGATGCCCGGCGGCGAGGGAAATCCGCCCGTCGCGATGGACAGCGCGCAGGCCGCCGCGGCCAGCCCGAACACGGCCAGCAGCGGCGACGCGGCGCGCCATGTCGACGCGAGCGGCCGCGGCGCGGGCGCCAGCAGCAGCACCAGGCCGAAGCCCAGGATCGCCGTCAGCTGGTTGGCCATCGTCACGATGGGCGGCAAGGGCTGGTTGACCAGCAGCGCCGCGGCGACCGCGACCAGGAAGGCGAAGAGCTTCATCGGGGCGTTCCGGTCGTGGGAAGCAGTTGGTTGCGCTCGATCAGGAAGATGTCGCCGTCCGTCAGGCGGATGTGCCACTTGGCGCGGATCGACGGCATGTTGCGCACGGCGAGGTCGAGGTCCCGCCGCAGCAGCAGCATGTAGTTCACGCGGTTGCCGTCGAGGAACAGGTCCAGCAGTTGCTCGTCCTGCATCAGGCGCACATGGAACAGCGCGTAGGCGTCGCCGTAGGAATCGATGCGCGAGTCGATCGACGGCTGCAACCGCGGCCACCAGCGGTAGATGACTTCGGCGCCCAGCTCGTACGACGTCATCACCGGGCCCTTGACGGCCGGGTCGGACAGCTCCTTGACCAGGCCGGGGCCGAGGTTGTTCGACGGCGCGAAGTTGAAGGTCGCGTAGGCGGCGTTGCCGAAACGCGCACTGACGACGAGCGCGACGAGCGCGAAGGCGGCGGCCGCCACCCGCAGGCGCAGCTCGCGCCTGCGCTCGGGCGTCAACGGTCCCAGCAGGCGCGCGCAGACGGTGGCCGCGATGAAGCCGAACCACACGAAGTGCCGGCTGCGATCGAGCGCGAGCGCACCGAAGAACAGCAGCAGCAGCGCCTCGGTGGCGCGCAGGCGGCGGTGCAGCGACGCGACCAGCGCGACGGTGGCCACGGCGATGATCGCGAAGATCCAGAACGGACGCTCCTGCATGACCAGCGGCGAGAACGTCGGCAGCCATTCCTTGACGAGCATCTTCGTGGCCACCGAATGCTGCAGCTGGAACGGGAATGCGAGCAGGCGCCAGCCGTCCGGATTGACGGCGCAGGCCGCCGTCATCGCCAGCGCGGCGAGGGCATAAGGCACGCCCACGTCCCAGCCCGCGCGCAGGCGCTCGGGCACTCGGCCAGGCGCCGCCCGGGCCGCATCCAGCGCCTCGCCGAGCGCGAAGAGGCTCGCGACCACGGGGGCCAGCAGGAACGAGCCGTGGCAGTTGGCCCACAGCACGGCGATGGGCAGCGTCCACAGCAGCGTCGTCCGGCGGCCCGTCGCACGGTAGCGATCGAGCACCAGCAGCAGCCACACCAGGAACAGCAGCGCGAACAGCTCGGGGCGCAGCACGTAGCGCGAGTTGGCGCACAGCATGGCCAGCAGCGACAGCAGCAGCGCCACGCCGAGGCTGCCGGACTGCCGGCGCATCAGCCATGCGCACAGCCCGAACTGCAGCAACGCGAACGCGCCGACGACCCACATCAGGTGTCGCAGGCCGAACGCGCGGTCAAAGCCGTGGTAGATCACGGACGCCAGCCACTCGTGCGCGTTGAAGTGGTTGTCGCGCACCAGGGTGAAGGGGAACAGCAGCGTCTCGGGGATCCGGCCGGTCTGGACGATCAGCTCGCCCACCTTCATCAGCAGCCACACGTCGTTGTTCGCGGTAGGCACGACGTTGAGCACGAGAATCGCCACCACGCCGAGCACCAGCGCGGCGATCGTGGCGGTGCGGAACCTCGATTCGGCGTCGGACTGCGCGCTCAACGGGCTCTCCACGTGACGACGCGAGTGGCCGCGTAGTTCCATACGGTGCCGACCAGCGCACCAGCGGCCGCGGCGAGCGCCCAGCCTTGCCGCTCGAACAGGAAGCCGGCGACGCCGACGTTGGCCACGACGCCGGCGCCGCAGATCGCGTAGAAGGACAACAGCCCGCCCCACCAGCCCAGCCCGCGATGGCGCTGGTCGCGATAGGTCAGCGAGTTGTTGAGTGCGTAGTTCGACGTCATCGCGACGAGGGTGGCCACCGCCTGCGACGTGGTGAACGCCTGGTGGCCGAGCATGTACAGCAGGCTCAGCACGGCGAAGTGCACGAACACGCCGGAGATGCCTACCAACGAGAACAGCAGGAAGCGGGCGGGAATCCAGCGGCCGAACTTCTTGTCGATCAGCAGCAGCGAGAACTCCCACAGCACGGCCGAGTCGAGCTTGCTCTCGCCGGCCAGGCGTGGACGGAACGCATAGGGCACCTCGGCCAGCCGCACGGCGCCGGGTGCCGAGGCGAGGATGTCCAGCAGCAGCTTGTAGCCTTCGCCGGACAGGCGGCGCACGGCCTGGTCGAAGGTCTCGCGGCGCATCAGGAAGAAGCCGCTCATCGGATCGGTGAGGCCCGTGGGCACCATGCGGTTGGCCAGCGCGGTGGCCAGACGGCTCATGCGCGCCCGCTCGGCGTCCCAGCCCTCGAGGCTGCCGCCGGCCGCGTAGCGGCTTGCGACGACGACGTCGGCCGCGGCCTGGTCGGCCTCGCCGCGCAGGCGCAGGAGCATCGCGGGCAGCACCGTCTCGTCGTGCTGCAGGTCGGCGTCGATGACGGCGAAGACGGGCGCGGCGGTGCTCAGCACCCCTTCGATGACCGCGCGGGACAGGCCGCGCCGGCCCAGCCGTTGGATGCAGCGCACCCGCGGGTCGGCATTCGCGAGCGCGCGCACGGCGTCGGCGGTGCCGTCGGGGGAATCGTCGTCGACGAACACGGCTTCCCAGCGGACACCCCGCAGCGCCGAATCCAGGCGTCGTACCAGCTCTGCGACATTGGGCCGCTCGTTGTAGGTCGGGACAACGACCGACAGTTCAATCATCTGCACTCCAGTGCGCCAACCGCGCCATTGTCGTCGGTTCCGGCGCGCGGGCGGCGATCGCGGCGACCCGCGGGGCCGCAATCCGGAGCCGCCAATGAAAAAGAGGTGCCGAGGCACCTCTTTCGATCATCAGGCGAAGCCTGAGATTAGCCGCGGCACGAACCCGGCAGGTACTTGACCAGGTTCGACGAGGTCGCGCCCGGGGCAGCGGTCGCGCCGCAAACCCACTTGTAGACTTGCGTGGAGCCGACGACGTTGGCGTTGCTGCTGATGTACACGTTGCCGGTCGAATCTTCCGGCGTCAGCGTCAGGACGTCGCCGCTGATGGGGCCCGGCAGGGACGGGTCAGCCGACAGCTTGACCGTGATGGCGCCGTTGGCGTCGGTCGTCACGCTGGCAACGTACTTGCTGCTGGCCGACGTGGTTTCGCAGCCCCAGCTGTTGGCGACGGGCGCCGACGTGCCGGTCTGGTAGACCTCGGTCACCGTGGTGCGGCACTGCGAAGCAGCCAGCACGACTTCAGACATCTTGGCCTTGACCGTGTAGGTCTGGTAGGCCGGCAGGGCGACAGCGGCGAGGATGCCGATGATCGCGACGACGATCATCAGTTCGATGAGGGTGAAACCCTGTTGGACGGTGCGCTTCATTTGAAACTCCTGGGAAGGGGACTGGGAACGACTGGAAGTCGAAGGAAACATTCGCGGTCAGGCTGTATGCGAATGCCATGCCAGCCCGGGACCTGCCGTTCCGGTCGAAATGAGCGTGACTTATGCACGGCATGTGACGCACCGTGTCAGTGCTGTCTGACGGTCCCGGGTTGTCGACGCGCCGGGACTGACAATTTTCGTCACTTCGTTTCGATCGGAGCCTGAATTGTCGTCGTGGCGCCAAAAAGTAGGCGAAGAAAAAGGGCGCCATTGGCGCCCTTCTTTCCACGGACAGGCCAGTGCGGGGTCAGCCGCGGCACGAGCCTGGCAGGTACTTGACCAGGTTCGACGAGGTCGCACCTGGCGCAGCGGTCGCGCCGCAGACCCACTTGTAGATCTGCGTGGCGCCGACCACGTTGGCGGCGCTGCTGACGTACACCTGGCCGCTCGAATTTTCCGGGGTCAGCGTCAGCACGTCGCCGGCGATGGCCGCGGGCAGCGACGGGTCAGCCGACAGCTTGACCGCGATCGCGCCGTTCTGGTCGGTCGTCACGCTGGCGACGTACCTGCTGCTGGCCGACGTCGTCTCGCAGCCCCAGCTGTTGGCGCTCGGCGCGGAACTGCCCGTCTGGTAGACCTCGCTCACGGTGGTGCGGCACTGCGAGGCGGCCAGGACGACTTCGGCCATCTTGGCCTTGACCGTGTAGGTCTGGTACGCCGGCAGGGCCACGGCGGCGAGGATGCCGATGATCGCGACAACGATCATCAATTCGACGAGGGTGAAACCCTGTTGGACGGTACGCTTCATGGAAAAAGTCTCCGGGGGACGGTGTAACGGGAAGGCAAGCTGTCGATTGCCTGTCGTCATTCTGGCGAAGCTTCGCGCGCCTTGCGACGGGCCACTTGCGTCACGTCGTGATTTAAGCCCGGAATCCGATCGCGAAATCGCGCAGGCCCCACGGACAGGGCGGTGTGGCGCATGACTGAGCGGATGCTCAGTATCAGCCCAGCTCGAAGCTGTCGCCCTTGAGGAGCTCCATCAGCGGACGCTCCTGCTTGAGCGCGCGCAGGCCCGCCATCACGGCGTCGATCTCGCCCGGCTTGATGTGCGTGATGTAGATGCGTGCGTCGGCGGGCGCGACGGCGAGCTCGCCCGCCAGCGAACTGGGGCAGTGGTGGCCGCTGGCCTTGGCCAGGCGGCATTCCGGCTCGCTGAAGGCGGTCTCGATGACGACGTGCGCCACCGGGAACTGCGCGAGGCGCTCCCAGAACGCCGGGTTGGGGCCGGTGTCGCCGCTGAAGACCCAGGCGCCGCGCCCGCCGACCGGGCCGTGCACGGCGAAGCCGCAGGCCGGCACCGAATGGCGCGCGCTCAGGACCTCGATGCGCCGGCCGCCGAGGTCCAGCACGTCGCCGACGTCGAACGGCACGAAGCGCAGCACCGGGTATTCGGCGGTGGGCAGGCGCGTGAAGTCGGGCCAGAGCTGGTTGTTGAACAGGTGCTCGCGCAGGACGGCGAGCGTCTCGGGCAGCGCGTGCACCTCGATCGGCGCGGCGCCGCGCGCCTGGCGCCGGCGCAGCACGCTGTCGGCCAGCAGCGGCACGCCCAGCACGTGATCCAGGTGCGAATGCGTGAGCAGGATGTGGTCGATGCGCTCCAGGGCGTCGAGCGAAAGATCGCCGACGCCGGTGCCAGCGTCGATCAGCACGTCCGCGTCGAGCAGGAAGCTCGTCGTGCGGCAGTCGCGCGCGATCGACCCGGAGCAGCCGAGGACCTGGATTTTCATGCGGGGATCACGCCGGAGGGTGGACGCGGGAGTGTCAACGGGGAAGGTCTTGTTCTTGGGCCGCCTCGGCTGCCAGCACGGCCAGCCGATGGGCCGCCAGCGCCCGCGACGCCGGCGCGGCCGGCCGGACGGCGAGCAGCTCGGTCAGTCGCGCAAGAGCGATGGCGCGCGCGGACGGCGTTGCCGCAGGCCGCGACCCGTTGCCATGGTGCCCGCGCAGGGCATCGCGTGCAAGGCGCCAAAGGCCAAGTTGTTCATGAAAGGCCGTGATTTCCTCCGCGAAATCGTGGCCTGCAGTCGCGCGTTGCCGCGCCCGACACGGCGAGCGGCGATGTCGCCGCGCGGCCTGGCTACGGGGCGAACGCGGTGGAGTCGCGCGCGCCGTCGAGCGCGAGCGCCAGGCGGGTGAGCGGCCCGATCGGGCCGACGGCACGGCCACGAGCGAGCGCCGCGAGGTCGCGGGTGCCAGCGCCGGACGCGCTCAAGGGCGCAAGGTGGAAGGCAGCGCAGCCGGGTCGCCGCCGCCCGCGAGGGAGGTCGGCGCTTGCGCTCGGGTGAAGGCCGGCGGCGGGTCGGGCGCGGGGGTCAGGCCACGACTGGAGACGCTAGTTCTGGACGAACTGCATCTGGGTGCCGGCCAGGTCGATGATGTCGCCGTGCTTCAGCGAGATCGCCTCCTCGCCGACGGGCTGCCCGTTGACGTTGGGACGGCGCGAGCCTTCGACATGCGACAGCACGTACCCGCCCGGGCGCTTCGTGACGGAGGCCACCTGCACGCCCGGCTTGCCGACCGTGGTGACGACCTTGGTCAGCAGCACTTCGCGGCCGGCAGCGCCGCCGTTGAGCACCTTGATGGAAGCCGGGCCGGCGGCCGGCGGCGTGGCCGTGGCGGCAGAGCCCGGCGCACCCGGCGGCACGGCGCCCGGCGCGCGGCCGAACGCGCCCGGACGCAGGATCATCGTCTTCTCGTAGTCCTCGGCCTCCTCGGCCAGGAACTTGATGCGGTACTTGCCGACTTCGACGACGTCGTTGTTGGACAGCAGCTGCTTCTTGACGGCCTTGCCGTTGATGTAGGTGCCGTTGGTGCTGTTCAGGTCTTCGATGTAGACATCCGACTGCGCGGCCGTGAGCACCGCGTGCTCGCCGCTGACGGCGAGGTTGTCGATGACGATGTCGTTGTACGGCCGGCGGCCGAGCGTTGTGCGCTCCTTCGTGATCTGGAATTCCTTGATCACGACGTTATCGAGCGAGACGACGAGTTTGCCCATTGAAAACCTCAGTTTCTCTCGCGGCCTATTTGTCCGCTTGTCGGAAACGCCGCAGCGCTCTTTTTAATTCATCGTCCGGTGGTCGAAGACCGGGCCTGTCACCGCCAGAACGACCACCAGGACTTGCCGAATCCCTGGTTGCCCGGCTTGGCCCGCGCCAATACCACCGCGATATTATCGCGCCCTCCAGCGGCGTTGGCGGCCTGAACCAGCATCGTACCCGCTGCCGGGAGGCTGTCGTTGGTGCGCAACAGCTGTTCGATCTGCTCGTCGGAGAGCATATCGGACAGGCCGTCGGAGCACATCAACAGGAGATCTCCTGGCTCGACCGGATAATCGTGTATTTCGAGGTCGACGAGTTCGTCCACGCCCACTGCACGTGTAACGAGATTCTTGTGCATGGAGTAGGCCGCCTGTTCCGCCGTGATCAGCCCGGCGTCGATCTGCTCCTGCAGCAGCGAATGGTCGCGCGTGAGCTGTTCCAGATGACCGTTGCGGAAGCGGTAGCCGCGGGAATCGCCGATATGGCCCAGCCACAGACGTTCGCCGCGGTAGACGGCCACCACGAGCGTGGTGCCCATGCCCGCATATTCGGGGTGGGACATCGCGGCGTCGTAGACCTCGCGGTTGGCGCTGTCGACGGCGTCGAGCAGGGCCGTCTTCATCTCGCTCTCGTTGGGCGTGGGCCCCAGGCCCTTCAGCCGCTGGCCGAGCTCGCCCTTGACGCGCTCCGAGGCCATGCCGCTCGCGACTTCCCCGGCGTTGTAGCCGCCCATGCCATCGGCCAGCACGGCGATCCGCCCCGCCTCGTCGACCGCTACGGAGTCTTCGTTGTTGCGGCGCGCACGGCCGGTGTCGGTAACGCTGAAGAACTCAAGAATCATGAGGACGGCAGGGTGCGGCGAAGCGCTGGTTCGCGCTAATCAGCTGGCGATTGTGCCTTGGAATGGCGAAGATGCCGTCAACCCATGCAGGGGATCGTCTCCGGAGACGGTATCGGGCCATTCCGCGGCGGCGCTCCCGGGGGCCGCTGCAGCGCACTGCTGGCGCGCGAGGCGCAGTTCGAGCGCGACCTGGCGGGCGCTTTCCTGGCGCAGTCCCGGGCTCTTGGCCAGCAGGCGGGCGACGACGTCGTCCAGCAGCGGCGGCAGCTCCGGGCGCAGGTCGCGCACGCGCGGGGCGTCCTGGTGCGCGATGCGGGCGAGCAGGTCGCCCATGGAATCGGACTCGAACGGACGGCGGCCGACGAGCAGCTCGAACAGCAGCACGCCCAGCGCGTACAGGTCGCATTGCGGCGTGGCGTCCGCGCCCGCCAGCTGCTCCGGGGCCATGTAGGCCGGCGTCCCCAGCATGACGCCGCTGCGCGTGGCCGCGGTGTCGGCGACGCGGGCCGAGCCGAAATCGGTGACCTTGACGGTGCCCGTGGTCGGGTCGAACAGGATGTTGGACGGCTTGATGTCGCGGTGGACGATGCCCGACCGGTGCGCCAGGTCGAGCGCCAGCGCAACGCGCTGGCAGATGCCCACGACGACCCCCTCGGGCAGCATGCGGCTGGCGCTGGCATAGCGCGACATGTCGGTGCCGTGCACCCATTCCATCGCCAGCCAGCCGGTGGTGGCGTCGCCCTCGCCCTGCACGCCGCCGGCATGCACGGCGACGATGTACTCGTGCTTGAGCCGCGCGGCGGCCTCGGCCTCGCGCAGGAAGCGCTCGCGCCACAGGCCGCGGTCGGTGTCGCTGGTGCTGCCGATGCGCACCGTCTTCAGCGCGATCAGGCTTCCCGTGGCACGGTCGGTGGCCTGGTAGATGGTGGCGCGGTCACTGCGGGCGATCACATGCTGCAGCGCGTAGTCGGTCACCTTGGGCATGGCGGCGGCGGGACCGATGCGGGGCACCTGGAGAGGCGCGCGGGGGGCCTCCGGCTCGTCGCCCTTCAGCCCCAACATGCGCTTCAAGCGGAACCACGCCGGCGGTGTCGCCGAGGACGACGGCGCGGGCTTGGGGAGCGAGGAACGGGGCATCCTGACAGAGTGTCGGCAGTCGGTGCGCCCGTCAACCCGCCGATATCGATAGCCGCGCTCAATGCGGCTTTCGTCACGCGCTGCCGGGCAGCGCTGCGGTCAGGCGCGCGCCCTGGCGCGGCGCTGCAGCAGCTTGCCCGCGATCACGACGAGGATCGCGCCGACGACGCCGGCGATGCGCACGGCGTTCTCCGACGGCTCGCCCAGGCGCGGCGGGATCGCCGGGTCGGTGAGCATCATCTCGCCGGCCAGCCAGCCCAGCAGCGCGGCGCCGGCAACGATGATGACGGGGAAGCGGTCCATCACCTTCAGGATCAGCGTGCTGCCGAAGACGATCAGCGGGATGCTGACCGCCAGGCCGATGACCAGCAGCGGCGTGTTGCCCTGCGCGGCGGCGGCGACGGCCAGCACGTTGTCCAGGCTCATCACCAGGTCGGCCACGAGGATGGTGCGCACCGCGGCGCCGATGCCGATCGGCTTGGCCTCCTGGTCGTGCTGCTCTTCCTCTTCCGACATCAGGTTGGCGCCGATCCACAGCAGCGCGAGGCCGCCCACGAGCTTGAGCCACGGCAGGCCCAGCATCTTCACGGCGATCAGCGTCAGCACGATCCGCATCAGGATCGCGGCGCCGCTGCCGAACACGATGGCCTTCTTCTGCTGGCTGGCCGGCAGCCCGCGCGCGGCCATGGCGATGACCACGGCGTTGTCGCCCGACAGCAGCACGTTGGCCAGGATGATGGAGCCGAGGGCGGCCCAGAAGGCGGGGGTCAGCAGGAGTTCCAAGATCGCTCGGGCGGGAGGTGACGGGTGGGCGGGAAGGGTGCGGGCCAAAGAAAAGGGAGCCCGCGGGCTCCCGTGTCGTGCCGGCCGGCAGTCTACCCGCGGCCGGCAAGCTTCCGTTCAGTTTCGTGCGGGTTGCGCGCGAAACGCCGGTTTCAACTCCGTGCGTGGCGGCTGCAGCGCCCGGCCTCCGCGGCGCAGGGCCTGCCCTGTCCGCGGCAAGCCGCGGGCGGGGCGCGTCGCGTCCTCAGAGCATCGCCTTGAGCAGCTTGGCCATCTCGGACGGATTGCGCGTGACCTTGAAGCCGCACTCTTCCATGATCGCGAGCTTGGCGTCGGCCGTGTCGGCGCCGCCGGAGATCAGCGCGCCGGCGTGGCCCATGCGCTTGCCCGGAGGGGCGGTGACGCCCGCGATGAAGCCGACGATCGGCTTCTTCATGTTGGCCTTGCACCAGCGCGCCGCGTCGGCCTCGTCCGGGCCGCCGATCTCGCCGATCATGATGACGGCGTCGGTTTCCGGATCGTCGTTGAACGCCTTCATCACGTCGATGTGCTTCAGGCCGTTGATCGGGTCGCCGCCGATGCCCACCGCCGACGACTGGCCCAGGCCGATCTCGGTCAGCTGCGCCACCGCTTCGTACGTGAGCGTGCCGGAGCGCGAGACGACGCCGATGCGGCCCTTGCGATGGATGTGGCCCGGCATGATGCCGATCTTGATCTCGTCGGGCGTGATCAGGCCGGGGCAGTTCGGGCCCAGCAGCAACGTCTTCTTGCCGCCGGCCGCTTCCTTGGCCTTCATCTTGTTGCGCACCATCAGCATGTCGCGCACGGGGATGCCTTCGGTGATGCAGACCACCAGGTCCAGGTCGGCCTCGACGGCTTCCCAGATGGCGGCGGCGGCGCCCGCGGGCGGCACGTAGATGACCGACACGTCGGCGCCGGTCTGCTGCCTGGCTTCGGAGACGGTGGCGAAGATGGGGATGTCCGAGAACTTCTCGCCCGCCTTCTTCGGGTTCACGCCGGCGACGAAGGCGTTCTTGCCGTTCGCGTAGGCCTGGCAGCCGAGGGTGTGGAACTGCCCGGTCTTGCCCGTGATGCCCTGGGTGATGACCTTGGTGTCTTTGTTGATGTAGATCGACATGTCTTGGATTCCTTGACTGGGCTTAGGCGACGGCGCCCACGATTTTCGTGGCGGCTTCGGCCATCGTGTCGGCGGCGATGATGGGCAGGCCGGAGTCGGCCAGCATCTTCTTGCCCAGTTCCTCGTTCGTGCCCTTCATGCGCACGACCAGCGGCACCTGCAGGTTCACGGCCTTGCAGGCGGTGATGACGCCCTCGGCGATGGTGTCGCACTTCATGATGCCGCCGAAGATGTTGACGAGGATGCCCTCGACGTGCGGGTTCTTCAGCATGATCTTGAAGGCCTCGGTCACCTTCTCGGCCGTGGCGCCGCCGCCGACGTCCAGGAAGTTGGCCGGCTCGCCGCCGAACAGCTTGATGGTGTCCATCGTGGCCATCGCCAGGCCCGCGCCGTTCACGAGGCAGCCGATGTTGCCATCGAGGCTGATGTAGGCGAGGTCGAACTTCGAGGCCTCGACTTCCGCCGGGTCTTCTTCGTCGAGGTCGCGGTAGGCGACGATCTCGGGGTGGCGGAACAGGGCGTTGGCGTCGAAGTTGAACTTGGCGTCCAGCGCGATCAGGTTGCCCTTGCTGTCGCAGTTGAGCGGGTTGATCTCGACCAGCGACGCGTCGGTGTCCATGTAGCACTGGTAGAGCTTCTGGAACAGGTCGACGGCCTGGGCGTGCGAGCCCTCCGGCAGGCCGATGGCGGCGGCGATCTTCCTGGCCTGGTCGGCGCCCAGGCCGGTCAGCGGATCGATCACCTCGGTGATGATCTTCTCGGGCGTGGAGTGGGCCACTTCCTCGATGTCCATGCCGCCTTCGCTGGAGGCGATGAAGGCGACCTTCTGCGTGGCGCGGTCGGTGACCAGCGAGACGTAGTATTCCTTCTTGATGTCCGCGCCTTCCTCGATGTACAGCCGACGGACCTTCTGGCCTTCGGGGCCGGTCTGGTGCGTCTTGAGCTGCATGCCCAGGATCTCGCCGGACAGCTTCTTCAGGTCGTCCATCGAGCGCGCGAGCTTGACGCCGCCGCCCTTGCCGCGGCCGCCCGCGTGGATCTGGGCCTTGACGACCCAGACGCTGCCGCCGAGCTTCTGAGCGGCTTCCACCGCCTCCTGCACCGTGAAGGCGGGATAACCGCGCGGCACGGGCACGCCGAATTGGCGCAGGAGTTCCTTGCCTTGGTATTCGTGGATCTTCATGGAAGCGTCTTCTCGAAGTGTCGACTGAGGGGAGTGTCCTGGGCGCTGCGCGACGCGTCGGGCGCGCGCTGGGCGCGCGCGAGGCGGACAGGGGCCGTGGACGGTTAACGCAAGCGGGAGATTTTGCGACGGATTGCCACATCCGGGTGGGCATCCGCCGGGCGCGGATGCCGGGAAACCCGGTGTAACCTCGAACTTTAGCATGGTGCACCGCACCATGTCGCACCGTAGGTGGTCGCCCGTAAGGTGCCGCAGGGCAACGCGCGCGCTTCGCAGGCGCGCGCGGGGTTGGACGCCGCGAAGACTCCCGGGCCATCGGGGCGGCGTCCCGACGCTGGTGTGAGCAAGAGGCGAAGGGGCATCCTGGCTCCGGCCATGGCGCGCACGCGAATGAGCGGGCGAGCCTTGGCGTACCGAGCGGGCGCACCGGGTTCGTTCGCGGCGTCTCAGTCCTCGTCGATGCCGCCGACGACCCGCCGCACGACATCCGCCGCGAATCCCCGGGCGGCGAGGAAGCGGGCCTGCTTCGCGCGCTGCTTCGGATCCGTCGCGACCTCGCCGAACCGGCGCTGCCACAGGTCGCGGGCGCGGGCGAACTCCGTCTCCCGCAGGGTGGCGGCCTGCTCCGGCTCGAGCGTCAGGCCGTGGCGCGACAGTTCCATCCGGATGCGCAGCGCGCCCTGCTTGCGCGAGCGGGCATTGACGCGGCTCTCCACGAAGCGGGCATCGCTGAGGTACTTGTTGGCAACCAGCCAGTCCAGCAGGCGGTCGACCTCGGCTTCGGGGTCGCTGCCGGCGAGCTCGGGATCGGAGGCATTGGCCGCGGGCGTGCTGGCGTCGCGCCGGGACGAGGGCAGCAGATCGGGTTCGAGGTCTGCGAACGTGTCGGCGTCGAGCGCCAGGTCCTCGCCGTCGAGCGCCATCTCGCCGTCGTCGAGCCGCGCGAAATACGGATCGGCTTCCGCATCGCGCAGGCGTTGCAGCGGCGCCGGCGCCGTCCGGCCGCCGACAGCGCCCGCGCCGGCATGTCCGGGGTTGTCGACATCGGGCAACGCCACCGCGGCAACGATCCGCGACCGCAGCGCCGCCGGCAGGGGTGCCCCGCTGGCGAGTGCCAGGCCGTCGATGGCCGATCCTGCGGGGGTCGGCGCCCGCTTGGGCGGGGCGCTCGTTGTCTCGGGCGCGGTCTCGGATGCGCTGGCGCGGGACGCGCCCGCGCGTCCGTGCGGGCGCGCACCGCGGCCAAGAGCGGCTTCCGGGGCGGCTTGCGGGGCGGAACCGCGCGACGTGAACGCGTCGTCGATGCCGTTGGACGGTTGTTCGCGCGCCGCGCGAGCCAGTTCCTCGGCGGCGGCCGCCAGCGCGGCGTCCTCGCGCGCCCGCTTGTGCAGCGCGTCGAGCAGCTTCCTGCGCAGCTCCTGCCGGCTGTGCTCGCGCCGCGACAGGAACCCGATGGCCTGCATCTTCAGGCTCTGGCGGGGACGTGCCTTGCGAGGCGTACGCGCGCCGCGGGGTTCACGAGGGTCGTGCGTATCCGCCATGGCTGCTCACGTCGTCCCGGCGCAGCCGGCGGGCGCATGCGGACGCCACCTCGCGATGACACGCTGCGCGCGGCGGTTTCGCGTGTCGGTGTCGGTGCGGGTGCGGGTGCCGTTGCGAGCACGGGCGCCGTTGCGAGCGCCGATGCCGGCGCGCGGCCGCGTCGCCGCACACCGCGCGCGGCGGAGCTTCGGTACGACGGAGTGCGTGCAACACATCACCAGAAGCGACAAGGCCCGACGAGCCGCCGTAGCGCGCCCATCAGGCCGGTCTGCCCTCGGCGGACGTCAGGTCACTCGGCGGCGGCCGCCTTGCCCTTCTTGGCGGCAGGCGCCTCGACGACCGGCACCAGCGGCACGCCCAGCGAACTGCGCACCTTGTTCTCGATCTCGATGGCCAGCGCCGGGTTTTCCTTCAGGAATTCGCGGCAGTTGTCCTTGCCCTGGCCGATCTTCTCGCCGTTGTAGGCGTACCAGGCGCCGGACTTCTCGATGACCTTGGCGTTGACGCCCAGGTCGATGATCTCGCCTTCACGGCTGATGCCTTCGCCGTACAGGATGTCGAACTCGGCTTCCTTGAACGGGGGCGAGACCTTGTTCTTGACGACCTTGACCTTGGTCTCGTTGCCGACGACTTCCTCGCCGCGCTTGATCGAGCCGATGCGGCGGATGTCCAGGCGCACGGAGGCGTAGAACTTCAGCGCATTGCCGCCGGTGGTGGTTTCGGGGCTGCCGAACATCACGCCGATCTTCATGCGGATCTGGTTGATGAAGATCACCATCGTGTTGCTCTTCTTGATGGTGCCGGTCAGCTTGCGCAGCGCCTGGCTCATCAGGCGGGCCTGCAGGCCGGGCAGCGAATCGCCCATCTCGCCTTCGAGTTCGGCCTTGGGCGTCAGCGCGGCGACCGAGTCGACCACGATCAGGTCGACCGAGCCGGAGCGCACCAGCGCGTCGACGATCTCGAGGGCCTGTTCACCGGTGTCGGGCTGCGAGATCAGCAGATCCTGCAGGTTGACGCCCAGCTTCTGCGCGTAGTTGATGTCCAGCGCGTGCTCCGCATCGATGAAGGCGCAGACGCCGCCGACCTTCTGCATCTCGGCCGCGACCTGCAGCGTGAGCGTGGTCTTGCCCGACGATTCGGGGCCGTAGATCTCGACGACGCGGCCGCGCGGCAGGCCACCGACGCCCAGCGCGATATCGAGGCCCAGCGAGCCCGTGGAGACGACCTGGATGTCCTCGATCACCTCGCCGTCGCCCAGGCGCATGATGGAGCCCTTGCCGAACTGCTTCTCGATCTGGGCCAGCGCGGCCTGCAGGGCCTTCGCCTTCTCGGCGTTCAACGCCGGGGTCTGCACGACCGGTGCGGCATTGACGGCCTGGTTGGCGGCGGGGTTGGCGTTCTTCGAGGCGTTCTTGGTGGGGGCGTCCATGCGTAATCTCCGTGTGCGGTTTGGCGCTGGTGGGATTATGACCAGCAACTGGATATCTGTACAGCTGTTGAGGAAAGATTATTCGCGGGCTGAAGCTCGCTGCGTGAGCCAGCCGCCACAGCGCCTGCGAAAAATCAATCCTGCGCCGGAACGGGCCCATGGCTGACCGCCATTCGTCGCGGAAAATGGCCGCCAGCGCCAAAACGAGCGGAAACCCGCCAGAAGCACCAGGAGACAGCCGATGCGCATTCTGATCGCCGAAGACGACCAGGTCCTCGCGGACGGCCTGCTGCGCTCGCTGCGCGGCTCCGGCTACGCGGTGGACCAGGTCTCCAGCGGCACCGAGGCGGACGCCGCGCTCGCCTCGCACGAGTTCGACCTGCTGATCCTCGACCTGGGCCTGCCGCGGCTGCATGGCCTGGAGGTGCTGCGCAAGCTGCGCGCGCGTGGTTCCTCGCTGCCGGTACTGATCCTGACGGCGGCCGATTCGGTCGACCAGCGCGTCAAGGGGCTCGACCTGGGCGCCGACGATTTCATGGCCAAGCCGTTCTCGCTGCAGGAGCTCGAGGCCCGGGTGCGCGCGCTCACGCGGCGCGGCCTGGGCACGACGTCGAGCGTGATCCGCCACGGCCCGCTCACGTTCGACGCCACCGGCCGCGTGGCCTACATCAACGAGCAGATGATCG
>JBJMWE010000404.1:0-2332 GCA_045810285.1 Vitreoscilla sp. | reverse complement strand
TGCCGTCTGGTGCCCGCCGCACGGCTGGCTGGCGCTCGACCCGACCAACGACGTCGCCGTCGGCCAGGATCACGTGACGCTGGCCTGGGGACGCGACTACGCGGACGTGGCGCCCTTGCGCGGCGTCATCCGCGGCGGCTCGGGCAACGCGCCCAAGGTGGCGGTGACGGTGGAGCCGATCTAAGCTTCGCCGGCGGCTCTGTGTGTACGGACCAGCACTCCGAGGTGAGCCGCTCGTCGCGGCCTCGCAGCCGGTGTCAGGCACCGGCGTCGCGGTTCCTGCATCGCAGCGCGCCAAGGCCGGAGCCAGACCCCTCCGGGAGACGACTCGGCGAGCCGTGAGGGGTCTGGCTCCGCCCGCGCGATGGTGCCCGAACGGCACGGGTTCGCCGGGCGGTGCCTGACCTCGGCCCTGTACGGCGGCTCGGGCAACGCGCCCAAGGTGGCGGTGACGGTCGAGCCGTTGTGGTGGGCCGGCCTCCAGAGGTTCCCGGGCGAGGCGGAGTGGGCTGCTGAGCCACTCGTCGCGGCCGCGCAGCCGGTGTCAGGCACCGGCGTCGCGGTTCCTGCATCGCAGCGCGCCAAGGCCGGAGCCAGACCCCGCCGGGAGGCGAATCGGTCGAGCCGAGAGGGGTTTGGCTCCGCCCGCGCGATGATGCCCGAACGGCACGGGTTCGCCGGGCGGTGCCTGACCCCGGCCCCCGGGGAGGCGACTCGGCGAGCCGTGAGGGGGTCTGGCTCCGCCCGCGCGATGATGCCCGAACGGCACGGGTTCGCCGGGCGGTGCCTGACACCCCGGCCCCCGACCTCGACCCCGGCCCCCTGCCCCGTAGCCGCAAGCGCCGCCACGTCGACGGCGCCTGCAACGACACCAGGAGCCACCATGTCCGTGCGCTGCCGATGCGCAGGCGCGCGCTGACGGGGCCGGAACTGCGCGTCGAATGCATGTTCCCCGCCGACGACGAGACCGAGGCGCTGCACGAGACGCCGTTCGGCGCCGCCCGAGCGTCGGGACGCACCGATCGGCTCAGCCCCGCTCCACCCGGTTGCGCCCCAATGTCTTGGCCTGATAGCACAGCTTGTCCGCGCGCTCCAGCGTCTGCGCCACCGTCTCGCCGCGCGCGTGCTCGGTGAGGCCGGCGGAGAAAGACACCGGCAGCGCGATGCCCTGCACGACCAGCGGGTGCGCATGGAAGTGCTCGCGCAGGCGGTCCAGCGAGTTCGACGCCATCGCGATCGGCGTGTTGGGCAGCAGCAGCACGAACTCCTCGCCGCCCCAGCGCGCGAGCACGTCGGTGCGGCGGATCAGCGTGTGCGCGTGGCGGCTGAGCGCGCGCAGCACCTCGTCGCCGATGGCATGGCCGTGGGCGTCGTTGACGGACTTGAAGTGGTCGAGGTCGATCAGCGCCACGCACCAGTCCTGCTCGCTGCGCTCCAGCCGCATGCGCTCGTTCTCGAGCAGCTCCTGCATGTGGCGGCGGTTGACCAGGCCGGTGAGGTCGTCGTGCGTGGCCAGGCGGTGGATGTGCGCGAGCGCGGCCTCGAGTTCCACCTTCTGGCGCCGCAGCCGGTCGCGCATGCGGTGCAGCTGCACGGTGAGGATGGCCACGCCCGCGACCATGATGCACAGCATCATGAAGTAGACGATCTCCTCGCCGGGCGGGTAGTGCACGGGGTTGCGGCGCGCGGCCAGCACCATCACGACGCCGAACACGCCCAGCGTGTAGAAACCCAGCCAGGTCACCTGGCGGCTGGACAGCCCGAACATGCCGAACATCAGGATCACCGCCAGGATGATGCCCACGACGTTGTGCGCGACGCCCGCGAACGAGTAGGCCCACGCGGCGCACAGCGTGGCGTACAGCATCTGCTGCATCGTCATCGCCGGATCGGCAAAGCGCTTGTTGAGTCCGCTGCGGATCAGCGTGACGACCGCCAGCAGCCCGGCCACCGACGCGGCCGACCACCACCAGATCGGTCCGTCGTCGACGAGCCCGAACATCACGGCGATGTGCAGCGCCAGCACGCACAGGCACATCAGCAGCGACGCGAACAGCGCCTGCATGAGGCGCAGGCGCTGGTGGCGATCGCGCGTGAGGAGTGTGTCGACGAGCATGCCCAGGGCCGCCATGTGCTGTCGTTGTCCCGCCTTGTTGTTTGTGGCCCAAGCCTAACGGAGATTGGCGCGTCCGGGCATCCGAAACTCGCCCAATATCACCGGGGGTTGCAGGATTCGCGCCCTGCGATGGCGTCCTGGAACGGGCGGCCGGCTGGGCGCGCGCCAATGAAATCGCCAGGGTTTTTCGGTAGTGGTTAGTGTAGGGTTATTTGT
>JBJMWE010000403.1:0-30095 GCA_045810285.1 Vitreoscilla sp. | reverse complement strand
GCTGGCCACCAACAGCCATCCGGACCTGCTGGCGCTGCTGCCGGAGCTGACGCAGGTCGAGCTCGGCTGGAGCGTGGGCGGCAACGACGCGCCCGAGGCGGGCGACGGCGAGGGCAAGTCCAAGCGCAAGCCCAGCAAGGAGATTCGCATCGAGGCCGTGCGCGACGCGATCGGCTGGACGCAGAAGAGCTCGTCGCGCGGCCGCGCCAAGGTGCTGCTGCTGTTCCCGGCCGACGCGATGAACCTCGTCGCGTCCAACGCCTTGCTCAAGACGCTGGAGGAGCCGCCCCAGGGCGTGCGCCTGCTGCTGGTGGCCGAGGACGCCGAGCGCCTGCTGCCCACGCTGCGCAGCCGTTGCCAGCGCATCCTGTTCGAGGGGCCGACGCCCGCGCAGGCGCTGGCCTGGCTGGAGGCGCAGGGCGCGGCCAACGCGCCCGTGCTGCTGGCCGCGGCCGGCGGCCAGCCGCTGGCGGCGCGTCGCCTCGCCGCCGAAGGGTTCGACGCCGCGGCCTGGATCGCGCTGCCCCGGCGCGTCGCGGATGGCCGCTGGGAACCGCCCGCGGGCGCGACGATCCCGCGCCTGCGCGACGTCCTGCAGAAGCTGTGCCACGACGCGATGGCCGTGGCCGCGGGCGCCGAGCCGCGCTACTTCCCGGCCAGCAGCCTGCCGCCGGCTGCCGCCTGGCCCAGGCTGGCGGACTGGTCGCAGTCGCTGGCCCGCCTCGCCCGCCACGACGAACACCCGTTCAACGCGCCGCTGATCACCGACAGCCTGCTGGCCGAGGCGAAGGCGGTGTGGGCGAAGCCGCGGCGCGCGGGCTGAACCTCGCAGGGCGGGTCGTTCGACCCGCCGCGCGTGTACGACCTGGCACCGCAACGCGTCAAGAGCTGGCGCCGTCCTCCGGGCGCCGCATCGCGATGGCCCCGAACGGGCAGCGCACGGCACACAGGCTGCAGCCGGTGCAGCCGCCGGCCTCGTGCAGCACGGCGGACTTGCGCCAGCCGGGGGCCGGCTCGAGGCTGAGGACGCCCGGCGCGCAGGCGGCCACGCAGCGGCCGCAGCCGGTGCAGCGGTCGATGTCGACCGCCGGCAGGCGCGGGGCAGGGTGGCGCGGGGTCATGAGGCAACCTCCGCCCTGCGGGCTGCGGCGCGAGCGTCTTCGGGCGGCCGGGCGACGCTCATGCGCTGGGACGCTGCTCGAAGCCGTCGAACGTGCCCTCGCCGGGCTCGACGTCCACCTGGTCCACGCGGGCGCCCGGCGGGCCGCGGCGGGCCCAGGCGACGAGCTCGTCGAGCGCCGGCTGCGGGCCCGACGCCATGGCCTCGACGCTGCCGTCCCGCCGATTGCGCACCCAGCCCGCGACGCCGCGCTGGCGCGCCGCCTGCACCATGTTCCAGCGGTAGCTGACGCCTTGCACGAGGCCATGGATCCTCAGGTGGAGCACGGGGGTGGTCATGGCGGGAGGTGGGTCGTTCGACGGGCAGCTTAACGCACGGGCGACGGTCGAGCCGGCGCGCCGGCGACACGCCGACGACCGGACCGCATGCCGGCGCCGGGCCTAACACCTGCGTCGAGTGGAAACAAGCGGTTGCGCGCGTGCGTCATCAGGCGCAAAGTGGCGCGCCGCACCCCGTCGGCAGCGCGGGGCGGAGCCTACGCGAACGCTGTCGGCGCACGTCGCGCCAACGCAGTCACCGCGTGCCCTGGTGACGGAGGGAATGTCATGAAGATCGCCCGCATCCTGAAGATGGCAGCCGTCGTGGCCCTGTGCGCGCTCGGCTCCGCCGCGTCCGCGCAGTCGTCCAGCTACACCCCCGGCAGCGTCTGGACGTTCACCTACGTGCAGATCGAACCCGGCCAGTTCGAGAACTACATGGACTTTCTCGACAAGGAATTCAAGAAGAGCAACGACTTCGGCGTCAAGCAGGGCTACATCGTGTCCTATCACGTGCTGCAGGTGAACAACGCCCGTGCCGGCGAGCCCGACCTGATCCTGGCCACCGAGTCCAAGGACTACCTCACCAACGCCCAGCAGCTGGAGATCCAGAAGAAGTACGAGGAGTTCATGGCCAAGGACAACCGCAAGATGACCTCCGAGTCGGGCGAGCGCAAGGTGATGCGCAAGTTCGTCGGCGGCATGGAACTGCAGGAGCTCAGGCTCAAGTAGCGCGCACGGTCGACGACGGGCCGCCGCGGCGGCCCGTCGCGGTCACTTCGGTGGGTTGACGACGTCGGGCGGGCAGCCCTGGACGAAGTTGTCCTTGGCCATCTGCGCCACGAGCTCGCCGCCGAAGCGCGCGCCCGAGAGCTTGTCGTCGACGTACATGTTGTGGAGAACCGCCTGGTACGACGTGCGCGCGGCCCAGATCTGCTTGTTGCCGACCTTTTCGTAGGCCTTCAGGTCGAAGTAGAGCTGGCCGACGGTGCCCCCGGGCCCGTTCGTGAGGTTGCCGCCGTCGCGCACCATGAACAGCGAGGCGTCGGGGCCGAACGCGGCGGCGGTGTCCATCGCCTTCTTCTTCATGTCCAGCTCGAGCGGGTCATACTCGAGGATCGAGACGCTGACGCCGCAGGACTCCAGGCGCGTCTTCGTGGTGGCGACGAAGCTGGTCCGCAGGTCGCCGTCGAAGGCGTTGCTCTTGACGTTCAGGTAGATCAACAGCTTCTTGATGGGGGCGATGCCGTCCATCTGCGAGCGGGTGTTGAAGGTGGCGTGGCCCGAGGCGCACCCCGCCAGCAGCGCGACGAGGCTCGTCTGCGCGATGGTCTTGCGAAACATTGGATTCCCTCCCTGTGGGTACGGGAATTCTAGGATCTGGCGCGTGCGGCGAACGGCGGACGGCGCAGCGCGGAGCTGCCGCGGCAGGGATGCCGTGACAATGTTGGCATGACCGCCCCGCACGCCGCCCACCGCATCGTCGCCGCCGACACGCACGTCGTGCCGCCGCCGTTCCGCGCGTTCGCGGTGCGCAGCGACGAGCCGTGCCACGCGTTCGACGCCCGCGCCCCGTACGGCCGCGTGCACGTCGTGGCCACTGGCCTCGTCGACGCGGCCGCCCGCGCGCGCCTCGCGCAGGCCGGGTATGCGCGCGTGGACATCGCCGAACCGTTCGCCGTCGACTACGCCGCCACGACCTGGGACGCGCTCGCCGCGACGTCGGGCGTGGCGGACCTCGCGGGCGCGGTCGCCCGTGCACTGTGCGCCACGCGCGTGCTCGGCGACGAGCAGGCCGACTACGCGCGCAGCGTCGCCACGCGCGTCGACTGGCTTGCCGCGCGCGGCGCGGGCTTCCACAACGACGTCGCGCGCCACTGGTCGCGCAGCCTGTTCTGGGTGCTCGCGCTGGACGTCCACGATGTCGAGTTCGTCATGCCGCATGCCGGCGTGCGCCTGCCGCTGGCCGGCGGCGACCTCGTCGTGTTCGACCCGGTGATGGCGCACGGCCTGTGCCGCCCGGCCGACGCCGGACGCAGCGTCGCACGGCACTTCGAGGAGGGCGACACGGGCCGCCAGCTGTTCCTGACCGGCGAGATGCTGCTGGACGACGCGCGCTGGGCCGCGCTCGGCGCGCCGTGGCAGCCCGTCGAAGTGCATGCGTCGCGCGGCGCGCTCGACCTGATGGTGGCCGAGTTCGACGACCGCGGCGGCGCCGTCCAGCGCGTGCGCTCGCTCGATCATGCGATGTCGCGCGACACGTGCCATGTCGATGAAACTTCCACGGCCGGGCAAGGGTCACACGGCGATGCCTCCTGACGGCGAGAATCACCGCATGCCCGCCTCCTTTCCCACGCGCCCCGGCCGCGCCCGGCATCAGGACGGCCCCCCATGCGCGGGAGACCGCGGCCAGCCCCCGCTCCCGAGCGGCCGGGCGCGGCGGCCGCGTCCCTCTTTCGCTCGTGCCGCCACGCTGGCGGTCGTCGTGCTGACGGGCTGCGCCAGTCCGCCGTCCACCGCGCCGCCACCACCGCCGCCCGCCACGCTCGCGGCGGCGCAGGCGGCCGGCGTGCCGATGGACGAGCTCGCGCAGCAGAAGGGCTTCGTGCACTGGGTCGCGGCATTCCGCGAATCGGCGCGGGCGTCCGGCATCGACGACGCCACGCTGCACCTGGCGTTCGACGACGCGCACTACGTGCCCCGCGCGATCGCGTCCGACCAGGCGCAGCCCGAGTTCACGCGCACCGTGTGGGACTACGTCGACCTGATCGTGTCGCCGGCGCGCGTGCAGCGCGGGCAGCAGAAGCTCGCGGAAGTGCAGCCGCAGGTCGACGCCGCCGCTGCGCAGTTCGGCGTGCCGCAGGCCACCATCGTCGCGATCTGGGGCATGGAGAGCGACTACGGCGCCAACTTCGGCGACATCCCCACCATCGACGCGCTCGCCAGCCTCGGCTTCGAGGGCCGGCGCGAGGCCTGGGCGCGCGGGCAGTTGATGGCCGCGCTGAAGATCCTGCAGTCCGGCGACATCGACCGCGCGCACATGATCGGCTCGTGGGCCGGGGCCATGGGGCAGACGCAGTTCATTCCGAGCGCCTTCCTGCAGTTCGCCATGGACGCGGACGGCGACGGCCGGCGCGACATCTGGGGCAGCATGGCCGACGTCACCGCGTCGACGGCCAACTTCCTCGCGCGCTCGGGTTGGCAGCCGGGGCAGGCGTGGGGCGCGGAGGTGAAGCTGCCCGACGGCTTCGACGCCGGCCGCGCGGACGACGCCCTGCGCCAGGCGACCGCGCAGTGGGCGGGCGAGGGCGTGCAGGCGCTGGACGGCGGCCCGCTGCCCGAGCTGCCCGACGGCGCGATCCTGCTGCCCGCCGGCGCGCGCGGGCCGGCCTTCCTGGTCGGGGCGAACTTCCGCACGCTGCTGCGCTACAACAACTCGACCAGCTACGCGCTGGCCGTGAGCCTGCTGGCGCAGCGCATCGCCGGCGGCCCGGGCGTGCAGGGCGCCTGGCCGCGCGACCTGCTGCCGCTCACGCGCGACCAGCTGAAGACGCTGCAGCAGGCGCTCAACGACCGCGGCCTGAACGCCGGCGAGGTCGACGGCCAGATGGGCCCGGCCACGCGGCAGGCGCTGCGCGCGTGGCAACGCAGCCGCAACCTGCCGGCCGACGGATTCCCGACGCTGGATCTGCTCGCCCAGCTGCAAGCCCCATGACGCCGCCGCCCGTCGTTCCCGCGCGCCTCGAGGACGCGCCCGCGATGCTCGCACTGCAGCGACGTGCCTTCGAGCCCGAGGCGCTCGCCAGCGGGTCGCGCGAGATCCCGCCGCTGCAGGAGACGTTGGCCGACATCGAGGCGCACCTGCGCGACGCGACCGTGCTCAAGGCGATGGACGGCGATCGCCTGGTCGGCGCCATCCGGGGCGTCGTCCACGGCGACACCTGCGTGGTGCGCGTGCTGGTGGTCGCGGAAGACCAGCGGGGGCAGGGCCTGGGCGCGCGCTTGCTGGCGGCGATCGAGGCGGCGCATCCGCGCGTGGCGCGCTTCGAGCTCACCACCAACCTGGTCATGGCGGGCAACGTGCGCTTCTACCTGCGCCACGGCTATGTCGTGGTCGAGGAACTCCAGCACGCGCCGACGATCCGCCTCGCGTTCATGCGCAAGACGGTGCGCGCGGCTCAGTGACGACGGTAGTCGACCGCCTCCGAGCGGTCGAGCGCGCCGCCCAGCGGGCCGCGCGTGCATTCGGGCCACTTGGGCGGAGCCTCGGCATCCACGCCGACGCAGTACGCCCGATGCGTGGCCGCGACGCGCACGATGGCCGGCGCCCCGCCGACGAGCAGCGTCCCGACGCCGGCCGCACGCGCGCTGTCGACGTAGCCGTCGCCGAACCAGAAGATGCAACTGCCCGTCGACGAGGCCTCGCAGGTCAGCGTGGTGCTGCCGGTGGACTCGTCGAACTGGACGTTGTAGTTCAGCGAGGACAGGGTCGCGTCGGGCGCAGCGGCGGGCGATGCCGTGAAGACGGCGGCGAGCAGGGCGGCGAGGAGCGGCGTCATGGACAGACCTCTTCGTGAAGCGCAGGGCAGGTGGACGCGAGATTAGCGAGCGGCCGCCGCCGCGCCGGCCCCCGTTCGGGGGACTTCCCCCATCGGTGGGTGCGCGTTCGTGACGCAATGCCCGCCCGCGCCGCCACTGTTGCGCGGGGCGGCGAGGTCGATTCGCTAAGATCACGCTGCACAACGGAGGGCGCCGCATGCTCGAACAGAAGATCAACGAGGTATTCGGCGACGACGAGCCGAGCGGATTCGGCACCGGCTGGTGGAGCGGCGTGCTGTCCGCGTTCTTCGGCATCCTGGCCCTGGGGGCGGTGGTCTGCCTGCACTTTCCGCAATTGCTGACCTCACCCGAACTGCGGCCGTTCTATCCGGTGCACGTGATGCGCATCCTGATCCAGGGCGTGATCCTGGGCGCCATCCTGTTCGGCGTGATCTCCGCGATGCTGCGGCGCAAGAAGGTGCTGGCGCTGACGGGCATGGGCCTCGCGCTGGTCGCCACGCTGCTGGGCGGCGCGAGCGTCCCCATCAACGGCACGCTGCACGCCGGGCCGGCCATCGGCCTGGACTGGTTCCTGCTGGACATGCTGCTGATGACGCTGATCTTCTCGCCCATCGAGGTGCTGTGGCCGGCGTACCGCAAGCAGAGCGTGTTCCGCGAGGAGTGGCTGCTGGACATCGTCTACTTCCTGTCCACGCACCTGCCGATCCAGGTCACCTCCTTCCTGATCCTGCTGCCGGCCACCGAGCTGACAAGGGTCCTGGGCATCCCGAGCCTGGTCAACGCGGTCGGCCAGCTGCCGTGGCTGCTGCAGTTCTTCCTCGCGGTGCTGGTGGCCGACCTGGCCGAGTACGGCGTGCACCGCCTGTTCCACACGGTGCCCTGGCTGTGGCGCTTCCACGCGATCCACCATTCGTCGAAGAACCTCGACTGGATCGCCGGCTCGCGCTCGCACCTGGTCGACGACGTCGCCGTGCGCGGCTTCATGCTGATCCCGATGATGTTCGTGTTCCCGCACGACATGATCGTGGCGTACCTGCTCTTCGTCACGATCCACGCCACCTGGACGCACTGCAACTTCGGCCCGACCCTGCGCTGGCTGGAGCCCTTCGTCATCCTGCCGCGTTACCACCACTGGCACCACACGTCGCAGGAAGAGGCGATCGACCGGAACTTCGCCATCCACTTCCCGTGGATCGACAAGCTGTTCGGCACCCACTACCTGCCTGCCGACGGCAGCTGGCCGCACACCTACGGGCTGCACAACGAGAAGCTGCCGCACGGGTTCTGGGCGCAGGCGATGTATCCGTTCCGGCGGCGGAAGAAGGCGGCCGCGGTCGCTTGAGCGCCGAGGCTCTTCGCTCGTCATCCCGCGCGAAGTCGCAGGATCCACGTTGGTCGAGGCCGTCCCTGTTCGTGGATCCTGCGGCGCGCTCAAACCGTCAATGCAACACTTGGATCACGAATCGAGGTGTTCATTGAAAAGCACAGGTCAGAGAATTCATCCGTCAGCTGCAGAGCGGCGCGAGTTGTGGGATCGATGGAGGCGAGGAGAGCGCATCGGCGAGATCGCGCTGGCGATGAAGCGCTCCTTGCCTTCGGTGCAGACGTGGCTCAGCAAGGCAGGGGGGATTGCGCCCAGGCAATGCCATCGGTCGGCTCGAGCGTTGTCACTGAGGGAACGCGAGGAGATCTCGCGAGGACTCTCTGCAGGGGAGTCGATGAGAACAATCGCCAAGCGCCTGTCTCGAAGTCCAAGCACGATTTGTCGTGAGATCGAGCGCAACGGCGGAGTCCGCCGCTATAGGGCGACTGCGGCCGACGAGCAGGCCTGGAACCGTGCCAAGAGACCGCAACCCACCGTGCTTGAAGGGCACCCGGCGCTCGCGCGAAAGGTGGCAGGCAAACTAAAGCTGAGGTGGTCTCCTCAACAGATCGCGGGATGGCTCAAGCGCGAGTTCCCGCATGATGCTCGGATGAACGTCTCGCATGAAACGATTTATCGGACGCTGTTCGTCCAGGCCAGAGGCGCCCTAAAGAAGGAGCTGACGGCATTCCTTCGCGAACACCCGAGGATGCGGCATCCCAAGACGCACCCAGGGCAGGCGCCGCGCTACTACATCAAGAACGCGGTCTCGATCAGCGAGCGGCCCGCTGAAGCTGAGGATCGTGCGGTGCCGGGGCACTGGGAGGGTGACCTGCTGTTTGGCACATTCGACTGCCAGGTTGCTACGCTCGTGGAGCGACGATCACGCTATCTCATGTTGGTCAAGGTGCCGGCCAAGGACACTCGAAGCGTCGTGGGCGCGTTGACCCGATACGTCAAGAAGCTGCCCGACGGGATGATGCGAACGCTGACCTGGGACCGCGGCGGCGAGATGGCGGATCACGCGAAGTTCACGATAGCCACCGACGTCGAAGTCTTCTTTTGTGATCCGCGCAGCCCCTGGCAAAGAGGATCCAACGAGAACACCAATCGCCTGCTTCGTCAGTACCTTCCCAAGGGCAAGGACTTCTCAACGCTCACTCAGGCTCAATTCAATCGAATCGCCGACGAGTTGAACGGCCGACCACGTGAGACGCTTGGCTTTGCCAATCCCGCTGAGGTACTCTGGCAGACCGTTGCAACGACGAGTTGAGCTCAAGGCGACTCCGCTTCGCTCCGCGCAGGATGACGGCCGGTCCGGCGCTGCCGCGCGACCCTACAACATCGGCTTCAACTGCGCCCACACGTTGTCCAGGATGATCGGATGCGCCTTCGCCAGCGGGTGGATCTGGTCGGCCTGGAACCACGTCTCGGCATCGGGGCGGTCGGCGATGCCGGCGAAGATGAAGGGCACCAGCGCGGCGTGGCGCGCGGCGGCGACGTCGGCGTACATCTTGCCGAACTCGGCCTGGTACTTGCGGCCGAAGTTCGGCGGCACCATCATGCCGGCCAGCAGCACGCGCGCACCCGACGCCTGTGCCAGGGCGGCCATCGCGTCGAGGTTCTTGCGCGTGTCGCTCATGGGCAGGCCGCGCAGCGCGTCGTTGCCGCCGAGCTCGATGACCACGATCTTCGGGTGGCGCTGCTTCAGGATCGTGGGCAGGCGCGCCAGGCCGCCCGCGGTGGTGTCGCCACTGATGCTCGCGTTGGAGACCGTCCACGCCGGCTTCTGCGCCGCCAGCCGCTGGCCCAGCAGCGCGACCCAGCCGCTGCCGCGCGCCAGGCCGAACTCGGCGGAGATGCTGTCGCCCACGACGACGATCACGTGGTCGCCCCCGCCACCCGCCGGCGCGGCCGCGCTGGCCGGCCCGGTGAAGCCGAGCGACAGCGCCGCCATGAGGCTCGCGCTAAAGTGCAGGAATCTGCGGCGCGAAGGCCGCGCCCCGAAAAGTGAATGCATGTCGGAACCCATCATCGTCGTCGATCGCCTCACCCGGCAGGTGAGCGACGCCACCGGAACCCTGACGATTCTCCATGACATCTCGTTCACCCTGGACGCCCGCGAGTCGGCCGCCATCGTCGGCGCATCCGGCTCGGGCAAGAGCACGCTGCTTGGACTGCTCGCAGGCCTGGACGTTCCCACCAGCGGCTCCGTGAGGCTGGCGGGCAGCGACCTGTTCGCGCTCGACGAGGACGCCCGCGCGGCCGTGCGCGCCGAGCGGGTGGGCTTCGTGTTCCAGAGCTTCCAGCTGCTCGCCCACCGTACCGCGCTCGAGAACGTGATGTTGCCGCTCGAGCTCGCGGGTGCGCGCGACGCCCGGGCGCGCGCGACGGAGATGCTGGCCCGCGTGGGCCTGGCCGAGCGGCTCGGCCACTATCCGCGCGTGCTGTCGGGCGGCGAGCAGCAGCGCGTCGCACTGGCCCGCGCCTTCGTCGTGCGCCCGCAGGTGCTGCTGGCCGACGAACCCACCGGCAGCCTGGACTTCGCCACCGGCGAGACGGTGATGCAACTGATGTTCGACCTCAACCGCGAGATCGGCACGACGCTGGTGCTGGTGACGCACGACAAGATGATCGCCGCGCGCTGCCAGCGTCAGCTGCACATCGAGGCCGGGCGGCTGGTGGACACGCCGGTGGCCTGACGCGGCGCTCGGGGCGAAGTGCGGACACGTCCCGACGTCGTCCTGCTCCAGCGGAATTCTTCGTCATCCTGCGACTTCACGCAGGACGACACGGCGAAAGAAAAAGCGCCCGGCCTTCGCAGGCGGGCGCTTTCGCTGGGGCGTCGCGGCGATGCGCCGCGCGCGCAGCGGCTTACTTCTTGGCCGTGGACGCAGCCGGCGCGGCGGGCGCGGCCGGGGCCTGGTCGGCGGCGAACTTGTAGTCGGTCTTGGCGGACTTGCGCAGCTTCTCCTGGTACTCCTGGAGCTTGACCTGTTCCTTCTGCTGCTTGATCTTTTCCTTGACTTCGTCGAAGGACGGGAACTGCGCGGTGCGCGTGTCTTCCAGGCGGATGATGTGGTAGCCGAACTGGGTCTTGATCGGGGTCTCGGTCATCTGGCCCTTCTTCAGGCCCTGCAGCGCCGTGGCGAACTCCGGCACGTAGTTGCCGGGCTTGGCCCAGTCGAGGTCGCCGCCGTTCTCGGCGGAGCCGGTGTCCTTGGAGCTCTTCTTGGCCACGTCCTCGAACTTCGAGCCGGCCTTGATCTGGCTGATCAGCTTCTTGGCTTCGTCTTCGCTGTCGACCAGGATGTGGCGCGCGTGGTACTCGAGGCCCGACTGCTCGGCCTTGATCTGGTCGTACTCGGCCTTCGCCTCGGCGTCCGTGACCGGGTGCGTCTTGATGAAGTTCTGGAACAGCGTGTTGATCAGCACGGTCTGGCGCACCAGTTCGAGCTGCGCCTTGTAGTCAGCCGAGCCGGGGATGCCCTGCTTCTCGGCTTCCTGCGCGAAGATCTCGCGCAGCACGGTCTGGTCCTTGGCCTGGGCCTTGACCTCGGGCGGCACTTCCTGTTGCCCGCCACGCGTGGCCGTCTTGATCAGCGCGTCGACGCGCGACATGGGCACCGGCTTGCCGTTGACGGTGGTGACGTTCTGCGCCATCACGGACAGCGGCAGCACGAGGGCGGCGATGAGCGCGGCCGAAGATTTGAAATTCATGCTGGGAGACTTTCGAGCAAACGGTTTTGGACGTGACCGGGAACAGGGAAGTTCCCGGGGTTTCACCATGTCGTCGGAGAAATTCAGGTTGAGGAAACCCGGATACTCCTTGACACATCAAAAGGCACCCATCGAGAAACTCTATCGAGAATCTCCGAACTCGGAAACAAAGCGGAAGCGATGGGCTTTAGGCTTCTTCCGGCGTGCGGGCGTCGATGGCGAGTGCATGAACGCCCTCGGCCATCCAGGGGCGGAGGGCATCATACACGAGGCGATGGCGCGAAATTCGGGGCAATCCCGCGAACTTCGCGCTCACGATCCGCAGGTTGAAATGCGCGCCTTCACGCGCGCCCGCATGCCCCGCGTGCGCGGCGCTGTCATCCACCAGTTCGAGCGCGAGGGGCGCCAGGCGTTCGACCAGGGCCTGCGTCATCGCGTCGCGCAAAGGGGTGGCCGTCATGTCAGGGCGCGGGCTTGTCCGCCGCGAGTTCGGGTTCGACGTGCTTGCCCAGGTAATAGAACACGCCCACCGAGAACAGCCCCATCAGCGCAGTACTGCCGAAGGTATGGAAGCTCACCCAGTAGTCGCGGAAGAAATAGACGACGACGAGATTGAGCAACCCCATCAGCGCGAAGAACGCGACCCAGCTGAAATTGAAGCGCTGCCACACGGTGTCGGGCACCACGAGGTCGGCGCCGAGCGTGGAGCGCCACAGGTTCTTGTGGAAGAACGCCTGGCTGCCCCAGAAGATCAGGCCGGAGACCCAGAAGTAGATGCTGGGCTTCCACATGATGAACATCTGGTTGTGGAACCAGACGGCCAGGCCGCCGAACACCACCATCATCGTGGTGCTCACCCACAGCATCAGGTCGATCTTGCGGCCGGTGGCCTTGTTCCAGGTGAACTGCACCAGGGTCGCGACGATCACCACCGCGGTGGCCAGCAGCGCCGGCGCCTCGGCGGAGCCGACGATGCCCCCCTGCACGACGGCGCCCAGCCAGTGGGTGGCGAAGGCCGCGCCCTGGTCGGGCATCTTTCCCGCGATCTTGTAGGTCGCGAAGAAGAAGATCAGCGGAAGGATGTCGAAGAGGAGTTTCATGGGCGGCGGGCCGCCCGGCATGCGAGGCCGGGCGCGGACGCCGGCCGGTGCCGGCGCGGCGGAGCTGGGACGCGACGCGTACCGCAAAGCGGTGCGCGCCGGGGGCGAAGTCTAGCGCAGGCGCGTTGCGGCTCGCGGCGGGCGCTCACGAGGAGCACGAGACCTCGATGTGGCGCGCCCAGTCGGGCGGCAGCGCAGCGAAGCGCTCGCGTCCCGGCTGCTCGGCGTACGGGTGGCGCAGCACGTCGTGCAACTCGCGCACCGCGCCGAAGTCGCCGGCCTCCGCCTGCTGGATCGCTTCCTGCGCGAGGTGGTTGCGCAGCACGAACTTCGGGTTGGCGCGGTCCATCGCGGCGTGGCGCTCGGCGTCGGAGCGCGCTTCGGACTCGAGCCGGCGCAGGTAGCGTCCGCCCCAGGCGTCGGCCGCGGCGCGGTCGATGAAGTGGTCGCGGAACGCGGCGGGGGTCGCGCCGGCGCCGCGGTCGAACTGCGCGAGCGCGCGGAACGCGAGGGTCATGTCGACGCGCTCGCCGGCCATCAGCGCCAGCAGGTCGTCCAGCAGTTCCTTGTCGCCGTCCTGCGCGAGCGCCAGGCCCAGCTTGGCGCGCATGTGGTCGGAGTAGGCGTCGATGAAGCGGTCGCTGAAGGTGTCGAGCACGGGCGGCAGCGTGGCGTCGGGGTCGGCGCACAGCGGCCGCAGCGCGTGGGCCAGCGCGTGCAGGTTCCACCAGGCGATGTTGGGCTGGCGCGCGAACGCGTAGCGGCCGCCGGTGTCGGAGTGGTTGCAGACGTGGTCCGGGTCGAAGCCGTCGAGGAAGCCGAACGGGCCGTAGTCGATCGTCAGGCCGAGGATGGACATGTTGTCGGTGTTCATCACGCCGTGCGCGAAGCCGACCGCCTGCCAGTGCGCCACCGTCGCGGCGGTGCGCGCGACGACTTCGGCCAGCCACGCGTGCAGCGGGTCGAGCCCGCCGGCGCCCTCGCGCAGCGTGGGGAAGCAGGTCGCGATCGTGAAGTCCACCAGCCGGCGCAGCGAATCGAACTGCCCGCTGTGCGCGAAGTGCTCGTAGTGGCCGAAGCGCAGGAAGCTGGGCGCGACGCGCGTGACGACGGCGCCGGTCTCGGGCGTCTCGCGCATCACCGGCAGCGCCGAGCCCGCGACGGCCAGCGCGCGCGTGGTCGGCACGCCGAGCGCGTGCATCGCCTCCGAGCACAGGAACTCGCGGATGGACGAGCGCAGCACCGCGCGGCCGTCGCCCATGCGCGAATACGGCGTGCGCCCGGCGCCCTTGAGCTGGAGTTCCCACGACGGCCCGCCGGCCTCGGCCTGCCATTCGCCCAGCAGCAGCGCGCGGCCGTCGCCCAGCTGCCCGGCCCAGACGCCGAACTGGTGCCCGCTGTAGACCGTGGCCATCGTCTGCAGGCCGGGCCAGCTGGCGCGGCCGGTGAGCACGTCGATGGCGCGCCAGTCCGCGCGCGTGCCCCAGTCGGCCGGCCAGCCCAGCAGCGCGGCGCAGTCGTCGCTGGTGGCGACCCAATGCGGCTCGGGGAAGGGCTGCGCGGGCAGGTCGGTGCCGAACGGGTGGCGCACGCGCGTCTCGGCGGGGAGGGTGTCGCCGTCGCGGCGCACGTCGGGCACCTCGTGCGCGAAGCGCGCGAAGCGGTTGATCCAGTGGGCGGCGCTGGGGCCGGTGGGGATGATGTCGGTCATTGGCAACCAGTCTAGCCAGCCCTATGGCGCCGGGGCGCCGAAGGGCCTTACAGTAGGGCAGCCCTTCCGTCTGGCGGGTGTCGCGCGAGCGACAGCGCGGCGGGGTGCGACACGACAACGAGGAGACATGCGATGACCGTGCTGATGGGCCAGATGATGAACATGCCGCTGACCGTGTCGACCCTGATACGGCACGCGGCGCGCCACGCGGGCGATGTGGAGATCGTGTCCAGGCGCTGCGAGGGCGACATCCACCGCAGCACCTGGGCGCAGGTGGAAAGGCGCTCCCGCCAGGTCGCGCAGGCCCTGGGCGCGCTGGGCGTCGCGCCCGGGGAGCGCGTGGCCACGCTGGCCTGGAACGGGCACCGCCACGTCGAGATCTACTATGGCGTCTCGGGCTCCGGGCGCGTCTGCCACACGATCAACCCGCGGCTGTTCGCCGAGCAGATCGAGTGGATCGCCAACGACGCCGAGGACGCCGTGCTGTGCTTCGACTCCGGCTTCCTGCCGCTGGTCGAGAAGCTGGCGCCCAGGCTCAGGACGGTGCGCCACTTCGTGCTGATGGGCCATCGTGGCCAGATGCCCGCATCCACCAGCGTGCCCGACCTGCTGTGCTTCGACGACCTGCTGGCGCAGCAGGACGGCGACTACGACTGGCCCGAGCTCGACGAGCGGACGGCGGCCACGCTCTGCTACACCTCGGGCACCACCGGCAACCCGAAGGGCGCGCTCTACAGCCACCGCTCCATCGTGCTGCACTCGTACGGCGCGGCGCTGCCCGATGCCATGAACTGCTCCACGCGCGACGTCATCCTGCCCATCGTGCCGATGTTCCACGTCAATGCCTGGGGCATCCCGTACACGGCCGCGATGACGGGCTCCAAGCTGGTGATGCCCGGGCCGTTCCTCGACGGCGCGTCGCTGTACGCGCTGTTCGAATCCGAGCAGGTCACCTTCAGCGCCGGCGTGCCCACCGTGTGGCTGGGCCTGCTGAACTACATGAAGGCCAACGACCTGAAGTTCAGCACCTTCAGGCGCACCGTCATCGGCGGCTCGGCGTGCCCGCCGGCGATGATGAAATCGCTGCAGCAGGACTACGGCATCGAGGTGATCCACGCCTGGGGCATGACGGAGCTGTCGCCGCTGGGCACGCTGTCGAAGCTGCAGTCCAAGCACGAGTCCCTGCCGCCCGAGGAGAAGCAGCGCCTGCTGCAGAGCCAGGGCCGCGTGATCTACGGCATCGACATGGCCATCATCGACGACGAGGGCCGCGCGCTGCCGTGGGACGGCAAGGCGGCCGGCAACCTGGTGGTGCGCGGGCCGTGGGTGATCTCGAGCTACTTCAAGGCCAAGGATTCCCCGCTGGTGAGCGTGGACGGCGAACCGGGCTGGTTCCCCACCGGCGACGTCGCGGCCATCGATGCCGACGGCTTCATGTTCATCACCGACCGCAGCAAGGACGTGATCAAGTCGGGCGGCGAATGGATCAGCTCGATCGAGCTGGAGAACATCGCCATCGCGCACCCGTCGGTGCACGAGGCCGCGGTCATCGCCTGCAAGCACCCGAAGTGGGACGAGCGTCCGCTGCTGGTGGTGGTGCCCAAGCCGGGGGCGAGCGTCTCGCGCGAGGAAATGCTGCGCTTCTTCGAGGGCAAGATCGCCAAGTGGCAGATCCCGGACGACGTGGCCATCGTCGCCGAGCTGCCTCACACGGCCACCGGCAAGCTGCAGAAGCTGCGCCTGCGCGAGCAGTTTCGCGACCACGTGCTGCCCGGCGCCCGCTGACGGCCGCACCCGGGGCTTTGTCGCAGGCGCGACACGCCCCTTCGGGGTAGTCCCTCAAGGCGCCGGCCCGGCGTTGGGCTAACGTCAGCCACGACCGCGACCCACGCGGCGACCACGGAGACACAGCCATGACGTTCCTGAGCAAGCCCCTGGCGTTCGCGTCCACCCTCGCGCTGGCCTGCCTCGCGCTGCATCCCGACGCAGCCTTCGCGCAGAAGGGCGAGACGGTCAAGATCGGCTGGATCGACCCGCTGTCCGGCCTGATGGCGCCCATCGGCCAGAACGAGCTCAAGACCTTCCAGTACCTGGCCGAGCTGTTCAACAAGAACAACGCCGCCGGCGTGAAGTTCGAGATCGTGCCGTTCGACAACAAGGTCAGCCCCGCGGAATCGCTGACGGCGCTGAAGTCGGCCATCGACCAGAACATCCGCTACATCACGCAAGGCGACGGCTCGGGCGCGGCGGGCGCGCTGGTCGACGCCGTCAGCCGGCACAACGAGCGCAATCCGGGCCACGAGGTGCTGTACATGAACTACGCGGCGGTCGACCCGGACCTCACCAACAGCAAGTGCAGCTACTGGCACTTCCGGCTCGACGCCGACACGTCCATGAAGATGGAGGCGCTGACCACCTTCATCAAGGACCAGAAGGACATCCGGAAGGTCTACATCATCGGCCAGAACTACGCGCACGGCCTGCAGGTGGCCAAGTTCGCGAAGGCCGACCTGGCGCGCAAGCGCCCCGACATCGAGATCGTCGGCGAGGACCTGCACCCGCTGGCCAAGGTCACCGACTTCGCGCCCTACGTCGCCAAGATCAAGGCTTCCGGCGCCGACACCGTCATCACCGGCAACTGGGGCACCGATCTCGCGCTGCTGGTCAAGGCGGCCAACGAGGCCGGGCTCAACGTCAAGTTCTTCACCTACTACGCCAACAACTCGGGCACGCCCACCGCACTCGGCGCCGCGGCCGCCGGCCGGGTGTACTTCGTCGGGTACGGGCAGCCGAACATGAGCGGCCCCATCCGCAAGCTGCAGGACGACTTCAAGGCCAGGTTCAGCGACGACTTCTACGTCACCGATCTCTACATCGAGCTGCAGTTGCTGTCCGAGGCGATGGCCAGGGCGAAGTCCACCGACCCGGTGAAGGTGGCCGCCGCGCTCGAGGGCATGAAGCTCAAGAGCTACAACGGCGACATCGAGATGCGCAAGACGGACCACCAGCTGCAGCAGGACCTCTGGATCTCGGTGTGGCAGAAGACGGATGCGAAGAACCCGTACTCGGTCGAGAACACGGGCTACACGTTCGCGCCGGTGGCGCACTACGACGCCTACGTGGCCAGCACGCCGACGTCCTGCCAGATGAAGAAGCCTTCGTGACAGGGCTGGCGGTGACGACAGGGATCGTCTCCGGTTCGCGTGCATCCTGCGACTGTACGCAGGTTGACGTCGAGGCTGTCATCCTGCGCGCAGTCGCAGGATCCACCGCCGCCGGCACGGCCTCGTCGAGAGCCCCGGCGCCCTGATCCGCACCGTGGACCAGACCGTCGTCAACATCCTCAACGGCCTCAGCTCGGGGCTGCTGCTGTTCATGCTCAGCTCGGGCCTGACGCTGATCTTCAGCATGATGGGCGTGCTGAACTTCGCCCACGCCGGCTTCTACATGCTGGGCGCCTACGTGGGTTACGCGAGCTCGCGCATCGTCGGTTTCTGGCCGGCGCTGGCGGTCGCGCCGGTGGTGGTGGGGCTGCTCGGCGCCGTGTTCGAGCGGACGTGCCTGCGCCGCGTGCACAAGTATGGCCACGTGCCGGAGCTGCTGGTCACCTTCGGGCTGAGCTATCTCATCCTGGAGGTGGTGCAGGTCGTGTGGGGCCGCGCGCCGGTGGCGTTCGACCCGCCCGCGGTGCTGGCGCAGCCGGCATTCACGCTGGTGCAGTCGACGGCCAGCGGGTTGTCCATGGTGTTCGGACACGCCGACGCCGCGACCTGCGCCCACGCCGCATGCACCACGTTCCCCGCCACGCGCGCCTTCATGATGCTCGTCGCGCTGCTGATGCTGCTGGCGCTGTGGCTGCTGCTCAGGCACACGCGGGTCGGCCTCGTGATCCAGGCGGCGCTGACGCATCCGGAGATGGCCGAGGCGCTGGGCCACAACGTGCCGCGGGTGTTCATGCTCGTCTTCGGCGCCGGCTGCGCGCTGGCCGGCCTGGCCGGCGTGATCGGCGGCACCACCTTCCTCACCGAGCCCGCGATGGCGGCGGCGGTCGGGCCCATCCTGTTCGTCGTGGTGGTGGTGGGCGGCACGGGCTCGCTGGTGGGGGCCTTCGTCGGCGCGCTGCTGATCGGGCTGCTGCAGACGGTGCCGCTGACGGTGGACAAGTCGCTCGTCGACGCGGCGTCCATGGTCGGCTGGCACGTGTCGTCGGACAGCGTGGCGTATCCGCTGATGAAGCTGACGCTGGCCCAGGTCGCGCCCATCCTGCCTTACCTGCTGCTGGTGCTGATCCTGGTCTTCCGGCCCCGCGGGCTGTTCGGGACGCGCGAATGACGGATCGCCGCACGCCGGACGCCGCGCCGGGCCGCCACACGCAAGGCCTGGGGGCCGGCACCTATCATTTCCGGCCGTACGACGTCGGGCGCTGGGCGGTGTGGGGCGGCTACGGCCTGCTGCTGCTGGCGGCGCCGCTCGTGTTCTCGAGCAGCCTGTCGCAGACGCTGCTGTCGCAGATGGGCATCGCCATCATCGCCTGCCTGGCCTACAACATGCTGCTGGGACAGGGCGGCATGCTCAGCTTCGGGCATGCGGTCTACAGCGGCCTGGGCGCGTTCCTGGCCATCCACGCCCTGAACCGCGTGGGCGCCGGCACGCTGCACCTGCCGGTCAGCCTGCTGCCGCTGGCGGGCGGCGCCGCGGGGCTCGCGTTCGCCGCGCTGTTCGGGTTCGTCACCACGCGCAAGTCGGGCACCACGTTCGCCATGATCACGCTCGGCATCGGCGAGCTGGCGTCCTCGATGTCGCTGATGCTGCCCGAGTTCTTCGGCGGCGAAGCCGGGGTCAGCAGCAACCGCGTCGTGCCGCCCGCGACGCTCGGCATCACGTTCGGGCCGCAGATCCAGGTGTACTACCTGATCGCGGCCTACTGCTTCGTCTGCACCGGGCTGATGTTCGCGTTCACGCGCACGCCGCTGGGGCGCATGCTCAACGCGGTGCGCGACAACCCGGAGCGCGTCGCCTTCATCGGCTACGACACCCAGCGCGTGCGCTGGTTCGCGTTCATGATCTCCGGCCTGTTCATGGGCGTGGCGGGCGGGCTGGCCGCGATCAACTTCGAGCTCGCCACCGCGGAGATGGTGGGCGCGCAGCGCTCCGGCGCCTACCTGCTGTTCACCTACCTGGGCGGTTCCACGGCGTTCTTCGGGCCCATCATCGGCGGCGTGCTGATGGTGCTGGCCACGGTGGTGCTGTCGGAGCTCACGAAGGCCTGGCTGCTGTACCTGGGCCTGGCGTTCATGCTGATGGTCATGTACGCGCCGGCGGGCGTCGCGGGGCTGGTGCTGGCCAACCTGCGGCTGGCGGCGTTCGGCAGGCTGCGTCCGCTGCTGTCCGGCTACCTCGCGCTGCTGCTCGCGGGCGCAGTGGCCTTCGTCGGCGCGAGCGCGATGGTCGAGATGCTGTACCACCTGCAACTGAACCAGGCGCTCGGCCCGATGATGAAGTACGGCGGCGTGACGCTGGATGCCAAGGGCCCCGCGGCGTGGATCGTCGCGCTGCTGCTGTTCGTCGCGGGCGGCCTGGCATTCGAGCGGGTGCGGCGCCGCTTCGTGCTGCGCTGGGATGCCGCGCAGGCCGACATCGAACGCGAGCTCAAGCGCCGGGGGGCCGCATGACGGACGTCGCCGACCGGATCGCGCAGGCCCGGGCCGCGGCCTCGCCGCCGCACGTCGCGCTGGAACTGCGCGACGTGCGCAAGCGCTTCGGCAAGACGGAGATCATCCGCGGCGCGACACTGGCCGTGAACGCCGGCGAGCGCGTGGCCATCATCGGTCCCAACGGCGCGGGCAAGTCGACGCTGTTCAACCTCGTCAGCGGCCGCTTCGCGCCCAGTTCGGGCGAGATCCTGCTCGATGGACAGCGCATCGACGGCCTGCCGCCGCACCGCATCAACCGCCAGGGCCTGGCGCGCAGCTTCCAGGTCAGCAACCTGTTCACGCGGCTGTCGGTGTTCGAGAACCTGCGCTGCGCGGTGCTGTGGTCACTCGGCTACCGCTACGCGTTCTGGCGCTTCCTCGCCAACCTGCGCGACGCCAACGAGCGCGCCGAGCAGCTGCTGGCGATGCTGCAGCTGGAACGCCGCCGCGACGTGCTCGCGATGAACCTCACCTACGCCGAGCAGCGCGCGCTGGAGATCGGCCTGACGATCGCCGGTGGCGCCCGGGTGATCCTGCTGGACGAGCCCACCGCCGGCATGAGCAAGAGCGAGACGCGCCGCTTCGTGCAGCTGATCCGCGACGTCACCGTGGGCAAGACGCTGCTGACCGTGGAGCACGACATGGGCGTCGTCTTCGGCCTCGCGGACCGCATCGCGGTGCTGGTCTACGGCGAGGTGATCGCCTTCGACACGCCCGAAGCCGTGCGCGCCGACCCGCGCGTGCAGGAGGCCTACCTGGGCTCGGTGCTCGCCACGACGCAGGCCGCGGAGGCGTGATGCTGCAGATCGACAAGCTCCACGCGTTCTACGGCAAGAGCCATGTGCTGCACGGCGTCGACCTGCGGGTGGCACCGGGCGAGATCGTCGCGCTGCTGGGTCGCAACGGCTCCGGGCGTTCGACCACCGCCAAGGCGATCATGGGCCTGGTCGACACCCAGGGCGCCATCGCCTGGAAGGGCCAGCCGCTGGCCGGCCTGAAGCCCTACGAGATCGCGCACCGCGGCATCGGCTACGTGCCGGAGAACCGCGACATCTTCCCGCGCCTGACGGTGCACCAGAACCTGCAGCTGGGCTGCAAGGGCGGCGCGACGGCGGCGCGCTGGGGCTTCGAGGACATGTACACGCTGTTCCCGCGCCTGCGCGAGCGCCAGCACACCGAGGCCGGCGTGCTGTCCGGCGGCGAGCAGCAGATGCTGACGCTGTGCCGTTCGCTGATGGGCGATCCCGACCTGATCCTGATCGACGAGCCCACCGAGGGCCTGGCGCCGAAGATCGTCGAGCAGGTGGCCGACTACCTGCTGGCACTGAAGGCACGCGGGTTGTCGGTCCTCCTGATCGAGCAGAAGCTCACCATCGCGCTGCAGATCTCGCAGCGCTGCGTGGTGATGGGCCATGGACGCGTGGTGTTCGAGGGGACGCCGGAGGAGCTGAAGGCGAACGCCGGCGTACGCAAGGAGTGGCTGGAGGTCTAGACACCAGGCACCGAACATGCCCTGCGCGACAGCGCACCCCGCACGGTGCCCGAGATTCCACATCCGCTCGACACGGAGACACGCCCATGCCCCGCCTGACCGCCGCCGATTTCCACCCTGAAGTGCTCAAGCTGTTCGACCGGTACGTCCATGGCGGGATCTCGCGGCGCGGGTTCCTCGACGCCGCCGGCAAGTACGCCGCTGGCGGCGCGACTGCCGCCGGCCTGCTCGCCGCGCTGGCGCCGGACTTCGCGAGCGCGCGCCAGGTCGACCCGGGCGATCCGCGGCTGGTGACGTCCCGGCTGGCGTTCGATTCGCCGCAGGGCTACGGCAAGGCCAGCGGCTATCTCGCGCGGCCGGCCAGGGTGGCGGGCGACATCCCCGCCGTCCTCGTCATCCACGAGAACCGCGGTCTCAACCCGCACATCGAGGACATCGCCCGCCGGCTCGCGCTGGAGGGCTACGTCGCCTTCGCGCCCGACGCGCTGTTCACGCTGGGCGGCTATCCAGGCGACGAGGACAAGGCGCGCGAGCTGTTCGGCAAGCTCGACACGGCCAAGGTGCAGGCCGACTTCCTCGCCGCGGCGCAGCTGCTCAAGACGCAGGCCGGCACCAACGGCCGCGTCGGCGCGGTGGGGTTCTGCTTCGGCGGCGGCGTGGTCAACTGGCTCGCCACGCGCTGGCCCGACCTCAACGCCGGCGTGCCGTTCTACGGCGTCGCCCCCCGGCTCGACGACGTGCCGCGCATCCGGGCGCCGCTGATGCTGCACTTCGCCGGCAACGACCAGCGCGTCAACGCCACCTGGCCGCCGTACGAGGCGGCGCTGAAGGCGGCCGGCGCGAAGTACGAGGCCTTCGTCTATCCGGGCGTCGAGCACGGCTTCAACAACGACACCACGCCGCGCTATGACGCCAAGGCGGCCGCACTGGCGTGGCAGCGCACGCTGGCGTTCTTCGGGCAGCAGCTGCGCGTGGCGTGACGCGACGCGGCCGCTGGCTGCGTCGATTGCAGCAGCGCGCGCTGCCAATGCAGCAGCCGCAGCGCGCACGGTGCGCGCGGCGGCGCGCGCTCACGAGGGCGCTCGCGGGGGCGTGACGCACGCGGGCGCGCGCCGCGCGGGCGGCCCGCGCGACAGGCGCGAGCGCGCAAGCTCATGCGATCCGCGTGGCACGGAAGCTGCGACCCGAGGCCGGTCATCCTCACTCCCTGCCACGCCATGCGCATCGACCTGCCCGCCCCGCCGCTTCGCCGCCCCGCCGTCGACGCGCCACGCTTCCGGTGAACCGCCATGAGTGCCCTGCTCGATTCCCGTGGCGCGCCGCTGCGCGTGCCCTTGACGTCGCCTCCACCGCAGCCGGCGGCCACGCTCCTGGCGTTCCCCACCCCGCGGCCCATCGTGCGCGGGGCGCGCACGCGCGGCGGCCGCGGCCAGGGGCTGGCCATCGTCGTGGGCATCCACGTGCTGATCGGCTGGGCGCTGCTCTCGGGCCTGGCGACGCGCGTCGTCGACGTCGTGACCAAGCCGCTGGACGTGGTGATCGTCACACCGCCGCCGCTTCCGCCGCCGCCCAAGGTCGAGCGGCTGCTCGACAAGCCCAAGGCCGCGACGCTGCCGCCGCCGCTCTATGTGCCGCCGCCCGAGCTCGTGCCGCCGGCGCCGCCACCGGAGACGGCGATCGTGGCCACCGCCACCGAGCCGCCCGTGCCCGCGCCGGTCGTCGCCGCGGCGCCGCCGCCCGCCGCGCCGGCCCCGGCGCCGCCGCCGACCGTCGTGCGCCAGGAAGCGAGCCTCGCCTGCCCTGGCTACCAGGCTGCGCTGGCGCAGGTGCTCGAGGACGCGATCGAGCGCGTGGGCATCGCGGGCACCGTGCGCACGCGGCTGACGGTGCGCGGCGGCCAGGTGACGGACGTCGCGTTCCTGTCCGGGCCCAGGGAGTACACGAAGTACGTGCAGGCGGCGGTCAAGCGCATGCATTGCTCCGCGGGCGGGGCGGACGAGGTGCAGGTGCCTCTGGACGTGAACTTCGCGCGGTGACGACGGCGCGGGTCGCCCGCCTGGCCGCCTTCGGGAAGGCGCCGCTGCCGCCGGGTCCACGCCCCGGACGGGCGCAGACACCCCTTCCGGGACTGCGGACGCGGACCGCCGTACGATGGCCGTCCCGTCCGCCACCGACCTTCGACATGACACGCACCATCGCCTCGCTCGTCGCGTTCGCCGCGCTCGCCACCGCGTCCTCCGCCTTCGCGCAGGCGGCCCCGGATTTCGCCAACGTCCAGATCAAGGCGACCCGGCTGGCGCCCGACTTCTGGACGCTGGAAGGTCAGGGCGGCACGATCAGCGTGCTCGCGGGCGACGACGGCATCCTGCTGGTGGATTCGCAGTTCGCGCCGCTGACCGACAAGCTCGTCGCCGCGATCCGCAGGCTCTCCGACAAGCCGATCCGCTTCCTGGTCAATACCCATGTGCACCCCGACCACGTCGGCGGCAACGCGAACTTCGCGAAGCTGGGCGCGACCATCTTCGCGCGCGACCAGCTGCGCTGGCGCATGGAGCACCCGAATGCGGCCGCCGACGGCACGCCCGGCAAGCCGGCGCCCGGGCAGGCGCTGCCGGTGGTGACCTACGACGCGTCGCTGTCGATCCACGTCGACGGCGAGGACGTGCGGCTGCTGCCGGTCGTCGCGGCGCACACCGACGGCGACACCGTGATCTCGTTCCCCGGCCACGACATCATCGCGGCGGGCGACATCTTCCGCAGCGTCGGCTACCCGTACGTCGACCTGGCCAGCGGCGGCACGCTGGCCGGCATCCTCGAGGGGCTCAGCGAGATCGTCGACCGCTCGGGGCCCGCCACGAAGATCATCCCCGGCCACGGCCCCATCGTCGACCGCAACGCGGTGCTCGCGCAGCGCGACCTGATCCTGGCGGTGCGCGCCAAGGTGCAAAAGCTGATCGAGCAGGGCAAGACGATCGACGAGGCCGTCGCCGCGCATCCGACCGCGGACTTCGATGCGCACGTGCCCCAGTCGGCGCAGACGGCGGACCGCTTCGTGCGCTGGGTGTACGCCGAGGTCGCGGCGAATCGGTGAGGGGCGCAGGCGCCTCACGGAGCGGCGGTGCAGAGGGGTCTGGCATCTCCTCGAATCGCGCCATGGTGTCGCCGAAAGCTGCACCGGTCTTCGCGATTCGAGGCCATGCCTGACCTCGGCCCCGGGCAGGGTGGCCACGAATCGCCGGCGATCGGGGTCAGGCCTGTCCCTCCTTCCGCGATCGGCACGCCGCGCTGGCCATCGCCTTGGCGCGGAGGACGGAAAGGCCAGACCCCTCGGGCCGCCGGACGCCGGGATCAACCTGCCGCGAAGCAGTAGAGCAGCCCGGCGCCGCCCGTGCTGATCAGGTTGTCCTGGCTGCAGCCGCGGCTCTTGTGGGCCGAATTCCAGGACGTGTTGCCGCCGCCGGCGCGATCGAAATGGCCCAGCTGGGTCGACGCGTCGGGGGCGCTGCTGGTGTAGTTGCGGCAAGTGTGGTCGGCGGAGTCGAGGTAGGCGCGGCCATCGGGCTGCGAGCCGGTGATGACGTCGTGCACGTTGGGCTTGTCGCCGAAACCCGGGCGGCTCTCGCCGCTCTCGGTGAAGGTGGTCGCCTTGCTGAGGTTGTTGCCCTGCTGCGCCAGCTCGATCGTGTCGCCATGCAGCTGCGCGATGTCCTTGGCGATGACGGCGCCGCGCGCGTTCGTCCACGGGCCCGCGCCGATGCGGTCGCGCGCGTTGACGGCCGGCGCGCCGTCGGCGGCCTGTGTGCTGAGGTACGCGCGCCACGTGCGGTGGCCGAAGCCGACGGCCGTCGCCAGCCTCTGGCAATGCGCGTCGGCGCCGGACAGGCCACCGAGGTTGCCGCCCTGGCCGATCGGCTGGCTGGTGAGGAAGAAGCTGAAGTCCTTGGGCAGCGGCCGCGGGGCGGACGCCGCCGGCGCAGGCGCGGACGCTGGCTGGGCGCGAGCCGCGAGCGTGGTGGACAGCGTGGCGGCGACGGCCAGCACGGTGCTGGCCGCCAGCGCGGCGGATTCGAAGCGGTTCTTCATGGGAGTTCGACTGGTTGGGTTGGCGTTGCGAAACGTCCGGCCAGGCTGGCGGGCAGCCCGGGAACGAGGGGCGCGCGGCTTCAGTTGGCGTTGCGGAAGTCGTCGTGGCAGGACTTGCAGGTCTTCTGCAGCTTGCCGAACTGGTCCTTCACGGCCGCCGTGTCGGCGCCGCTGGACACCCGCCGCAGGAGCTCGCCGGCTTCCCTGGCGAAAGCGCCGCCGTGCTCGGCGAACTTCGCCGCGTTGGTGAAGGCGTCGGTCTTGACGCTGGTCTCGTGCCAGCCCTTGCCCGTCTCGGTGCCGGGCGGAAACAGGCTGCCGAGGCCGGCGTTGGCGATCGCGGCGATCGCGTTCGCGGATCGCAGCACCTGGTCCTTGTCGTAGCCCGCATCGAGGCTCGCCTTGATGCGTTCGGAGTTCCAGGCGACGACCTGGAACGCCGACTGGCGCCATTTGATGAGGTGCTCGGGCCTGGGCGCCGACTGCGCGAGGGCGGCGCTGCCGGTCGCCGCGAACGCGAGGGCGAGCAGGAGGAAGGAGCCGGTCGTCTTCATGGTGTCGGGCGTGTTGGAGGTCACTGGAACGGCTTGTGGACGTCATGGCAGTCGTTGCACGCGTGCGCCAGGTCCAGGGCGGCACGGGACGCCTTGTCGTAATCCTGCGCCGCGAGCGCACCGGGAATCGCCGAGGCGAGCGCCTTGCCGCTGCGCGACATCTCGACGGCGTCGGCGAAGTGCCCGTCGTCGACGAAGTACGTCTCCATCAGCCCGTACAGGCGCGCCAGCTCCTGCGCATCGGCGACGGCGGCGTCGTTCCGGCGGGCATCGATGTTGCGCTGCACTTCGACGCTGCGCTTGTCGATGGCGCGCATCCAGATGTCGAAATCCAGCACGCTGGCGGCGCGGGCGACCGTGGCCGCGGTGGCCAGCAGCGCGAGCGCAGCCACGGTCGCGAGCGTCGCGCGGGCGCGCGGGGCGCCGCGCGCCTCAATCCTTCTTGTACTTCTCATGGCAGTTCCTGCAGGAGCGGGTGAGCTGGTTGACGGCCTCGCCGGCCGCGTCGAAGTCCTTGGCCTCGATGGCCTGGAGGGCCTGCGCGGCGAGTTCCTGCGTGCGGTGCGCGAAGCCGACGGCGTCGGCGGTGTCGGGCGTCTCGCCGTAGTGCGATTCGATGCGCGCGAAGGTCTCGACGAGCGCGCGTGCATCGGCGGCGGCCGCCTTGTCGTCCTTCATCGCGACGTTGGAATCGAGGCTCTTGGCGGTGTCGTCCACATCGCGCATCAGCGCGCCGTCGACGTCGACGCCCGCGCAGAACGCGGTGCCGGCGAGCACGAGGGCGGCGAGGGCGATCGGGACGCGCTTCCTGGTCGGGTTCATGTCGGAAGGTCCTCGCGCGCGTCAGGCGACGATCTCCTTGATGACGTCGCCGAACACCGTCGTCGGACGCTCCTGGCGGCCCTGGTACTGGAACGTCAGCTTGCGGTTGTCCAGGCCCAGCTGGTGCAGGATGGTGGCCTGCAGGTCGTAGGTGTCGACGATGCCGGTCTGCGCGCGCAGGCCGATCTCGTCGGTCGAGCCGTACGTGCCCGGCTTGATGCCGCCGCCGGCCAGCCAGCTGGTATACCCCCAGGGGTTGTGGTCGCGGCCGTTGCCGCTCTGGCCGTAGGGCGTGCGGCCGAACTCGGACGTCCACACCACCAGCGTCGACTCGAGCAGCCCGCGGGCCTTCAGGTCGGCCAGCAGGCCGGCGATCGGCTTGTCGACCGACCGGCTCATCACGCCGTGGTTCTTCTCCAGGTTGTTGTGCGCATCCCAGCTGTCGACGGACGCGTCGGGCGCGCCGGAGATCACGTGGATGAAGCGCACGTTGCGCTCGACCAGCCGGCGGGCGCGCAGCAGCGCGGTGCCGTATTCGTCCGTCTCCTTCGTGCCGATGCCGTACAGCTCGCGCGTGGCCGCGGTCTCCTTGCCCAGGTCGACCGCCTCGGGCGCCGACTTCTCCATGCGGTAGGCCAGCTCGTAGGACTTCGTGCGCGCCGCCAGCTCGGTGTCGCCGGTGCGCGTGATGGCGCCATGCTCGTTGAGCGCGGCGATCAGGTCCAGCGTGTTGCGCTGTTCGGTGTCGATCACGCCCTCGGGCCGCGCCAGGTGCAGGATCGGCGAGTCGCCCTTGCGGAAGGCCGTGCCCTGGTAGGCCGCGGGCAGGAAGCCCGAGCTCCAGATCACCGCGCCGCGTCCGCCGCCGGCCGCGCCCACGCCCGTGGGCAGCACGACGAACGCGGGCAGGTCGGGGTTGGCCGAGCCGAGCGCGTACTGCACCCACGAGCCGAGCGCCGGACGCCCCGGCACCAGCCCCGCGGTGTGCAGCTTCAGCGACGAGATGACGTGCGTCGCGCCCTCGGTCTTGCAACCCTTGAGGAACGCGATGTCGTCCACCTGCCTGGCCAGGTTGGGCAGGAAGTCGGACACCCAGGCCCCCGTCTCGCCGTGCTGCGCCCACGTGCGCCTGGTGGCCAGCAGGTTGCCGACGCCGCCGTCGGTGGCGGTCTTGAGGTTCTTGGCGAACGAGTCGGGCAGCGGCTTGCCGGCCAGCCTGATCAACTCGGGCTTGTAGTCGAACAGGTCCAGCGTGCTGGGCGCGCCGGCCATGTGCAGCCAGATGACCGACCTGGCCTTGGCGGGGAAGTGCGGCGCGCGCGGCGCCTGCGGGTCGTCCAGCTCGGCGGCCGAGGCGACTTTCAGTTGCAGGCCCAGGCCGCCGAGGGCGGCGGCGCCCAGGCCGAGGCCGGCGTGGCCGAGGAAGTCGCGACGCGATGAAGTGGTCATGGGGGGTCTCCGGTCAGGGGTTCAGAAGCGGTAGAGGAAGTCGTTCGCGTTGGACAACGCGTGCACCAGGTCGACGAAGGCGGCGGCGTGCGCGGCCTCGGGGTCGTCCTTCAGGGCGTCGGCGTCGCCGACGCTGCCGTCGTCGGGCGACGGCGCGTTCGCCGCGGCGTTGGCGGCGGCGGCCGCGGCGGCGAGCGCCGCCGGGTCGTAGTTCGGGTTCGGCGCGGTGGCCCAGCGCGTCTCCTTCTGCCTGCGCTTCTCGACGAACTCGACGAGCGCGGCCTGCTCGAAGCGATCCGGCTTGCGGCCGTACGCGACCCTGTAGAGCTCGTCGACCTGCCTCTGGAGGCCGGGTGCGACGCCGTAGCCCTCCGGCAGGTTCACCTTCTTGCCGCCCGCCAACTGCTTCGCCTCGAGTTCCTGCTGCATCTTCAGGAAGGCCAGCAGGCGCGCCTTCTCGAACGAATCGGGCTTGCGCGAGTAGAGGATCTCGTAGACGCGATCGATGCGCGCCGCGTCGCCCGCCTTCGGCTGCTCCTTGATCACGCGGCCCGCGAGCGCCTTCGACCACCCGTACACGAGGTCGCTGTTGATCAGCGCGAGCGCCTGCGGGGCGGTCGTCGTCACGTCGCGCTTGTTGTGCACGATCTGCGGGTTGGCCCAGTCGAAGGTGTCCAGCAACGGGTAGGGCAGGTTGCGGCGGATGAAGACGTAGACGCTGCGGCGGTTCGCGTCGTGCGGGTTGTCCGACGTGATCCAGAAGTCGCGGTTCGGCGCGGCGGTGCCGGCCGGCAGCGGCGGGAAGACGGACGGACCGCCGAGCTTGTCCTCGAGCAGGCCGGAGGCGGCGAGCAGCGAGTCGCGGATCTCCTCGGCCTCCAGGCGCTGGCGCGGGAAGGCCCACAGCAGCTTGTTGCCCGGGTCGATCTTCTCGGCGTCGCTGCGCGGCGCGGACGCCTGGCGGTAGGTGTGCGACAGCAGGATCTCGCGCTGCAGCTTCTTCACGCTCCAGCCGTCCGCGACGAACTGCGCGGACAGCCAGTCAAGCAGTTCCGGATTCGTCGGCTTCGTGCCCATCTTGCCGAAGTCGCTCACCGATTCGACGATGCCGTTGCCGAACACCTGTGCCCACTGGCGGTTGACGAACACGCGCGCGGTGAGCGGGTTGTCCGGCGAGACGAGCCAGTTGGCCACTGCCGTGCGGCGGCCCGAAGACGTGGCGGTCGGCACGATCTCGGGCTTCGCGCTCGTGAGCAGCGAAGGGAAGCCCGGCTGCACCTCGTCCAGGCGGCGGTCGTAGATGCCCTTGAACAGCACGTAGGTCTTCGGCGCGTCGGCGTGGCCGAGCTCGCTCATCGTCGAGATGTTGCCCGGGTCCTTCGGCTTGATGGCGTCGAAGGCCCTGAGCTGCTCGTCGAGCGCCTGGTACCTGGCGTAGCCGTCCTTGTCCTTCTTCTTGAGATCGGCCAGCGCATTGCGCGTGCGGCCCGACAGCGTCCACAGGTTGCGGTGGTAGATCCAGCGGTCGTAGGCGTCGCGCTCCGATTCGGGCTTGGTGATGGACGTGCGGGTATCGGGCACGAAGCCGGACAGCCGATCCGACTCCAGCTTCTCGATCACCGGCTTGAGCAGGGCCTCCTGCTGCGCGCGGATGTCGCGCGTCGCCTCCTCCCACTTCGCCTGCTTCACGAGCCACTCGGCGCGGGCCGGCCCCTCCACCGCCTTGACGTCGTCGTTCCAGCTGGCGTTCACGAAGAAGGCCTGGAACTGGTAGTACTCCTTCTGCGAGATCTTGTCGAACTTGTGGTCGTGGCACTGCGCGCAGCCCAGCGTCGTTCCGAGGAACACCGAACTGACCGTGTCGGTGAGGTCGTTGGCGACCTCCTGCTTCTTCAGGTTGAGGTCGCGCGCGTTGATCTCGTCGGGGAAGTTGCGCAGGAAGCCGGTGGCCACCAGGGCCTCGTTGCGGTCGGGCCAGAGCTCGTCGCCGGCGACCTGCTCGCGCACGAAGCGGTCGAACGGCTTGTCCTGGTTGAACGACCGGATGACGTAGTCGCGGTAGGGCCAGGCGGTGTCGATGATCAGGTTGCGCTCGAAGCCCGTGCTCTCGC
>JBJMWE010000402.1:0-5346 GCA_045810285.1 Vitreoscilla sp. | reverse complement strand
GTTGTCGGAGATGCGCAGGTTCCGATGCTCCACCAGCGTGGCCGACAGGCCCGTGAGCTCCGCCATGCGCCTGGCGACCTTCGCGCGCTCGTCGTCGGTGGCGCGCGCGCCCTTGTGCAGCACGCGCAGGTAGTCGGACTCAACGAAGTCGGTGGCCAGCGCGCGCGCCGCGGCGGCCGACTTCGACTGCGGCCCCTTGAGGCAGCCGTGGTACTGCGCGACGCCGGCGAACGCGGGCAGGAACAGCGCGTAGGGCAGGTCGTTGCGCGCCTCGAAGACGATGGATTGCAGGTCCATCGCGCACGAGATGAGGATCAGGCCGGCCAGCGACACGCCCTGGTCGGCCAGCTTGTCGGCGATGGCCGCGCCGCGCGTCGTGCCGTAGCTCTCGCCGGCCACGTAGAGCGGCGACGTCCAGCGCTGGTGGCGCGACAGCCAGGTGCGGATCACGTCGGCGAGGCAGGCCACGTCGCCGTCGACGGACAGCATCTTCTTGCGCGCGTCGTCGCTCGCGGTGATGGAGTAGCCCGTGTGCGGCGGATCGACGAACACCAGGTCGAAGTGCTCGAACCAGCTGAGCGGGTTGTCCTCCACTTCATAGGGCGGCGGCAGCATCGAGCCGTCGTTGCCGATGCGCAGGCGCTTGGGGCCCATCGCGCCCAGCTGCAGCCAGATCGAGGCCGAGCCGGGGCCGCCGTTGAACGCGAAGCAGACGGGCCGCGGCGTCGTGTCGCCGGACTTGCGCTCCAGCTGGTAGGCCGTGGTGAAGACGGCGGCCTCGGGCTCGCCGCGCTTGTCCGTCTGCGTCGTGTTGACCACCGGGACGAAGGCGCCCTCGACCTTGTACTCCAGCTTGCGGCCACCCAGCTTGATGCTGCCGGTGCTGCGCATGGGCGCGGCGGCCAGCAGCTTGTCGACGGCGTCGCGCTGGGTCTGCTTCGCCTTGTCGGCGTCCGCCTTGGCGTCGGCCGGGGTCTTCGGGTCGGTCATGGGCTCCCTTTGCGTGAAGTCTGGGTCGGCGCATTGTGGCGCGGCCGCAGGTCGCTCTCGGTGTCAGGTCTTGAATCGTGCACTGGAGACCTGACACAGCAACGATTCAAGACCTGACACCGCAACGATTCAAGACCTGACACCGCCTCGAGTCAGGCCGGGGGGCCCTGGAAGCCGCCCGCACGGAACGTGAGCACCAGCGTGTCGCGCCAGCCGGGCTCGCCGGACTTCAGCGGCTGGATCGGCGTGGTCTCGTGGATGACGCGCGCGTCGTCCAGCAGCACCGTCGTCCACGGCTGCGACAGCGTGAAGCGCAGGCCGGCGCTGGAGGCGGCCTGGAACACGCGGCTCTCGCCGCCCTTGATGCCGTGGCGCTCGACCAGCGTCACGCTCACCAGGTCGACGCCGTCGCGGTGCGCGCCTTCGGGCGTCGGCCGGCCGATGCCGCTGGCGGTGTCGATGCGGAAGGTGTGCGCCTCGACGAACCAGCGCTGCGGCCCCTTGAGCGCCGAGGCGCGCGCGGCCAGCCCGGCGACCAGGCGCTGCCAGGCCGGGTCGCCGGCCAGGCCCGGCTCGATCGGCTCGAAATGGCGCTCGATGCCGCCATGCAGTGCGTTGTAGTCCACCGGCTGCCAGTGCGGGCGATGCGGCGCCGCGGCCACCGCGTCGCCGTCGACCACGAACACGCCGTGGCGTCGCTGGCGGTACTTGCCGCCATCGAGCAGGTAGGCGTCGGGCGGCAGCCGGTTCCAGAACGGCCGCCAGGCGTCGAAGGCTGCGGGCGACGCGCCGCACAGGGTCGCCAGCGCGTCGGGGCCGACGACGGCGAAGCCGGTGCCCGCGAGGGCGGCGTCGACGTCGGCGGCGGGCGTCAGCGGGGGCGGGATCAGGGCGGCGTTCGGATCGGGCATGGGCAGGGGCGGACGGGCGTCTCGGGCAGGCGGACTGGCACATTCTCGCGCGCCCCGCCATCCCCGTGCCGGGCAGGTGGCGGGAAGCGACAGCGCCCGCCCCAGCGCGACAGGCGGAGCGTAGACTGGCGGGTCCCGTCGATCCACGCCACCCTATGTCCGCAACCGAGGGCCACTCCAGACCGAGCGTCGTGTCCGCGGTGGCGGGCGCAGGCCACGACGCCGCGGGCGGCGCTCCGCCCGCCGGCCTGGGGGCCTGGGCATGCTCGTCGCCGGTGGCGCTCGCCACCATCGACGCGAACGCCGTCGTCACCTGGATCAACGCGGCCTTCGAATCGCTCGCCGGCATCGACGCCGCGGGCGCCGTCGGCAACGCCCTCGACACCCTGCTGGTCGACGCCTCCGCCGCGCCCTGGCTGCCGCCGCCCGCCACGCTGGCGCGACGGCGCCTGCACCGGCGCGACGCCACGCTGCTGCACTGCGACGCACAGGTCGACGCGCTCGAAGACGGCCTGCGGCTGGTGACGCTCGTCGGCCGCGACGAGGAGGCCCGCATCGACCTCGAGGCCTGCCATTTCGAATCCCTGCTGGACTTCGTTCAGACCCACGCGCGCATCGGCCGGTGGGAGCGCAACATCCGCACACGCGAAGGCAAGTGGGACGCGCACATGTACCGCTTCTTCGGCATCGACCCGCGCCGCGGCGTGCCGTCGATCGCGCAGATCGCGCAGGCCACCGTGCCGCAGGACCGCCTGTTCCAGGTGCTGGACAGCTCGATGAAGAAGGTGGGCAGCTACTCGCACCGCTACCGCCTGTTCACGCCGGAGGGCCGCCTGCGCCGCGTGCAGGCGCACTGGGAGGTGATCGCGGGCACCGACGGACAGCCGGAACGCGTGGTCGGCATCGTGATGGACGACACCGAGACCTTCGAGCTCGCATCGTCGACGGACGACGCCGCCGCGCGGCTGCAGCTGGCCACCGAGCTGGCAGACGTCTCGATGTGGCGCCACGACCTCGTCACGCAACGCGTGTTCATGAACGGCCGGGCCGCCGCCGTCATGGACATGGAGACACGCCACGAGGGCATCCCGATCGACGAGCTCCGCCGCCGCGTCCACCCCGACGACCTGCTGGAGGTGCTGGCCACCTACCAGCGCGCGCTCACGTCGTACCGCGCCGAGGACGCGCAGGCGCGCTACCTGGGCCAGGACGGCAAGTGGCACCACATCTTCACGCGCCGCGTCACGCAGCGCGACGGCTTCGGCACGCCGGTGGCGCTCAACGGCGTCGCGCTCGACATCACGGAGCAGATGGAACGCGTCCAGCGCGTCGACGAGCTCGCGCGCCGGCTCGACGACGTCACGTCGACCTCGGGCATCGGCGTCTGGCGCGTACTGCGCGACGACGGCTCGGCCGAGTGGAACGCGCAGATGCGCGCGATGACGGCCCTGCCCGCCGGGGAGCCGGCGCCCGTCTTCGCGGCCTGGCTCGACCGCTTCGTGCACCCGGACGACCGCGAGCGCGTCCGGGCGCTGGGCGTCGAATGGATCAAGGATCCGTCCGCGCCGATCGAGATCGCGCACCGCATCGTCGACACGCACGGCGAGGTTCGCCACGTCGTCTCGCGCGCTCGCGCCGAGCCCGCGGGCAGCCCGTACCGCGCCACCGGCGTGGCCATCGACGTCACCGAGCGCGAGCTCGCGCTGGCGGCGCTGCGCGAGGCCAACGAGCGCAGCGCCATGGCCACGCGCGCCGCCGGCATCGGCATCTGGGAATGGAACTCGGACGCCGGCATCTCGCGCTGGGACGAGGAGATGTTCGTGCTGCGCGGACGCGCGCCGCGCCCGGCGCCGCCCGACTTCGAGGAGATGTCGTCCTGGGTGCATCCCGACGACCGCGCGTACGTCAACGACCAGATCCAGACGGCGCGCGTCAGCGACGGCCCGGCGTCCTACGAGTTCCGCATCCTGCTGCCGGACGGCCGGGTGCGCTGGATCGCGTCGCGCTCGCTGCCCGTGCGCGACGAGCACGGCCGCACGCGCATGCGCCTGGGCGTGAACTGGGACATCACCGAGGCCCACGAGGCGGCCGCGGCGCGCCACGAGCGCGAACTGGTGCTGCGCGAGAGCCAGGCCAAGTCCGAGCTGCTCGCGCGCATGAGCCACGAGCTGCGCACGCCGATGAACGCGGTGCTGGGCTTCACGCGCCTGCTGATGGCCGACGACGCCGAGGGCGACGACGCCGACGCCACGCGCCAGGCCCGGCTGGAGCACATCCACTCCGCCGGCGAGCACCTGCTCACGCTGATCAACAACGTGCTGGAGCTGTCGCGCCTGGACGGCCCGGCGCGCGACGTCGTGCTGCAGCCGGTGCGCATGGCCACCGTCATCGAGCAGACGCTGCCGCTGGTCGAGGGCCTGGCCGTGCAGCACGGCGTGGCGGTGATCGCGCCGCCGAGCGCGCTGCACGTGCGCGCCGACGCCACGCGGCTCAAGCAGGTGCTGGTCAACCTGCTGACCAACGCGATCAAGTACAACCGCCCCGGCGGCAGCGTGCGGCTGGAGGTCTCGCCCGACGGCGGGCAGGTGCTGATCCGCGTCTCGGACGACGGCATGGGCATGACGTCGGAGCAGCAGCAGCACGCCTTCGAGCCCTTCAACCGCGCCGGCGCCGAGCGCGCCGGCATCGAGGGCACCGGCATCGGCCTGACGATCGTCAAGGCGCTGGTCGAGGGCATGGGCGGGCGCATCGACGTGCGCAGCATGCGCGGGGTCGGCAGCACGTTCGAGGTGCGGCTCGACGCCGCCGCCGAGTCCGGCCCGCTCGCGCTGCCCGCGCGGCGCCTGCTGTACATCGAGGACAACGCGGTCAACGTGATGATCGTCGCCGAGCTCGTGCGCCGCCGCCCGGGCATCGTGTTCGACAGCACGCCCGACGGTGCCAGCGGCGTCGCGCGCGCGGCGCAGACGCTGCCCGGCCTGGTGCTGGTCGACATGCAACTGCCCGACTTCGACGGCCTGGAAGTGCTGCGCCGGCTGCGCTCCGACCCGGCCACGGCCCGGCTGCGCGTGGTGGCGCTGTCGGCCAACGCGATCCCCGCCGACATCCAGCGCGCGCTGGACGCGGGCTTCGACGACTACTGGACCAAGCCGCTGGACTTCAAGGTGTTCAACGCCGCTCTCGACCAGGTGTTCGGCGGCGCCGCGCCGGCGCCGCGCGCGGCTTGAGCCCGCACGGCCGCCCGATGGGCGAATCGACCGCAGCGCGCGGCGCGGAGGTTGCCTGATGTGCCCGCACGGCCGCCCGAAGGGCGAATCGACCGCAGCGCGCCGCGCGGAGTTCGCCTCGTGAGCGCGCTGCGCTGGCTCACGCTCGACGTGAGCGACAACGACGAGGGCGTCGTCACGATCGAGGCGCTGGCCGCCACCGACGCCGCCGGCCACGC
>JBJMWE010000401.1:0-7251 GCA_045810285.1 Vitreoscilla sp. | reverse complement strand
CGGCGCCGCGGCGCACGGCTACGACGTGACGCTGGCGGCCGATGCCCACACGTCGCACGACAAGCCGCACGCGACGGGCCTGCAGATCCGCCTGCACGAGAACGAGACGCTGCGCAACATCAGCAGCTTCCACGTCGTGATCGACGCCGTCCCGTCAGCCGAAATTGCCTTCGGCTGACGCGCGTTCCGCGCCCGCCACGCGGCCGGTCTGTTGCCGTGATCGCCGTCTACAACCACGCGATGACGGTGGCCGCCAGCAGCAGGGCGACGCCGCTGCCCAGCGGCACGAACAGCTCGCGGCCGCCGATGCGCACGCGGATGTCGCCCGGCAGGCGGCCGAAGCCGTGGCGCGACAGCCAGTCGCCGAAGCGGTTGAAGATCAGCAGGCTCAGCAGCAGGATCAGGAAGAAGCGCATCGCGGCAACCGGGTCAGAGCCTGTGGGAACGATCGCCCACGCGGAAGCCGACCGGGTCGAGCTCGCAGCCGCGGGCCAGCGCGATCACCTTGAACAACTCGCCCATCTCATGCTCGTTGACGAGCTTCTGCGCGTTCGCGCGCTCGCCCACGCTGGCGGCGGCCAGCAGGTCGACCAGGCCGCAATTGATCAGGAAGCGCGCCTGCGAGGTGTAGCCCAGCACCGTCAGGCCGGCCTCCTGGGCCGCCAGCGCGATGCCGCTGAAGTTGACGTGCGCGGTGATGTCCTTGGCGCCGATGTCGACCAGCGGGTCGCCGTCGGCGCGGTGGGCCTGGTGGCACATGAGCGTGCCGCCCACGCGCTGCGGGTGGTAGTACTCGTGCTCGGGAAAGCCATAGTCGACCAGGATCGCCACGCCCCGCCGCAGCCGGTCGGCCAGGCTCGCGACGAAGCTCTCGGCGATCGGATGGATCTCGGTGACGCTGCCGTCCGGAAAGAACCCGTCCATCAGCACCGCCGCCGCCTGCGTCTCGCCCTCCAGCGCGAACGGCCTGTCCAGGTCGGCGAACGCGAAGCGGTGCTTGCCGTCGCCCGAACCGCCCCCGGCGCGCGCCGCCGACGCCGGGTCCGCGAGGTCGACCACGCCACGTTCGGACCAGCGACCAGCGGAACGGTGCAGCAATTTGACCGGCATCGCATCGAGCACCTCGTTGCCGACCACCACGCCGTCGATCGCCGCGGGCCAGGTGTCCAGCCACTGCACGCGCGGCGCGAAGCGGGCCAGGCGGGCCTGCTGGCGCTCGCGCAGGTCGGCGGAGAGCTCGACGATGGTGTAGTCCGCGGGGATGCGCAGCATGCCGTCGTCGTCCGCGTCGTCGGCGTCGAGCGCCTCGAGCAGTTGCTCCGCCAGCGCGCCCGAGCCGGCGCCGAACTCGTAGACGCGGCCGGTGCCCGAGGCGGCGAGCGCCTCGCGCACCTGCACGGCCAGCGCGCGCCCGAAGAACGGCGATAATTCGGGGGCAGTGACGAAATCGCTGCCGCTCCCGGGCCCCAGGCCGAAGATGCGCCGTCCGCCGCTGTAGTAGCCGAGGCCGGGCGCGTACAGCGCCTCCGCCATGAAGTCGTCGAACGGCATCCAGCCGCCGGCCGCGGCGATGCGGGACGCGATCCGGGCGACCAGCGCGTCGCCGGGCGTCGTCGGAGGGGTCGAGGGACCTGTCATGGCACCCGGAAGGCCGGAACTGGAATCGTGCTGCATCGAATGAAATTGTAGGGATCATGGCCACCCCCCACCACCCCGACGCGCAAATGCCCGGCTCGGACGCGCCGCAACGCCCCGCCCGCGAGGGCGGCGGGCCGCGGCCGGTGGCGCTCGTCACCGGCGCCGCACGCCGCATCGGCCGCACGATCGCCCTGGAGCTGGCGGGCGCCGGCTTCGACATCGCGCTGCACCACCGCGGCGCCGATGCGCGCTCGCTGGTCGACGCCGAGGCCGCCGCGCTCGACCTGCGGGCCGCCGGCGCGCGCGTCGCGCTGTTCGCCGCCGACTTCGCCGACGCCGCCGCCACCGCCGCGCTGCTGCCTGCCATCGTCGACGCGCTGGGGCGCGTCGACGCGGTCGTCAACAGCGCCTCGCGCTTCGAGTACGACAGCCCCGAGCGCTTCGACGCGGCGCTGCTGGGGTCGCTCACGCGCAGCAACGTGGCGGCGCCCGTGGAGCTCGCGCAGGCGCTCGCGACGCAGGTGCGCGCGCAGCCAGCGCATGCCCGCGTGACGCCGTGCGTGGTCAATCTCCTCGACCAGAAGCTGCACAACCCGAACCCCGACTACTTCTCGTACACGCTCACCAAGGCGGCGCTCGCGCACGCCACGGTGCTGCTGGCGCAGGCGCTGGCGCCGGCGGTGCGCGTGTGCGGCGTGTCGCCGGGCATCACGCTCGTCTCCGGCCCGATGGACGAGGCCGAGTTCGCCAAGGCGCACAAGCTCACCGCGCTCGGCCGCTCGTCCACGCCCGAGGACATCGCGCGCGCCGTGCGCTTCCTCATCGAGTCGCCCGCGATCACCGGCATCGACCTGGCCGTTGACGGCGGCCAGCATCTCGTCGGCCAGGCGCGCGACGTCCTTTTCCTCGTCAAGTGACGACCGTCGCTGACCGACGACTCCACGAAGAACCCTCACATGAACAGCCTCCTCCACCACCCGACCCTGATGGACTGCCGCCGGCTGTTCCTGCGCAACTACGAGGTGATGATCAACATCGGCGTGCACGACTTCGAGAAGAAGGGCGAGCAGCGCGTGCTGATCAACGTCGACCTGTACGTGCCGCTGGCCATCTCCACGCCCCGGGACGACCAGCTGCGCGAGGTGCTGGACTACGACTTCATCCGCTCCACGATCGCCCAGCGCATGGCCAAGGGCCACGTGCACCTGCAGGAGACGCTGTGCGACGACGTGCTGGCGCTGATGCTGGCGCACCCGAACGTGCGCGCGGCGCGGGTGTCGACGGAAAAGCCCGACGTCTACCCCGACTGCGAGGCGGTGGGCGTGGAAGTGTTCGGACTGAAGGAAGCAGCATGAGCCTCGAGGAACGCAGGGATGCCGCGGCCGACGCCGTGGCCGAGACCGCCGGCGCACCCGATGCGCCGTCCGAGGCCGCGCGCAAGAAGCACGCGTACGAGATCAACAAGCTGTCCAAGCGCCTGCACCGCCAGGTGGGCTCCGCCATCATCGACTTCAACATGGTCGAGGAAGGCGACAAGGTCATGGTGTGCCTGTCCGGCGGCAAGGACAGCTACGCGATGCTGGACATCCTGCTGTCGCTGCGCGAGCGCTCGCCCGTGAAGTTCGAGCTGGTCGCCGTCAACCTCGACCAGAAGCAGCCGGGCTTCCCGGAGCACGTGCTGCCCGACTACCTGCGCTCGCGCGGCGTGCCCTTCCACATCGAGGAGCAGGACACCTACTCCATCGTCACGAAGCACATCGAGCCGGGCAAGACGATGTGCTCGCTGTGCTCGCGCCTGCGTCGCGGCATCCTCTACCGCGTGGCCGGCGAGCTCGGCTGCACGAAGATCGCGCTGGGCCACCACCGCGACGACATCGTCGTCACCATGTTCATGAACATGTTCTTCGGCAGCCGCATGAAGGGCATGCCGGCCAAGCTGGTGAGCGACGACGGCCGCAACGTCGTCATCCGCCCGCTGGCCTACGTCGACGAGACCGACCTCGTCCGCTGGGCCGAGCACCGCCGGTTCCCCATCATCCCGTGCACCCTCTGCGGCAGCCAGGACAACCTGCAGCGCGTGCAGGTCAAGGCGATGATCCGCGAATGGGAGAAGCAGTACCCCGGCCGCATCGAGAACGTGTTCACCGCGATGGCCAACATCACGCCGTCGCACATGATGGACCGCAAGCTCCATCCGTTCACCACGATCCGGGCCAGCGGCCAGCCGGAGCCCGACGGCGACATCGCCTTCGACGAGGACGAGACCTGCGGCACGCCCAAGCCGGGCGTCATCCGCATCGCCTGACGCCGCCGCGTGAACCGGTGGCGACGGCGATGGAATCGACGAGGACCGCCGCGGCGCGCGCAAGGCTCGCTACAGCCCTCCGAAAGCGTCCGGCCGGGCGCGCCGCGTGCCGGTACATACTCGAGTTACACGCGAGCGCGAAGCTCGGCATTGCAGTGCCGCCCGCAGGCACCCGGGAGTCCGTCATGAGCAGTATCCCCCTCCTCCGTCGCCTCGGCTCGATCGCCGCCCTTGCCGCCGCCGCGGCGCTCGCCGGTTGCGCCAGCATGAACGTGGTCGACGCCTCGGTGGCGAGCTTCGGCGCGTGGCCCGCCGGCGCGACGCCCGGCACCTACGCCTTCGACCGCCTGCCCTCGCAGGAGAAGAACCCGCAGCGCACGCAGGCCATCGAGAACGCCGCCGCCCAGGCGCTCGCCAACGCCGGCTTCCGGCCCGCCGCCGACGGTGCCAGGCCCGCGTTCATGATCCAGCTCGGCGCGCGCACGGAGCGCTTCGAACAGTCGCCCTGGGACGACCCGTTCTGGTGGGGCGGCCCGCGCCGCTTCGGCTACCGCGGCTGGGCGGGCTATGGTCCTTACGGCCCCTGGGGCCCGTACGGCATGCACCGCGGCCTGTGGACCCCGTTCCCGCCGGAGCCCGACGTCTACCTGCACGAGGTGGCCCTGCTGATCCGCGACGCCGACAGCGGCAAGGCGCTGTACGAGACGCGCGCCAGCACCGACGGCTACAGCTCCGGCGGCGACCGCATGCTCGCGGCGATGTTCGACGCCTCGATGAAGGACTTCCCGCGCGCCGTGGACAAGGCGCACACCATCCGCGTGCCCCTGCCGATGGTGCCGTCGGCGACCTCCGCCGCCCCGGCCGCGAGCACCCCCGGCGCCTGAACGCCACGGTTGGCGGGGCGTGCCTGTTGCGCGGCGAGGCCGCGCAGCGGTGTCCGCACGCCGCGCCGCGCGACGGACGACACGTCCCGGCCTGCAAGAGCGCCGGCGCCCCCCGTCGGAGGGTCACCGGGGCGTCGCCCCGGCTTGCGATAATTCAGGTTCCACAGACGAACCGGAATCTCCTATGGCACTCAGTGTCGTGATCATGGCGGCGGGCAAGGGCACTCGGATGCGCTCGGCGCGGCCCAAGGTGCTGCACGCGCTGGGCGGCAAGCCGCTGCTGGGCCACGTGGTGGCCACCGCCGAGGCGCTGTCGCCGGGCCGGTGCATCGTCGTCACGGGCCATGGCGCGGACGCCGTCGAGGCGGCGTTCGCAGGCGCGCAGCGCGTGTTCGTGCGCCAGATGCCGCAGCTGGGCACCGGCCACGCCGTGCAGCAGGCCGTGCCGGCGCTGGGCGACGACGACGGCATCACGCTCGTCCTCAACGGCGACGTGCCCCTGATCCGCGAGGCCACGCTGCGCGCGCTGGTCGATGCCTGCGCCGGCAGGAACCTCGCGCTGCTGACGGTGGACCTCGCCGACCCGTTCGGCTACGGCCGCATCGTGCGCACCGCTGAACCCGGCGACGCCGACGGCATCGGCGCCGTCCAGGCCATCGTCGAGGAAAAGGACGCCACGCCGCTGCAGCGCCAGATCACCGAGGTCTACACCGGCATCCTGGCCGCGCCCACGAAGCTGCTCAAGGGCTGGCTCGCGCGCCTGACGAACCACAACGCGCAGGGCGAGTTCTACCTCACCGACGTCGTCGCGCACGCGGTGTCCGACGGCGTGGAAGTGCGCACGGCCAGCGCGAAGGACGAGACCGAGGTGCTGGGCGTCAACAGCCCGCTGCAGCTGTCCGACCTCGAGCGCCGCCTGCAGCGCCGCCACGCCGACGCGCTGATGGAAGCCGGCGTGCGCCTGGCCGACCCCGCGCGCTTCGACCTGCGCGGGACGCTCGCGTGCGGCATGGACGTCGAGATCGACGTCGGCTGCGTGTTCGAGGGCGACGTCCGGCTGGGCGACAACGTGCGCATCGGGCCGCACTGCGTCATCCGCGACGCCGAGATCGCCGCCGGCGCGGTGATCCATCCGTTCACCCACATCGAGGGCGCGACGGTGGGCGCCGGCACGCTCGTCGGCCCGTTCGCGCGCCTGCGTCCCGGCGCGAAGCTGGGCGAGGAGGTGCACATCGGCAACTTCGTCGAGGTCAAGAACTCGACGCTGGCCAACGGCGCCAAGGCCAACCACCTCGCCTATCTGGGCGACGCCACGGTCGGCGAGCGCGTCAACTACGGCGCGGGCAGCATCACCGCGAACTACGACGGCGCCAACAAGCACCGCACCGTCATCGGCGCGGACGTGCACGTGGGCTCGAACTGCGTGCTGGTCGCCCCGGTCGAACTCGGCGCCGGCGCCACCATCGGCGGCGGCTCCACGATCACCAAGACCGTCGCCCCCGGCTCGCTGGCGATCGGCCGCGCCCGCCAGGTGGCGTTCGCGGACTGGGAACGGCCCAAGAAAAAGCCCAAGTAAGCCGACTCGCCGGGCCGCCGCTCGAAGGGGTCCGGCCTCTCCTCGATTCGCGCCAGGACGCTGTCGATGCGGATGACTCCGATCGCGATCGAGGACAGGCCTGACCGCGGTTCGCTGATGATCGAGGTCAGGCCAGTCCTGCATTCGCGATCGACTCCGTCCCGATGGTCGACGCACCGGCGCGAACGCAGGAGAGGCCAGACCCCTCCGCCTCCCTCGACGCCGCTACAGCCCGTCCGCCGTCGCCTTTGCAAGGCACAGGTCTTCCCAGGCCTTCGCCTTCTCCGGGAGGTTGCGCAGCAGGTAGGCCGGGTGATACGTGACGATGACCGGGATGCCCTCGTAGCGGTGGACGCGGCCGCGCAGCTTGCCGATGGCCTCGTCGGACTTCAGGAGCTGCGTGACCGCGAAACGGCCCATCAGCAGGATCAGCCTGGGCTTGACGAGTTCGACCTGGCGCTTGAGGAAGGGCTCGCAGCGCGCCATCTCCTCGGGCTCGGGATTGCGGTTGCGCGGCGGCCGGCACTTGAGCGTGTTGGCGATGAAGACGCGCCGCGCCGGGTCGCCGGCCTGGTCGTCCTCGAGGCCCTCGCCCGATTCGGCGCGGCGCGACAAGCCGAGCGCGCGCAGCATCTGGTCGAGCAGCTGGCCGGCGGCGCCCACGAAGGGCTCGCCCTGCAGGTCTTCCTGCTCGCCGGGGGCCTCGCCCACGATCATCCAGTCGGCCTGCGCGTGGCCGACGCCGAACACCGTCTGCTTGCGGCTCTCGCACAGGCCGCAGGCCGTGCAGGCCGCGACCGCCTCATGCAGCGGGAAGATGGGAAGAGTGTCGTTTTGGGATTGTGTGT
>JBJMWE010000400.1:0-22646 GCA_045810285.1 Vitreoscilla sp. | reverse complement strand
CCTTCAAGGCCTGGACGCCGACAAGTCCTTCGGCCTCGCGATCTCGCCGTTCCGCACGGTGCTGACGCCGATCGCCGTGGCGGACTACGTGCGCAAGGGGGCCATCGCCACCCGGCTGCGATCGGCCCTCACGATCGGCTACGCCCAGGCCACCACCACGGTCGACGCCGCCGATTACCGGCAGCGGGCCTGGTCCATCGAGACCAGCGCGTTCCTCGTCGACGACGACGATCCGCTGCTGGCGTACACGCATCGCCTGGGGGCGCTGAACGGACTCGCGCCGGACGACGACCCGTGCGTCGTCCTGCCGAAAGCGGCGCCTGCCGAGGCGGCTCCGGTGGCGGAGGGGCCGCCAGCGCCAGCAGCGCCCGGGATGCCGGTCGCAACAGCGGCGTCGGCTGCGCCGGCAGCGCCTGCCGCCGTCCAGCCCGCGGGCCCGTCTCGGCCCGTGCCGGTGGACGAGGGACTCGCGCACGACATGGACAGGCGCGCCGCCGCGTGCCACGCGCTGGTCGACTCGGCCGCCCGCTGGAACACCTCTCGACTCTGGCTGTCCTTGGCGTCCGGCGAGTTCCGGGGGACCGCCGCCGGCGCGCCGGCGCATTCGCTCGGACGCACGATCGTGGCCGGCGTGTCGTGGGGCTTCGGCCAGCGCACCGTCTCCGGCGACGCAAGCCGGGGCGATGCCCAGAGCGACCTCGGCGGGCAGCTGACGCTGGGACTTCGCCGCAGCCTCCATGAGCCGGTCCTGGCGACTTACGGCGATGCGTCGCCGCAGGTCAGGAGCAGGACGCTGATGACGCTGCGTGCGGCCTACGGAAAGAACAAGTTGCGCGCCCTGGTGGAAGCCAGCAACGCGCACGACGAGGCGCCAGGAGCCTCCGGACGCGCGTACAAGCGCGCGCTCGGACTCGACGTGCGGCTGCATGACGGCATGTGGCTGAACTTCCGCGTCGGCCGCCAGCGCCGCATCGACAACGCGGGTGACGAGACCGGTTCGTCCGTCGTCCTCAACATCAGTCCGAGCGCGCTGATCGCGCTCGGGGGCCAGTGACTCCTCGACAGCCAGGAGACCGACATGAGCATCAACAGCATCGCCAATTCGGCGATTGCCCGCCGCTCGGACATGGGCGTGCCGAACGCCGTCCCGTCCGACTATCGACAGATCGCCCTGGGCGCGCGCGTGATGTCGGCGCCCGTGAGCACGGGATCTGCGCGGCCGCATGAGGTCATCGGGGCGACGGCGGCCGCCGCGGGCCCGGTCTCGCCGGGGACGTCGCCGGCGGCGAGCTCGCCGGCGACGTCGGCGCCCGCCGTCGACACGGCGCTGAACGTGCTGTTCGGCTACATCCCCACCGAGGTCGTGACGCTGTATGTCGCCGTCGTCGCGGCACTTCACGGTGCGGATCTGCAGCCGCAGCCAGGACTGCAGCCGCAGGAAGCCACTGCCATCGCCTTCTGCGTGGCGACGCCCGTGGTCGTCTGGATCATCTATGCGACCAAGCTGATCGGCGCGGGCAAGCGACTGCCGCTGTCGTGGGGCGAATGGCCGCTCTGGGAGATGATCGCCGCGACGATCGCATTCGCGGCCTGGGTCGTGGCGCTGCCGGACGCGCCTTGGGCGAAGATCGTGACCGTCCACCAGCTGAGTGGCGTCATCGTGCTCGTGACCTCAACCGCCCTCGGGCTCCTGTCGCCATTGTTCCAGCGGCCGTTGAAGAAGGGCCGTTGATGCCGGGGCCGGCGCTGGGGGCCGGCTTTTCGATCCACCCTCGATTCGCAGGCAGCGGAAGCCCCGGCGGCGCCCGACGGCAGTACAGTGCGCAAGTCGCACCACTCCCTCGAGGCACGATGGCACCGGCCGGGACAATCACCGCACCCATTCGATTCAAGGGCTGGGAGCTGCGTCCTGCGGAGCGCGCGCTGTTCGTCAACGACGCCCCGGTGGTCCTGGGCGGCCGGGCCTTCGAGCTGCTGCTGGCGCTGGTGGCGCACCGCGGGCGCGTCGTGACCAAGGCCGAATTGCTCGAGTCGGCCTGGGAAGGCCTGGTCGTCGAAGAGAACAATGTTTCCGTCCAGATCGCGACGCTGCGCAAGGTGCTTGGCGCCAAGACGATCGTGACGATCGCGGGGCGAGGCTACCAGCTCAGTGCCGAGGAGCTGCCGGCTGCCGACGCCGATCCTCGGATGGTGCATGCCGCGGCTGACGCCGGCGCTTGCGCCGAACTCCTGGGCCGCGGACGCGACCTGGCCGAGGTGGCGGAATGCCTGGTGCGAGGGCCGCTGCTGACGATCGTCGGACCCGGCGGCGTCGGCAAGACGGCGCTTGCCCGCGAGGCGTTCGCGCGGCATGGCGCGCTGGTGCAGTTGCCGAGCCATTGGGTCGATCTGGCTCCCATCCGCCGGGAGCAGCAGGTGGTGCCGCTGATCGCCAAGGCGCTGGGCGTGGATCTGGACGACGCCGCCAAGGGCGCCGACGGCCTGGTGCAGGCCCTGAGCCGGATGGACGCCTTCGTCGCGATCGACAATTGCGAACACGTCGTGGATGAAGTGGCGCGCTTCCTCGGCGTGGCGCTGAGCGCGGCGCCGGGCGTGCGATGGCTGGCAACCTCGCAGAAGCCGCTGCGCGTCCTCCGCGAGACCGTCTATCGGCTCGAACCCCTGACGGTTCCTGCAGGCCTCGTCACGCCGACACAGGCGCTGGAATTCGGGGCCATCGCCCTGTTGTGCGCGCGCGTGGCCGATGCCGACCGGCGCTTCCGGCTGGACGAAGCCAACCTTCCGGCCGTCGTCGGACTCTGCCGCGCGCTCGACGGGTTGCCGCTGGCCATCGAGATGTCCGCTGCCCGGGTGGCGACGTTGGGCCTCGCCGACGTCTGCCGGCGTCTCGGGCAGCGCCTGAAGTTGCTGACCAGCGGCGCGACGTCCGGGGAGCGTCGACACGCGACGCTGGCGGCCACCTACGACTGGAGCCACGAACTGCTGTCCGCGGATGAACGCGCAGTGTTCAGGCGCCTGGAGCCCTTCCTGGGCGGATTCCGGGCCGAGATGGCGCAGAAGGTGGTCGGCGACGACGCCGAAGGCGGCACGATCGACAGCTGGCGCGCGCTGGATGCGCTCGGGTCGCTCGTCGACAAGTCGCTGGTGCAGCGCAGCGCCGAGGAGCCCGGCCGGTTCTTCCTGCTCGAGAGCGCGCGCGACTATGCGCGCGCCCAGCTCGATCTGGCCGGGGAGACCGCCGGCGTCCAGGCGCGCCACGCGCGCGCGGTGGCCGCGTCGTTCGCGCTGGCGCAGGCGGACGCGGATCGCATGACCGATGCCCAGTGGCTGCGGCACTATGCGGCCGAGCGCCACAACGCGCGGTCGGCTCTGGCCTGGGCCGGCACGACGCGTTCTGCCGACGAGCTTGCCCTGCTGGTCACGGCACTGTCCATGATGGACTGGTTCCTGTGCGGCCAGGCCGAGGTGTTGCTCTGCGACATCGACTTGGCGCTGCTCGGCCAGGCGACGCCGGCCCGGCGGGCGTCTGCCTACCTCGAGCTCGGTTGGGCCCACCACTGCGACGGCAGCCACGTGCTTGCCACCGAACTGGCCCAGGCGGCGTTCGACCTGTTCGCGGAACTCGGCGAGAGCGCGCTCGCATACCGCGCGCTGGCGCAGCTCACGCGCGTTCTCGAATCGCGGCCGGGCATGGCCGACGCGGCCCTGCAGGCCTGGACGCGATTCCAGCAGTTCGATGACCGACAGGTGCCCTTGCGGATGCGTCTGTTCTGCGCGATCTCCGGCGGCCTGGCCAACCGGCCCGAGTTCCAGGTCGAGCGCATGCGCGAGTTCGGCCGGCTGGCCGCCGCGGCCGGCTTCGACGCCCAGGCGGCCATCTGTGGCTGCAACCTCACCAACATGCTTCTGATCGCGGGCCAGTTCGGCGAGGCGGTCGAAACGGCGGATCGCCTGCTGCAGGCCCCGGCACGCCACCCGCGCGCGACCGCGTTCATCCTGCACAACAAGGCAGCGGCACTGATCTCGCTGGGGCGCGTCGTCGAAGCCTACGCGCCGGCGCGGCGCGCCTTCCAGACCATGCCTTCGGTCGGGCACTTCCTCGTGGACACGTTCGCACTCGGTGCCCTGAAGGAGGGCCGGCTCGCGGACGCCGCGCTGCTGCATGGATGCGGCGCGCACGTGCGCGAGGAATTGCACGAGGAACCCGATTCCTGGGAGTGCGACGCCATCGCGGAGACAGCGGCCCGCCTCGCCGCAGGAATGACCGACGCGGAGCGTCTCGAGCTCATGCGCATGGGCGCGGCCATGTCCGTGGCCGACGCCCTCGAGATCATGGTGTTCGCGCGCGAACCTGGCGCACGCGCCACGGCGCCGACGCCATCATCTGCTCGAGATCCGTCGTCTTCACTCGATCTGACTCGAGACGCCGAAGCAGGGCGTCGGCTGCCGCCGGCGCGACGCCCAGACGGTCGACCATGAGCGAGCGGATGAGCGCCGGCGTACGTTCACCGAACCAGCATTGAGCGAGCGCATCGACCAGGGCCAGCGCCGCGGCCCTGGGTATGCCGAGGTCGGGGCCATGCCGCGCGAGCGCGTGCCGCACGTTCACCAGCGCCTCCGTCACCGGGAAGTACGGCGGTTCGGGGAAATGGAGGAGGCACATCTCGTCGTCCGTGAAGTCCTCCAGTCGGGAGAACATCGCGAAGACCTCGCCGAACCCGTGCATGCCCTCGTGGCGGAGCTCGTGCGCCCGAATGGCCCCGAGGCTCGAGACGCCCCAGACCTGCCAGCCGGCGTCCATGGCCGCGCAGAGCTCCGCGTGCGACACGGCCGCGGCGACCTGGAAGATGCCGTCCGCGACGATCAGGACGCCGGGCTCGGCCGGCTCGTCATCCAGCAGCCGCTCGATGTCGCCGCGACGTGCCGGTGGCCGCAGGCGCACCTGCGCGTCGCGGAACACGGACGGCGCGATGCCGAAGGCGGACGGCCCCGCGAAGAGCAACGTCTCAGGCATGGGCCGCGACCTTCGCGAACAGGCGTTCACCCATTCGATGCAGGCCGTGCTCGTTCGGTTCGCAGCGCGGCACGATCACCTTGACGACGTGCAGGCCGTTCAGGTCGCACGCGAAGCGGTGCCGCAGCACCTGCCGGAAGCCCCGGCCATGCAGCGCGTCGACGAGCGCGCCCAGCAGTCGCTCCAGGGGCGCATCGTCGACCCGCCAGGAAGGGACATCGCGCCAGGCGACCCGACGGTCCGTGTCGAAGGCCTCCCGGAAGGCGACCGTGTCCTCGACGGGCGACGCCGGCCGGCGGCCGTCGCCGTGCGAGTCGAAGTAGCGCGTGATGTCGTCGCGCCCGCCATGGATGTGGCTCAGGCGCGATTGCGCCGCCTCGCACACCGCCCGGGCGAGGGCGATCTGCGCGTCCAGATGCAGCGCCGTGCCTTGCGCGAGTCCCCGCAGTTCTCCGTCGCGTTCATGCAGGAGTGCGCGGAAGCAGGGCAGGCCGAACTCGTTGGGAACGAAGCGCACCGACAGGGCGACTCCGAGCGCCTGCCATCGATGCGCGAGCGCGGCGAACGGCGCAGGAAGTTCGGCTGGCGGCAACCAGGACGAGACATCGCAGGGAAGATTCATCGCGATGGCGTCGCGCTCGAGCACCTCGAGCAGGGCGTGCAGCGTCGCCTCGGCGACGGAGTTGCCGGACGCGAGGCCGTTGGTGGACCAGCCGCACAGGGGTGTCCCATGTGCATCGCCGAACGGCACGAAGACGAGCTCGGCCGGCAACGGCATGCCGGGACCGCCCGCCAGATCCTCGCAGGCGACGACATCGACCAGGCGATCCGGCGATGGCGCCGGGCCGATCCTGGGCGCGAGCTGCAACAGCGCCAGGTCGCCGTTCCACTCGTCCGCGAGCTCGCCGAGGCGCAGTACCCGGCGTTTCCACTGGCTCTGTTGCGGCTCGGCCACCGCGAACTCGATCGCTTCCATCAGCGCGCCGACGCGGGCCTCGATCGCCTGCACGCCCTTGCCCGCATTGACACACAGCGCCTGCCCGCGCGGGCGGATGCTTGCATGCACGGGCAGGCCCAGCCGGTCCAGGCGCGTGATGTCCGTGACACGGGAGATGCCCAGCCGGTCCATGAGGGGCGTCGCGCGCGCCAGCGTCTCCTGGGCGCTGTTGCAGCGCAAGCTGGACCCGAGACGACGAGAGGCCTCGGTGGGGATCGGCGACGGCGACATGGCTCGGGCGGAAAGGCGGCGCCGCGTCCTCAGAGCTTGGGAAAGCGGCCCTGGGCATCGAGTGTGTCGGCGGCGAGCCGCGTCGCGCGCAGCTGGAGCGCGTCGATCGCCGCGACCGTGCCGGCCGCAAGCTGCGTGCGATCGATGGCCGTCAGGGAGGCTTGCGCGTCCGTGGCCCTGGTCATGGGGCCGGCGAACGCGCCTTTGGTGGCGGCGACCTGGCCATGCCCGGCGGCCGTGTGCGCGCCCATCGCCGCGAGCGACGTGCCCAGCGTCGTGACGTCGGCCGACAGGCTGGCCGCCCGCGCCCTGAGCTCCTCGAGGTCGACGCGGTTGGTGGGCGCCAGGCCGTTCTCGGAGATGCGTCCCAGGTCGCCGACCATGGCCTTGAGCGTTGCGGCGGTCTTCGCGAGTGCGTTGGACGTGGGATCGGACATGGGCTTTCTCCTCGAGAGTGGGGATGGCGGCTTGTGATGGGTCCAGGAGGGCAGTCTGCGGGCGCCGTGCCAGCTGCGCATCATCAAGTCGTAGGAGTCCCGACAGCGACGATTAGGACTCTTTTAGCCGGCTAAAGGACTTGCGGGCGGCCAGGCGCGAGAGTGGCGACATCCGCCCCGTCCGCTTGAATGCTGCCAGGGGCGCCCATCGACGACAGAGAGGAGCCCGCCATGTACACGACGCCATCCGCTGCCCTGGAGGCCGCCGCACCGCCCATCGTACGCGCCCCCACCCATGAGCTGCTGGCGGCACTGGTCGACCGCATCGAATGCGGGGTGCTGGCCTGTGGGCCGCAAGGGGAGCTCCATTACGCGAACATCGCGGCGCAGCGCGAGCTGGAGCGCGCGCGCATGCTGTGCGTCGCAGGCGATCGCGTGTGTTGCATCGGCGCGGGAAAGGAGGCGTGGAGCAATGCGCTGCGCGACGCCGCCGTGCGCCTGCGCAGCTGCCTTGTCAGCGTGGACAACGACGGAGATCGGATGATGGTCGCCCTGATGCCCGTGCACTCCGGCGGCGGCGGGCGGCCCGCCGCGGTCGTGATGATGGGGCGCAGCGCGGTCTGCTCGCCGCTGGGCCTGGAGATGCTGTCGAACTCGCATGGCCTGACCTTCGCCGAACGACGTGTGTTCCGGGCGCTCGTGGGGAACTCCACGGCACGCGAGATCGCGGCGTCGCACGGGGTGAGCGTGGCCACTGTCCGGAGCCAGATCCAGGCGGTACGCGACAAGCTCGGCGTGCGCAGCATCGAGGCGCTGCTGCTGCGCGCCGCGGAGGTACCGCCGATCACCGCCCGTCACTGATTGGCCGCCAGCACCCGGCGCAGCGCTGGCAGCGAGGGCACGAAGAGATAGGCACCGCCGGTCGACGCGACGAACGCCTTGGGTGCCTGGACTGTCGCCGTCGTGCCGTCCGCGGCCCTGAGCGTGCATTGGGGTGCCGCGCCACCGCCGCGCCCGGCGACCAGGTCGTGGCCGGCCCCCGCGTTCGAGCGCCGCGTGTCGTTGATCCATCGCGCCTGCAGGAATTCGAACTGCTCCTCGATCGATGCCTGGATGGACAGGAACAGCAATCCGCGTTCGGGCTCGTGCGCATCGGACGGCGCGTGGCGATCTGCGCGGGGCGGGCCGAACGGCACGCCCACGCGCAGGATGCGGTGCTGGCAGGTGGCGCTCTCGCCGCCCACGTCGGTGACCGAATCGCGCGGATTCGCCCGCCGGATGTGTGCGGCGAACGGGCAGGCGATGCCCAGCGCATCGGGCATCGCCGGCGGATAGGGGTCGTTGCCGTGGGCGAGGCGAGGGGCCCTGGAGGCCGATTCGAAGCAGAACTGGTTGTTGGCCAGCGCGTCGCGTCCAAGGTCGCGGAGCGGGACGTCCGCACGGCCGCGGACGCGGCTCACGGGCGCGCCGTCCGGGTAGCGTCCGACGAGGTGGGCGGCGAGTTCCACCTCGTCGCCGAGATGCGCGAACCCGGGCCGTGCGGCGAGCTTCTCCGCCTCGGCGCGCATCGTGCGCCAGAACTCGCCGACGTCCTGGGCAATCCGGTTGTAGACCAGGTAGGCGCCGTTCTTCATCCAAGGCAGGTCGGGTCGCGCGATGGGACCCGGCCTCAGCGGGTCGGGCCCGGACTTCGGGTAGCCCAGGACGAATTCTCCCGGCCAGACCAGTTCCTGCCCCGGGTACCCGTACAGCGCCGAGGCGGGCCAGTCGTCGGCTGCGATGTGGCTGCGCGTGATGAAGTCCCGGCGTCCGCGCGTGGCGCGGCCGCGTATACCCGGCTGCGAGACGCCATCGGCAAAGCCGAAATGCTCGCGGCCCTGTGCGCCGTGCGTGTGCTTGTAGCCGTCCTGGCGTTGCGCCTGGAGGCCGGCGTCCGCGACGAGTGCCATGACGTGCCGGGCCAGAACATCGACGTCACCTGGATGGTCACCGGCAATGACGAGCATGAAGTCGAGCGGGCTGGCGGGTGTCCCGACGACCCAGGTCGCCGGGTCCACGGGATCGCCCAGCAACGACGACCGCGCCGCCAGGCCCGCGCGGTAGGCCTCGCTGCGGATGGCCGTGGCACCGGCGGCCAGTCCGCAGAGCCCGGGGTAGGTGAAGCCGATCGCCATCAGCGGATCGCGCCGGGCATGCGCGGCGCGGCCCGCCCGATGGTCCGCCCGGTCCGCGAGCGCTTGCCGGCCGGTCGTGACCAGCGGCATGAGCTCGCGCAGCAGCGTGCGTGTCCGGCGCACGGCGTCGAAGGTCCGGTCGTAGCGCACGTGGATGAGCGCCTGGCTGGGCTTGAAGAATCCCGGCACCGCGATGCCCTGGATGCGCCGCAGGTCGAGGACGGGCTCGGGGCGCCGCCGCTTCCGGATCGCGGTCATCGGACTTGCCCCCGATGCACGAAATCGGGAAGCCTTCGCTCGTTTCGATCGGCTGCGGGCGGTGTCCCGGTGTCGTCCACGTAGGCCTGCACGGTGCCGGGTGGCGCGCCGCGGCGCGATCCGACGAACACCTCGCTGCCGCCGTGCGGAAAGACGTACCCCGCGGTCGTCAGCGCGACCGGCGAGTTGACGTGGCCCGTGGCGACGGTGGCGACGCCGGTCAGCCGGACGGTGATGCACTCGGCGATCTGCCCGCCGTATCGGATCGGGACGCCGCCGATGGTGATGTCCTCCAGGTCGTGGCCGCAAGGCGCTTGGACGACCAGCCGCTGGATGTCGCGCCCGCCGCCGCGCGTCGGCCGCACGCAGGCGGCCCGGTCCGACCCTGCGGGAAATGCCCAGCCGGCGGTGTCGACGTGGTCGATGCAGATCCCGATCGGGTTCGCGAGCGAGATGTCGCGCCCTTCGCGCGCCAGGGCGTTGACGGCGGCGGCGATGGCGGTGTCGCTGTTGCGGTTCGCGCCGCCGAGCCCGGATGAGGCCATCAGCACGTCCGGCCGATCGACGATGCCGCCGCGCCGGTTCCTGAATCGCTGGGTCGCGTTCGCGGCAAGGCGGATCTCGGCGGCCAGCGCGTTGGGCGGCGAGCACAGGTGCATGATGCCGTCAGTCGTGTTCCACCGGTTGTAGATGTTGTAGCGGCCCGCGACCAGCAGCAGTTCGCGGCTCGCGACACTCCGCGGCGCCACGAGATCCGCGGGAACCACGCGCGGATCGACGTGATGCTGGTAGAGCGCGGCCACCTTGTCGATGTCGCCCGTGAACTCGACGTCCGTCTGCGCGATCGGCGCGCCGGCCATCGCCTGCCAGTATTCGGGCGGCTCCGTCGTGAACGTCACGCGTATCAGGCGCCCGCGCTCGTTGCGTTCGACGCGCCACTCGCAGTACTCGTTCTGGGGACGGTAGAAGAACTCTCGCGGATAGCCGACGTTCATGCTCGCAAGCACGTCGTCGTCCGGCAGCGGCCGATGCGGCTCGTAGCGCCAGCCCATCTGGTAGGCCGGCAGCGGCCACAGGCGGTCTGCCATCACGAGGGCCTGGCTGCGCCCGAACCGCCGCAGCAGTTCCCTGGGAAATGCGTTCCAGAGGATGTCGTGGGCGACCACCGGCCCGGCAGGCGGACTGGCGGCGCCGAAGAACTGAGGCGTCGCGCCCGGCTCATGGATGAGGTTCTCCTGCAGGGCCCGCACGCTCCTGTGCATCTGGTCCTGCACGAACTCGCTCCACAGGGCCAGATGGCCCGGGATGGCCGCCAGGTCGGCGAGCCCGGCCGGCGGATCGTAGGGTAGGGGCAGAGCCATGTTTCCTCCCATGAGGCCATCGCGGCCTCGCATCGGATGCGGACGGGCGGCGGGCATTGCCGGCGCCTTGCTCGACTCACGACAGCGACTTGAGGAACGAGATCGACGGCGCGAACAGGTATTCGCCCCCGCGCATCGTAACGAAGCCCGAGAAGTCGAACGGCGTGCCGCTCAGGCGCCTGTCCCATTCCAGCGGATAGAGCTGGCCCGCGGCGGGGGGGTTCGGAGCCGGTGACGGCAGTTGTCCGATCACCGGGTCGATGCCCGTCTCCGGGCCACCGATCACGAGCGGACGCGCGAACTGGCGATTGTCGACCCACTTGTTCTGCGTGAATTCGAACTGGTTGACGATGTCGGCCTGGTAGGCCATGAAGATCAGGCCGACGCCGCCCGCGGCCTTGTCCGCGGTGGCGTCGTCGTTCGCATCGTCCTTGCGCTGGCCATAGGGGATGCCGCGCCTGGCCATCAGGTGCGACTTCGAGCCCGTGACGTCCGAGCGGGGGTTGGCCTTGCGGATGTGCGCGGCGAACGGGCATCGCAGGCCCGCCTTGTCGTCGCGGTAGTCGAAGTCGTTGCGGACGGCGTCGTCGCTGCGCGAGGCCAGCGGCGCCTCGCGCCTGTCGAGCGTGACCGGCGTGCCGTTCTCGAATCGCCCGACGACGCTCGCTCCGGCGCGCTCACCGACCGGCTCGTGCGTGGGATCCTCGACGGCTTCGGCGTCCAGCGCCTGCGCGAGCTCGATCTCGCGCGCCTTGAAGGCTTGCACGTCCTGTTCGAGCTTGCGGATGACGAAGTAGCTGCCGTGGCTCACTGCCAGGCGGCCGCCGGGGCAGGGCACGAGCAACTGGTCCAGGAAGATCGCGGGGTCCCACAGGCGCGTGCCGGCGTGGCTCGCCTCGTGGTCCACGTCCTCCTTCAGCGGCAGCGGCTGGCTGCGGCCGTCGACATAGCCGAAGTGCTCGATGCCGCGGCCGTCGGCATTGAACATCGCGTTGCCGTCCAGCCTGCCGGCGAGGCGCACCGCGCCGCCGGTCGCGGCGATGCGGGCCATGATGGCGGCGCTCGCCGAGTCGCGCCACGCGGCATCGCTCGTGGCCACGAGGATCATCGCGTGGAGACCGACGAAGGATTCATCCCATTCCGCGACGGGCGGATCGTTCAGGTCGCGCGCCGCCATGCCGGCCTTGAACGCGGCGTTCGTCGGGCAGGCGTCCGAGCGCCCGAGCGCCTCGTAGCCCGCTGCGGACAGCAGCACGGTGACGAAGGTTCCTGCGTCGATCCCGCTGAGGCGATGCGCCTCGGCACCCGTGAGCTGGTCGAGCGCCGTGGTCACGTCATGACCCACGCTGGCCAGGAACCTGCGCGCCTGCGCTGCGCGTCCTGCATCGAAGGTCACCAAGAGGTTGCTGGTATGCGGGCGCCCGTGGCCCTTGAGGATGTTGCCCTGCAGGTCGTCGAGCATGGCGAGCTCGGCCGCGGCCGCGGCCGTCGTCGCGGCGAGAGATTGCTTCCAGGCGAGCGTCTGCGCGAGATGGAGTGTCATCGAAGCCCCTTGTCCAGGTGTCGTGCCGTCCTTCTGGCGGACGGCGAGCGCTTGCCGCGACGGGCGCGGCCCGGTGCGAGGTGCAATGAACTCTAGGAAGGACGCAACCGGCGCGCATCGTCAAGCGAGATGACGCGGCGACGACGTCCGGATATGCGCAGCCGGGGCCGTCCGTCGATCGCGCGACACGGCTTCATGTCGCCGCGCGCACTACCCGTGGCCCATGTCCGCCAGCCGCGCTTCGATCCGCCGCCACAGGTCGCCCGTATGGAATCGCACCCATGGCCGCCGCAGCCATGCCGCCAGGCGATGACCCGGCACGTCGCGCAGCCGCGCCTGCGCGGTGCAGCGTTCGCGCAGCCAGGCCGGATCGAAGTACGCCCATTCGCCGGTCACCAGCGTCAGGTTGCCCGAGACCGCCGGCGCCACCTCGGACTCATGGATCGCGCGTACCTGCGCCAGCGTATAGGGCGTCGCGGTGATGGCGCGCGCGAGACGCTCGATGTCGCGCGGCTGCAGCCCGGTGTCCAGCCACAGCTCCGACAGCGCCTCCCATAGCGCGTGGCGATGGCTCAGGCCGGCAGCGTCGGTCTCGAGGTCGGGCGGGCGGGCCATGCGCGGGCGCTCGCGGGGGCATGGCGCGCGCGCGGGGCGCGTCAGCGCACTTCCTGGTCGATCGTGAAGCGCACGTCGTTGGCCCAGGGCTGCACGACCGCCGACTGGCCCACCAGGTCGCCGGCCTTCGCGCGGCCGCTGCCGCTGCGCGAGATGCGCGCCGACACGATCACCTTGTCGGCGTGCAGGAAGCGGTCGGGCGAGCCGATCATCTCGCGCGTGCCGATGTTGAAGTCGAACGGCAGGTTGCTGACCTCGACGCGGATCTGCGCCAGCGGCAGGCCGGTCGGGTCGTCGGGCGTGCGCACCGTGACGAACAGCGTGTCGTCGGAGGCGACCTGGCCTTCGAACTTCGGGGCCAGCGTGACGCGGCCGGACAGCAGCGGCGCGATCGCGTCCGCGCTGGCATTCTTCGAACTCGCGCTCGCGGGCGCCGCGGGTGCCGCGTCCGACGCCGCGGGCGCGAAGCGGCCGTACTTGTCGGGGGCCAGCGATTCGCCGCGCCTGATGCGCTCCAGCCGTTCGCGCCGCATCTGCGCGTCCTGCGCGGCGGCGATCTTGCCCTGCTCGAGCAAGGTCTCGCTGCGGCGGCGCAGGCCGGCATGGCCCGACAGCAGGTAGGCGGTGGCGGCGCCCACCAGCACGAGCATCGCCACGATGCCCCAGGCGCGCGTGCGCATCGGCAGCGCGGGCGCGGGCATGTCGGGGATCACCGCTTCCATCATCTGCCTGCGCAGCGCGGCCCGCTGGGCCTGGGCCTGCTCGGCGCGGAGCAGCCCCTTGCGCTCGTAGTCGTCGACCTGGTGGATCCGGGCCTGGAGGTCGTCGAGCTTGGCTTGGACTTGCGGATTCATGAGGCGGCGAAACGGTCAATCCGCCATTTTCGCAGGTCGCGCGGGCGCGCGCAGCCTGGCCTGGCGAGCCGCTCAGCCGGAGCCGTCGCCGCGCAACCAGGCGCCGCTGTCCGCCAGGGCGCGCTCGGCCGTCTCCGACATCGAGACCGCCTCGAGAAAGCTGTGCACGGCGCCCGCATGGCGCTGCAGGGCGACGGGCACGCCGGCGTCGCGCAGGCGCTCGGCCAGTTGCAGGCTGTCGTCGCGCAGCACGTCGCATTCGGGCACCACCAGGCAGCAGCGTGGCAGGCCGGCCAGCTCGGCCCTCAGCGGCACCGCCCGGGGGTCGGCGATCGGCCGCGCTTCGCCGGCGTAGCGATCCCAGAAGCCGCGCATCTCGTCACGGCCCAGGTTGTAGCCGGGCCCGTCGAAGCGGCTGTACGACTCGGTGCGGTCGTCGTCGCCGAACACGCCGTAGTTCAGCAGCAGGGCGTCGGGCCGCTCGCCGGCGTCGCGCAGCTGCAGGGCCGCGGTGATCGCCAGGTTGGCGCCGGCGGAGTCGCCGCCGAGGGCGATGCGGCCGGGGTCGAGCCCCAGCGTGGCGGCGTTGTCGCGTGCCCAGCGCCAGGCGGCGACGGCCTGCTCGCGCGCCACCGGGTAGCCCGCCTCGGGCGCCCGTGCGTAGTCGACGCCGATGACGACGCGGCCGCTGCGCGCGGCCAGCTCGCGCATGAGGCGATCGTGCGTGTCGATGCTGAAGAAGACCCAGCCGCCGCCGTGCAGGTAGAGCAGGGCGGCGTGGCGCCCGGCTTCCGTCGGCGTATGGATGCGCACGCGCACCGGGCCGTGCGGGGTGTCGACCGGCAGGTCGTGCCGGCGCACCATCACCGGGCCGCCCTGCGCCAGCGGGGCGCGCACGCGCTCCGCGATCAGGCGCGCCTCGGGCAGGGCGACGCTGTCCAGCGGCGGATGCTTCGCGTAGGCGGCGGCCAGCCAGCGCTGGAAGCGGCGCATGTCGGGGGTGAGGTCGTCTGCGGGCGCGGCGTCCGGGGACAGTGTCATGCGGCAAGGGTAGCGGGGCGGGCGCGCGCTGCTGGCGTCGGCGGGCCAGTGACTATCGAGGCCGGGCAGCGGCGTGCGCGCAGCAACAGGCAGGCGACGCCCCCTTGTCGGTCGCGCCCGTTTCTTGCTAAATACGCCCATGACGATCAGCAGCCGCGACCTCTTGGACGTCCCGCGCCCCGTCGTGGCGCTCGCGGACGAATACCCCGCCAACTTCGTCGACCCGCGCCACCACCACGCGCGGGCGCAGCTGCTGTACGCGGCCTCGGGCGTGATGTCCGTCGTCACCGATCGCGCCAGCTACGTGGTGCCGCCGCAGCGCGCCATCTGGATGCCGGCGGGCGTCGACCACGAGGTCACCTGCCGCAGCGCCGTGTCCATCCGCACGCTGTACGTGGAGGCCAGCGGCGACGCGCGGCGCGAGTGCCGCGTGATCGAGGTCTCCGAGCTGCTGCGCGCGCTGATCCTCGAGACGATGGCGCTCCCGCGCGAATACGACAACGCCGGCCGCGACGGCCTGATCGTGCGGCTGCTGCTCGAGAGCATCGACGCCCCGAGCGTGGCCAGCCACAGCGTGCCCATGCCGCAGGAGCCGCGCCTGGGTGCGATCTGCCGCGAACTCGTGGCCGACCCGACCCGCGCCGATTCGCTGGACGACCTCGCCGCGCGCGCCTGCATGAGCCGGCGCACCTTCACGCGGCTGTTCCGCGAGCAGACGGGCATGAGCCTGGCCGAATGGCGCCAGCGCGTGCGCCTGCTCGAGGCGATGGCGCGCCTGGCACGTGGCCAGCCGGTCACCACCACGGCCTACGACGTCGGCTACGAGAGCCCCAGCGCGTTCACCGCCGCCTTCCAGCGCGCGTTCGGCGTGCCGCCCAGCCGCTACGTGCACTGAGACGCTCGCGGGTTCCGGTATCCGCCCGCCTGGCCCGCACGCGCGAGCGGGCGGCCCGTCGACGATGGACTGCCGCGACGCGCCGCACTAGGCTTCCGGCATGACCGCACCGCCCCACCGCTTCGCGCCGCGCAGCCCGCAGGATCTCGCCGACCTGGCACGCCAGCAGCCGCTCGCCTGGATCTGCAGCGCCGGCCCCGCCGGCCTGCTGTCGACGCCGCTGCCGCTCGTTCCCCGCTTCGCGTCGGATGGCCGCATCGTGGCCGTGGAGGGCCACTTCGCGCGCAGCAACGCGCAGGTCGCCGCGCTGCGGGCCGACGGCCGCGCCACCGTGCTGTGGCTGGGCGTGCACGGCTACGTGTCGCCGTCGTGGATGGCCGACCGCACGCAGGCGCCGACGTGGAACTACGCCAGCGCGCAGCTGCAGGTGGACGTGCGGCTCATGGAGCAGCCCGACGCCATCGTCGCCCACCTGCGCGAGCTCGCCGAGCGCATGGAAGCCGGCCGCGTCGACGCCTGGTCCATCGACGACATGGGGCCGCGCCTGGCCCAGCTCGCGCAGCGGGTGATCGCGTTCCGCGCCGAGGTCCTCGCGAGCCAGGAGAAATACAAGCTGGGCCAGGACGAGCGCGACGACGTCTATGTCGACATCCTCGCCGGCCTCGACGCCCAGCCGGACGCCGCGCTGCCCGCGTGGATGCGCCGCTTCAACCCGGGCCGCGGATGAGGCGCCGCAGCGTGCTGGCCGCGGCGATCGCGGCGGCGTGGCCGGCACGGCCGTTCGCCGCGACGGCGCACGCGGACGCAACGGACGTCCCCCGCCCGCCCGTCACGCCGAAGCGACCGCGCCGCATCGAGCAGCTGGGCCGCGTGCGCGTCGACGACTACGCATGGCTGCGCGATCCGCACTACCAGGCGTTCCTGGCCGGCACGCGCGACATCGATCCGGAGATCCGCCGCCATCTCGACGACGAGAACGCCTACGCCGACGCCGTGCTCGCGCCCACGCGCCCGGCCCAGGCGCGCTGGCGCGCCGCGATGGCGGCCTACGGCAGCGAGACGGGTGCGCTGCCGCCCTTGACCCGCGGCGGCTTCGTCTACGACGTGCGCGTTCGGCCCGGCGACGATCACGTCGTGCACGTGCGCCGGCCCGTCGGCGGCGGGCCGGAGGAGGTGCTGCTCGACGAACAGGCGCGCAGCCGCGGCCAGTCCTACTATCGCGTCATCGAGGCGCAGCCCAGCCCCGACCACTCGCTCTACGTCTGGCTCGAGGACGTGCACGGCAGCGACCGCCACCGTGTCTGCGTTCACGACCTGCGTACCGGCGACATCCGCAGCTGGGAGGACGCCTACGGCTGGCACGGCCTGACGGTGTCGCCCGATTCGCAGTGGATCCTCTGGCTGTGGCGCGACGAGTTCGGCCGGCCGTCGAAGACCTACCGCACGCCGGCACGCGGCGAGATCGCCCACGCGCTGGTGCTGGACCAGCCGGATCCGACGCTGTTCACGTGGTTGGGTCGAGCGGCGTCGGACGCGTGGTGCTCGATCCGCGTGTTCGGGCCGGACATGGACGAATGGCGCCTGGTGCCGGCCGCGTCGCCGACGGCCGAGCCGGTGCTCGTGCACCCGCGCGAGCCCGGCCTGCACTACCAGGTCGAGGACTGGGGCGGCCAGTTGGTGATCCTCACCGACGCCGGCGGCGCGGTCGACGCGGGCCTGATGACGGCCTCGCTCGACGCCCCGGGACGCGCGCACTGGACGCCGCTGCGACCTGCGCGCGCGGGCGTCGACATCCTGGACGTGCGCGCGTTCGCCGGCCACCTCGCGTGGCGCCAGCGCGAGGCCGAACGGCTGTCGGTGGTGGTGCGCGACCGCGCCGGCGACGAGTTCGTCGTGCGCGCCGACGAAGACCCGGGCACGCTGGCGTTCGACGACGTGCAGGACGCCGCCGGCACCGAGCTGCGGCTCGTGTTCCAGTCGCCGCGCACGCCGCCGCGCTGGGTGGGCGTGGACCTGCGCAGCGGGGCGCGGCGCGTGCTCGCCCGGACGCACGTCGCCGGCTTCGATCCCGCGCGCTACGAGCTGCGCCGCCTGCATGCCCGCGCGCCCGACGGCGAACAGGTGCCCATCACCCTGCTGACGCGGCGCGGCCGCCGCGCCGACGGCCGCGGGCCCTTGCTGGTGTACGGCTACGGGGCGTACGGCATCGCGGCCGAACCGCTGTTCTCGGTGCCGGCGCTGGCGCTCGTCGACCGGGGCTGGGCGTACGCGATCGCGCACGTGCGCGGCGGCTCGGAGAAGGGGCGGCGCTGGTTCCTCGACGGCCGCCTGTTCTCCAAGCGCCACAGCTTCACCGACTTCAACGCCTGCACCGACCACCTCGTCGCCCAGGGCCATGGCGCGCCGGGCCGGTGCGTGGCGTACGGCCTGTCGGCCGGCGGCCTGCTGATGGGCGGGGCGATGAACGAGCGGCCCGACCGCTACGCCGGCGTCATCGCGCAGGTGCCCTTCGTCGACATGCTCAACACCATGTCCGACACCACCCACCCGCTGGTGCCCGTGTTCCGCGCCGACTGGGGCGACCCGCTGGCCGACCCGCGCGCCTACGACAACCTGGCGGCCATCTCGCCGTACGAGAACGTGCATGCCGCCGCCTACCCCGCGGTGCTGGCCACGGCCGGCCTGCGCGACGACCGGGTCAGCTACTGGGAATCGGCCAAGTGGATCGCGGCGCTGCGCGCGCACACGCGCTCGGGCAAGCCCGTGCTGCTGCGCGTCGACATGACGGGCGGGCACCAGTCGTCCTCCGGCGCGTCGGACGAACTCGCGCAGATGGCGCTGTTCTGGGCCTTCGCCGAGGCCAGCGTCGCGCGCCGGCCGGTCGTGCGCGGCCGGCTGGCGGCCGTGCCCGCACGCGACAGTCGTTGACCCGGACGGCGCAGCCCCGGCGCGGCACCGCGCCTACGATGGGCCTCGACGACCGATGCACGCGCGCCACACGCCCGCCTTTCGCCGCGTCCCGGTGCGCCGAGTCGCGGCGGACCGGGCCGGACTTGCATAGAATTGAATGAGAATCAATCGCATCCACAGGCAATCGCCACTCAGGAATTCCATGCCGCACGCCACCTTCCGCCTCAGCGCGCTCTCCACCGCCGTCCTCCTGCTGGCCGCCGGCCAGGCCCACGGGCAAGCCGCCGCCGCGCCCGCCGCGGCCGCGAGCGAACCGGAGACGCAGCAAGTCGTGATCAGCGCCGACGCCTCGGCCGGCGGCCTGAAGCCGCCGTACGCGGGCGGCCAGGTGGCCCGCGGCGGCCGCGTCGGCCTGCTGGGCAGCCAGGACGTCATGTCCACGCCGCTGACCATCACGAACTACACCGCCAAGCTGATCGAGGACCAGCAGGCCGCCAGCCTCGCGGACGTGCTGCAGAACGATCCGGCCGTGCGCGTGACGCGCGGCTTCGGCAACTTCCAGCAGGCCTACATGGTGCGTGGCCTCGTCGTGTACTCCGACGACATCTCGTACAACGGCCTGTACGGCCTGCTGCCGCGGCAGTACCTGGCGGCGCAGCTGGTGGAGCGCGTCGAGGTGCTGCGCGGCGCCAGCGCCTTCCTCAACGGCGCGGCCCCGGGCGGCAGCGGCCTGGGCGGCGCGGTCAACGTGATGCCCAAGCGCGCGGGCAACGCGCCGCAGGCCTCGGTCACCGTGGGCCTGGCCGCCGGCCAGCTGTCCGAGTCCGTCGACGTGGGCCGCCGCTTCGGCGCCGGCAAGGCGCTGGGCCTGCGCGCCAACGTCGTGCACAGCGAGGGCGACACCGCGGTGCGCGGCGAGCGCGACAAGCTCGACGCCGCGCTGCTGGGCGCCGACTGGCACGCGGGCGGGCTGCGCGTGTCGGCCGACATCGGCACGCAGGACAACGACGTCAAGGGCGCGACGCCCAACATCAACGTGTTCGGCGGCGTGCCGGCCGCACCCGACGCCAGCAGGCAGTTCGCGCAGAAGTGGTCGTACTCGCACGAGCGCGACACCTTCGGCACGCTGCGCGCGGAACTCGACATCCTGCCGTCGCTGACGGCCTGGGCGGCCGGCGGCTTCCGCGACGGCCATGAGGACAACCAGCTCGAGGTGCCGAGCATCTTCGCCGTCGACGGCACGCAGTCCTTGTACGCGGCGGCCAACACGCGCAAGGACTCGATCAAGACGGGCGAGGTGGGCCTGCGCGGCAGCTTCGGCACGGGATCCATCCGGCACACGGTGGTGGGCTCGTTCGGGGCGTACCAGGCGGTGTCGAAGAACGCGTTCGCCTTCAGCAATTTCGGGGGCGTGCCCGCGGGAACGTTGTACGACAGCGCGTTCATCGCGATTCCCGACGAGACGTACTACACGGGCGGCAGCAACCTGTCCGATCCGCTCACGACGCTGCGCGTGGTCACCCGCAGCGAGGCGCTGGCCGACACGCTGTCCTTCGCCGACGACCGCGTGCTGCTGACGCTCGGTGCACGCCGCCAGCAGATCGAGAGCACGTCGTTCGACTACGGCAGCGGGGCGGTCACCACGCCCGCGAGCACCGGCTCGCGCATCACGCCGGTGGCCGGCCTCGTGTTCAAGCTGAACAAGCAGGTGTCGTTCTACGGCACGTACATCGAGGGCCTGGTGGCGGGCGACGTCGCGCCGCTGACCTATTTCGGCGGTGGTGCCGTGCACCCGGTCACCAACGGCGGCCAGGCGTTCAAGCCCTACCAGACCCGGCAGGGCGAGATCGGCGTGAAGGTGGACACCGGCTCGTACGGCGGCACCGTGAGCGTGTTCCAGTCGCGCAAGGCGAACTACGGCCTGGACGGCGCCACCTTCGAGCAGCTGGCCACGCAGCGCAACCGCGGCGCCGAGATCTCCGTCTACGGCGAGGCGCTGCCCGGCGTGCGCGTGCTGGGCGGCGCGAGCTTCCTCGACGCGAAGCTTTCGGGCAAGCAGGTGATCGGCTCGCCGAAGTCGCAGTTCAACCTCGGCTTCGACTTCGACGTGGCGGGCGTGCCGGGCCTCGCGCTGAACGTGCGCGGCGTGCACACGGCCAGGCAGTACGCGGATTCCGGCAACACCCAGGTGGTGCCCGCGTGGACGCGACTGGACATCGGCGCGCGCTACGAGATGGACGTCGGCACGCACCAGGTCACGCTGCGCGCGGGCGTCGACAACGTCACCAACCGCAACTACTGGGCGTCCGCGGGCGGCTATCCCGGCCAGGGCTACCTGACGGTGGGCGCGCCGCGCACGGTGCTCGTGTCGGGCACCTTCGCGTACTGATGAGCCCCGCCGCGACGCGCGCCTGGTCCTGGCTGCACAAGTGGAGCAGCCTGGTCAGCACGCTGTTCCTGCTGGTGCTGTGCCTGACGGGCCTGCCGCTGGTGTTCCACCACCAGATCGGCGCGTGGCTGGGCACCGAGGTCGTCGCGCCGGCGCTGCCGGCGGACGCGCCGCGCGCCACGCTGGACCAGGTGATGGCGGCGGCGAAGTCGCGCTTCCCGTCCAAGGTGGGCATGTACGTGTCGCAGGAGCCCGACGACGACACCCTCTGGTACGTGACGATGGGCGACACGCCGCACGCCACGACCGACCTGAAGCAGGTGGCCGTCGACGCGCGCACCGGCCAGCCGCTGGCGGAACCGAAGATCGACGGCGGCGTGATGGGGGTGATCCACACGATCCACGTCGAGCTGTTCGCCGGCCTGTGGGGCAAGCTGTTCCTGGGCTTCATGGGCCTGCTGATGCTGGTGGCGATCGTCTCGGGCATCGTGCTGTACGCGCCGTTCATGCGCAAGCTGCGCTTCGGCGAGGTGCGCCACGAGCGCTCGACGCGCGTGAAGTGGCTGGACCTGCACAACCTGCTGGGCATCGTCACGGTGACCTGGGCGCTGGTGGTGGGTGCCACCGGCATGATCAACACCTGGGCCGACCTCGTCATCGAGCACTGGCGCGACGACCAGGTGGCGCAACTGCTGTCGCACTACCGCGGCCTGCCGCCGCTGGCACGGCTCGGCTCGCTGGAGAAGGCCTTCGCGAACGCGCGGGCGCGCGAGCCGCACATGAAGATCGCGTTCATCGCCTTCCCCGGCAGCGCCTGGGCCAGCGAGCACCACTACGGCGTGTTCATGCGCGGACGCACGCGCCTGACCGAGCGCCTGGTGCAGCCGGTGCTGGTGGACGCCGTCACGGGCGAGGTGTCGTCCAGCCAGGAGCCGCCCTGGTACATGACGACGCTGCTGCTGTCGCAGCCGCTGCACTTCGGCGACTACGGCGGCGTGCCGATGCAGTGGCTGTGGGCCGTGCTCGACGTCATCACCATCCTCGTGCTGGGCAGCGGCCTGTACCTGTGGCTGAGCAAGCGCGGCGCGGTGCGCAGGCCGAAGGGGGCTGCTGCATGAACGCCTCGCCGTTCTGGTCGCTGTGGGGGTGGCCCATCGTCATCGCCGTCCTCAGCGGCGCGGGCCTGGTCGGCGGGCTCGTGGGTGACGGCGCGTGGGACTGGATGACGTGGGTCGGCCTGGGCGTGCCGTGCGTCGCGAGCACGTGGTTCGGCTGTCGCGGCCGCGGGGCGCGCACGCGCGGCCCGCACGCGTGACGCGCCCGCGGCGGCCGCGCGCGAGAATGGCGCATGAGCGCTGCGCCCACCGCCCCCCGTCCGTACAAGATCCCCGAATCCGTCCTCGTCGTCATCCACACGCCGGCGCTCGACGTGCTGCTGCTGGAGCGCGCCGACGCGCCGGGCTTCTGGCAGAGCGTCACGGGCTCGAAGGACAGCGCCGAGGAATCGCTGGTCGACACCTGCGTGCGCGAGGTCGGCGAGGAGACGGGCATCGTCGTGGGCGGCCCCGGCATCCCGCTGGACGCGCTGCGCGACTGCGCGCTCGTCAACGTCTACGAGATCTACCCGCGCTGGCGTGCGCGCTACGCGCCCGGGGTGACGCACAACACCGAGCATGTGTTCGCCCTCGAGGTGCCCGCGGGCACGCCGGTGACCCTCGCGCCCCGCGAGCACACGGCCTCGCGCTGGCTGCCATGGCGCGCCGCCGCGGACGCGTGCTTCTCGCCGTCCAACGCGGAGGCGATCCTGCACCTGCCGCGGTGGAGGGGATGAGCCGGCCCACCTGACCGACGCGCCCGCGCCGTCCGCCCGCCCCCGCGCCCGCGCCGTCCCGCCGCGCCCACGCCGCCCGTGCCGTGCCGTGCCGTG